>CAYXPI010000016.1:0-30789 GCA_964467005.1 uncultured Limibaculum sp. | reverse complement strand
CGGGGCTCGCGGGTCCGCAGGCTGTGGTGAAGATCATCGACCGGCGCCTCGCCGGACTGGAGCGGGCGAAGAGCTTCGTCGACTGGGACAAGGGACGGGCCTTCCGCGACGATCTGCAAACCGTAGTGGACACCATCCAGAGCGAGCTTGCGGGTCCCGCCCCAGATCTCGCGACCGACCGGCTGCTGCGCTTCATCGCGACTCATGAGGCGGTCTTCGAGCGGGTCGACGACTCGAACGGCTCCGTCCAGCACGTCTACTATCAGGCCATCGCGGCGGTCGGGTCGATTGCCGAATACCTGGGCGCGCAAGATGCCGCGGTGCTGCCGGAGCGGATCATGGAAGCACTCGGCGAGACCTCGCACGGATACCTCGTCGACGTCACCGAGGCGGTCGCGCCGCATCTGCCGAAGCCGGTCCTCGATGCTTGGGATGCGGAGCTTGCCTCGCGGATCGACCGGCGCGTTGAGGAAGAGCGCGCTCGGGCCACGGACCGCTGGCATTACTCGATGACGTCGCAATGGCGCGAGATGCGCCAGATCATCGCCGGCGCGCGCGGCGACCTCGATCTCCTCATGCGGCTGGAGCGCGAGAAGCCGGCGCATGCACGCGACACCGCGGGGATCGCAGCGCGGCTGCTGGACGCCGGCCGCCCGAGCGAGGCGCTTGACTGGGTGCGCGAACCGCTCCTGCGCCCGGGCCGCTCCGAGCCGGACCGGCTGACGCCGGCGCGCCTCCTGCTCGAAGCGCGGATCCTCCGGGCGCTCGACCGCGACGACGAGGCGGCCGGGTTGCTCTGGCAGGGCTTCGCGGAGACGCTCGATGCAGAGCTTCTCTGCGCGCATCTCAAAGCCCTGCCCGACTTCGAGGACATCGAGGCGGAGGAGCGGGCTCTCGCCCTCGCGCGCGAGCATGCGGACCCGATCACAGCGGTCAGGTTCTTCCTGGAATGGTCGCGTCTCGACGATGCGGCGGCGGTGGTGGTCGCACATCGGGCAGCATGGGACGGCGGCGACTGGCACATCCTGCCGCAGATCGCGGAGGCGCTCGGCCACGATCATCCGGTGGCCGCGACGATCCTCTATCGCGCGCTCCTCGACAGCATCCTCGACCGCGCACGATCGAAGGCCTACCCCCATGGCGTGCGGTATCTGACGACCCTCAGGCGCCTCTCGCCGACGGCCGAGAGTGACCCGAGCTGGCCGGCCGATCACCAGCGCCACACCGATTACGAGGCTGGGCTCAGGGCCGCTCACGGGCGAAAGTCCGGCTTTTGGAACAGGGTCGCGGCGGCATGACACCCTCGCCTCCTCTGGGCACCAGGTGGGACGAATGACAGAGGGCTCAATCCCGAACCCGTCATTCGCCGCGAGTGCTTACACGGGGTGTAGGACTCGGCCCTTGAGCGGACAAAGCAGCCCTTTACCCGATGGCCGCATTCGCCCTTTTGTTTGGAAAGGCATCGATCTTGGCAGCCTTCCACTGTTCCAGGCGTTCCGTCAGATCCCTGGCGTGGCCAAGAAATCTGTGTTCAATGTTTTCAGTCGAACGACAGTGGCAGTGACCCAACAATTTTTTTCCAGAATGACTGCCAACGGAATCCCTAAGCTTGAAAACGACCCCCTCCAAAATGTCGTTGTGGGCCTGACCATCGCACCGGGGATGCCCCCAAACGTTCTTGACAATCCAAACCTCTGATTCTCAGATATTTACTCGCGAGAGTCGAGTACCAGACAGTCGGCGGGCTTTTCATGGATCTCTTACACGAAATTAAGACACGCTTATTGCATGAAAATCTAATTGTACAGCGTGATGACCTGTTTTGTCAAATAATCGATCTCATTCCAGCCAAGGCCTCGGTATTCGTATCACTAATCGAACGCCGGCGCTTTGATAACGCACAGCATGACAACAAGGCCGAGAAGCTCTTTCTGCCATATCTAACTTTCTACAAGAAACCGAATGCGACTTCTTTCACAACTTTCGGATCGCCGGAAGCTGTGAGTGAATTCATCGATTCCGGCGCCGATGGAATGCGACACTGCTGGTCTCGCCCAAAATCCATAGTGTATTCCGACGCTGAGACAGCTAGATTACGCGATCTACTACAATCTATAGAAGAAACATTACATATTTTTTACTATTCATGTGGCCACTACGATCACTTCATGGCGAATGCAAGCCGCCGCTTCGCACGGGAATTTATAAAGTCGACAACGGATGTAACAGTCCGTGGGCTTATAAACGCAATCTCAAATCAAACCAATTGTCAGTCCGCATATTATTATGTAACTCCTGAAGGTCGCGATCGCCACGATATTATTGATGACTCCAAAATCCTCCCTCATCTCGAAAAGTGTACCGGGTACCTCGCCACCCTTGAAAGAGCTATCGACAGAAAGGGCACTTTCACCGGCCAAGCCAGTGTTGGCGGCGACTACATGATACATGTAACCAGCCTAGATAGAAGCCACTTGGCTCTCGGTGAGCTTCGTGCTCCGCGTCATAAACGCGGCTATGGTGCTGACCAAAAGAAACACGTCTTAGTGATGGCCAATTTAACGGGCCATATCTCCATGGACGCTCAGAAGTTCGGACCGACGCTATTTTATGATCACTTCGAAACGGAGCGCGCCAGTATACGTGAAAAATCCATCTTCAGAATACACCAGAGCACATCTGAAATCGAAAGCGCGTTTGTGCAAACCCCTCCCGCCACAAGTGATGAAATGCGCAGTATTGTCAACGCGCAGCTAGACTCAATATTGCACGATGCAGTTTCTGCATCTGCTGCACAGGTTCTTTTGCTCCGCCTTCACAACCCTTTCACTGGTCACTTAGAGGTAGTTGCATCAGCGCAAGCAAGTGAAGAGGTTGACCTAAGTAACCTTTCGGCACCAAGAAGCGACGATGCATCTGCTGTGGAAGTTCGTGCATTTCTTTCAAATAGAGGAGTGCGCGTCGGATTTGAGCCTGATGACGACAATAGCATTGCATCCGCCGCCCTAGCGCCGATGGCTCCCAGAGGCCATGCCATAAGTGGGTTACTCTTGCCTTCGCGCGTGGGCCTAATAAATCGTGGTGTCTTCGAAGCATACGGCGCATCGCGCTCTGGTCTAGAGTTTGATCGTGAATATTTGAGCGCAATATCTGATGCAATAGGTGATGTTGCAAGACGTTTGGAGCTGGCGGCCGACGTCGCGTGGCTTTCTCGTCTATCTTTTCTACACTCTGCGCGGCATGAAATTGAGAATTTCCTTCCCTATTTGAAAGAAACTGATGATGCATTATTCCAATCACTCGATACCATATTGAAAAAATACTCGGGGCTCGGCTCTTCGCCAATGACGGATGATTTATTCGATATTGCATCACTATGTGAATTAATATCCGACCAGAACAATGGGGACCACAATGCAAACTTACACGTAAAGCGAAGTCTTGAAACAATTGCTTCTATAGAGAACCGGGCGCCCGCATTCGATTTCTTGTTGTCCGAAGTAATTTCGGAGTTGGTAGGGAATGCGAAAAAGCATAGCAATATACGAGCGAGCGATTTTCGGTTGATCTTTGATGTTCAGGCGGGTGAATACATCGGAGTTAACGTTCTGTATAGAAACGCCGAGAAGCGTATTGGCGTAGGAAGGGCACGGAAGGTTGGCACATCGCCAATCCCGGACGGGAAGACGCAGACTTTCCATTATGGGCTTTTCTTGCTGGCTGCGCAGGTTCGGATGAATGGAGGCGCCGTGCATGTGAATCTTGAGGCCCACGAGGAACTTGATACAATTCCGTTTGAAATCTGTTTCTCAATCCCGCTGGGAGCATCAAAATGACAAAAGCGCTGCGCGTGATAATCGCTGACGATCAGGTAAATCATGCAGCGCGCATCAAGGCGGCTTGGAGGAGTGCACTTGGATCCGGCCCAGAGATTGATTTCTACCACTCTATCCAAGATCTACGGGAAAAGCTGCAAACCCGCCCGCATGTTATTATTTGTGATAATCAGTTTTCTGAGAGTATAAATGAGGGCGTAACATTCATTGCATCTGCTAAGCTCGATCATCCGGATACTGTCTTTGTTTTGATGACAGGAAAGAGCTTCGATATCGAACAGCTTGGGCAGCGAGTGCCGAATCCAGACCTTCTCGTACCAAAACCTTATTTGTTAAATGATAAGTATCTTGCTTTTCTCGGTGGCGAATTGCGCTCCCGAGTTCCGCGAACGCCCTGTAATATCCACGTCCCAAAGGAGGTGGAGAGCATAGGTATAACGAAACAAGCTTTTGTGTCACTTGTTGAGCAGTGTGTAACATCTTTTAATGTATTGGAGTTTGAGGTTGAAGCAGAATACACCGTGAAGTTTTCATTGTTGAGCGGCGGGTATTCGGGTGCGGCTGTGTATCAAATGAATCTAGAAGGCGCCGGCCGTGCTCCGAACCTTCCGCTTGTCATGAAGTGCGGTACAAGAGAGCAAATTTCGAGAGAAGTCGGGGCATTTGAACGATGGGTAAGATGGCAACTACCCCATGATATGAGAGTCGATATTATAGGACGAGGAAATACACGCGATCATGCAGGTGTTTGTTATGGATTTGTGCTTGGAAGTAGTACAGAATTGCAGACCTTTACGGATGTAATAAGAGCGGTTGATTTTTCGATATCGACAAGTTTGCTTCGTAGGCTCTTTTTCGCGGAGCGCTCGGGATGGTATTTGCTTTCTGATGCCGATGAACGTCCGCTTTCGAATTACATTGCGAATAAGCCCGAGTACGCCACGGAGAAGGATGAGAGAAGAAATAATAAATTGCGTCAAGCATGTGCGGAAGTATCTGAAACCGAGAATATGACGTGTGAATTCCCATCGGGCTTGTTTATCGTTAACGGAAAATCGTACGGACCGGTGAGAGGCGCACTTTTTGATCGCGCAAGCCAGAAAGTGAAGCTATGTTATTGTCATGGAGATCTAAATTCCAATAATATTTTTCTTGATAAAAGCGGAACTAACGTCGCCCTGATTGATTTTGAGCAGTCGGGCGAAGACCATATATTTAGAGATTTCATATCAATAGAAACGTCGATTAGAATGAACCTACCTGAGGAGCAGACGCAGACACTCTCCTTTTTTGAGCTTGTTGAGTATGAACGGAAGATGCTGATCAACCCTGGAGAAGAGTGTGGAGACGATTTCGGAGAGTGGGTATCGTTGCCACGTAAATTGGCGAGAGAGAAATTTCCGAATGCGGAAGATGAAGACTATTGGATACCGTTGTTGCTCCATTCATGGAAGGTATTAGCTGTATCAGAGTGGGATTATGAGGTAAAGAGGCGTTTGGTTGCAATTATATTCGCATGTTGTTCCACACCCCAAGAGTAGTGTGGAGAATAGTAGTTGGCGCTTCTCCGATTTTGAATTTCCTAGATTGCCCAGTGTGGAAGTTCGAAGCGGCGGTTCGATGCGGCTCAATCGATGTCGAGTCTGGGCTCGCTACGGTCATGCGGCGGCGCACCAAATCGTCTCGACAAGCACCCCGGCGGCTGGCGATCTCGGCCCTTTGCGGATGTTCGTTGAAATCACAAATGCTGGGATGCGATCCTCGGAATCTGACATTCGCCGCGCTGCCTGATCGTCAGTCGAGGTGCGGACGGATGTTGAACCGTGGTAGATGGTTGGAACGTTTTGGTCAGCAAGGGATGCTGTGACCGCTGGCGGGGTCGGCTTGCGACATCCTTCGTCCGGCGAAGCCGGACGCGCTCTGAGATTGGGTGCAGATATTTGGGAGCCGCGTAGGCATAGCCGGACCATCACTACATGCGGTATGCAAGAGGCGCCCCCTCCTCTATATTTATGTCGACCGATCTGGTGGATTGTGGCACAGTGTAAAATGGGTGGTGCCTCAGGTCAGTTGGCAACCTGCCCGCGGATGTGCTCACCTTGAGTGCAGAACCACCGGCCCTGCGAGAATTGAACGTGTCGAACGCAAAACAGATTTTGGCCATGCTTAGGAGCCGTGCTGACGGGGATGACGAGCAATTCTACTCGATCGCCCTGCAGATCGCGGCCGCCGAAGCGCGCCAAGGTCGCCGTCGAACAGCGGAGGATATTCGCGAGGCGGTGGATGCGGCCCGTTCGGCGCGAGGGACGAAGGCTTCGGTGGCGATTCCGTTCGCTGTACCGCGAGGCGATCTCGACGGTCTTCTTGAACTGCGTCAAACACGGCTGACGCTCGCCGATGTGGTGCTGGCCGAAGACCTCCATGCTCGGCTGCAGGCATTGTTGCACCAGCAAAGGAAACGCGACTGGCTGCGTGAGCACGGCAAGGTCCCAAACCGCCGCGCCCTTTTCGTCGGACCGCCCGGTTCTGGGAAGACGATGACAGCCGAGGCTCTGGCGGGCGAACTCAGGCTGCCCCTATATGTCATCCGGCTAGATGCACTGATCACCAGATACATGGGCGAGACGGCAGCGAAACTGCGTCTCGTCTTCAGCGAGACGCTCAAGCGCCGCGGCGTCTACCTCTTCGATGAATTCGATGCGGTCGGCGGACAGCGTGCGGCGAAAAATGACGTCGCCGAGATGCGCCGTGTCCTGAATTCATTCCTTCTCTTTCTTGAAGAACCGGGCACGACCGATAGCCTGATCATCGCGGCAACCAATCACAGCATCCTGCTGGATCGCGCACTCCGGAGACGATTCGACGAAATCCTGAATTTCGAGCTTCCAAGCGAACAGGAGATTCGGGCGATCATTAAACTGCACATCCGCCCGATGAAGTACCCGAACCTCAAATGGAATTCGGTCCTGCAAGAGGCACAGGGCCTCAGCCAGGCTGAGATCGCCCGAGCGGTAGAAGAGACCGTCAAGGACGCGATCCTGGCGGAGACGAACACAATACGGACGTCCGACATTGTCACGAAATTGCGTGAGCGAAGAACGATGGCGGACGCCTTCGAGGGAAAGCCGGCCAAGGATATTGAGGCATCGTGACGCGATTTACGCTTGACCACATAGACATATCTGCTTTCGCTCAACCTCGGTCCTACAAGTCGCCCAGCTCGAATCCACGGAGGCAGAGAACCCAAAGGATCCGCGAAGAGCATGGCCCGAGGCTGATCGACGAGTATGACTCCGCCTTCGATGCCGCCCTCGCGGATCGCCCCAAAGGCGAAGACGGCCAGCCCGAACCGGACGGCGTGGTTCTGGAGGTCGAGCTCGCGCCTCGCGCTCCTGTCACCGATCTCTCCAGGATTCGCGAGAATACCCGCCAGGGCACCACGCGCATCGATCCGGTCACCGGCGCCCAAAAGATCGCCCTCATCGTCCCCGATGAGAAGCGCGGGGTGATGGAGGCGCTAATCGACGAATATGCTCACGGGCCACTCATCAGGCGCGACAACAAGCCTGACAGGGCGCCGAACGAAGATCGGATCGCCCGCATCGAGCACTTCAGAAAGGGCACGTTCGAAACGTTCTGGAAGGATGACCTGGCCGCCCTGCCGGAGGATCCGGCGACCGAGATGTGGTGGGCGCTCTGGTGCTTTCCGGACGCGGCCGACCGGGTGATCGAAATCGCCCGCCAGCTCGGGTGCCGCATCGCGGAGCCCGATGCGTATCTGCGATTTCCCGACATCGTCGTCATCCCGGTGCATGCGCCCAAGCTCAACATCGAGATCCTGCTCTTCGGCGCGCTCGGGATCGCGGAGGTTCGTCGAGCGAGCGACTCGCCGACCTTCTATCTCTCGGATGTTCGCGGCGACCGGTGAGCCGCTTCGACTGAACGTCTACGGAACTGCGGATGACGCGCGGAGGTGAACTCGATGGCTGTGGAGGTCTTTGCTGCCGTGTTCGCATTGATCGCTATTGCCGTGCTGCGGGCGCTAGTTATTTGTCCTTCGGTTCGTGGGAAGAAGCTATCTGGTGGTCATGCGCATCAACAGCCTGATCAAGGAATGGACGAATATGAGGACCATCGCGCGGCATTGATGCGTGACCCAACTGATCCGGCAAACCCGGAGTACAAAGGTTTTCTCGGAAGGTGAGCTTAAAGGCTTTACGATAGTCTCTAAACCTCCATGAAATGGAGTTAAATATTTCCGCAAATTGCGCCGGATCCTATGCGAGGGCGGGTTTGCCACGTCCGGCACCCGCCCCCGAAATCGGGTCAGCCTCCGACGACACGAACAGCCGCACCCTGCTCCGCCTCTTCGTCGTTCGGTTCCTGCTCCACTGCCTCGACAGTGGGCATATCGTCAGATCCGGCGTCGCGTGCCTGAAAATCGAGCGCCTTCATCTCCTTCGCCAGTTTCGCATGGATGCGGCGATAGGCGGCCTCGAGCCTCTCTTCGATCGAAACGTCGAAGCCGAGAGCTTCCGCCCGCTCGACCAGCGCCTCGACATCGGCCGCAAGCTTCTCCGGGACGGGGAAAGTGATCTTCCGCGTCGGATCGGGACCAGGGCGTTTGCGCAGTATGGATGACATGGTGCTCCTCCGAAAAGAGGAGACCGAACTGGCACCTGTTCAGGATGCCTAAGGGAGTTTGGCTGTCAACCGATCTTGGCGGGAGCAGCCCTCTGCAGCCCCGTCGTCCACCTACTTCACGAGCAAGGTCACCGCGTTGTGTCGCGCCGCCTTCCGGTCGAAGGTGTAGAGCGTCTCGCATCCGGCCCGAACCGCGGCGGCGGCAATCATGTGGTCAGCGAAATCGGCGACACCGCTTCCATACGCGACCGCGGCGGTCGCGACATCGTCCGCGTCCTCCAACACCAGTTCCTCAGCCTCGAGCAAACCGATCAGCGTGGCCGAGATCCTCGATGCCGGATGGCCATAGGCCCGCTCAAGAACCCAGACGAGTTCGACAAGGACCTCCCGTCCGACGAACCCGGGCTCCTTCGTCGAGCAGCGGCTGAGGAGGGACTGCGCCGCCGCGGACTGGCTCGGATCGTCCTGAACGAGGAACCGAACCAGAATGTTCGTATCCAACCCGATCATCGATCCCGGTGCTGGCGGGCGGCAGCGCCGTCCCGGACCGCCTCGTCCATCTCGTCGAGGCTCACCGGTTCGCCTTCGTGGAGAAGGCTGCCGCAGAGGCTCATCACCTTCCTGGGACGAACCAGGCGAACCTCGTCGCCGATGACGAGGTAGCGCACTTTGTCGCCCGGCTTGAGGCCGAGATGCTCTCTCACGTCCTTCGGAAGGGTCGTCTGCCCTTTCGACGTCACGGTCGACTCGAGTGTCATTCTTAAGATTCCACGCGCTTTCGCTTGGGCCTTACGTATATGCATTGTGTAAGGCAATATGCAATTCAGCAAGGGGTCTCGACGGGCGTCGTGACCAGTATGGTCTCCGGGGGCAAGTTCACCTGCCACCACGGCAGCCACGACATCTCGCTGAGCTTTCTCAAGAAGATCAACTTGGCGGGCACGTGATCTCCTCGGGCGATGCGGAAGGGCATGCGCGTCCGAGGCCTGAGGTCGTCGGCGCGAGCGCCATCATGGGGCGCCTGCCAATCGAAGAAGCGGGAGACGTGCTGGTGGAGACGGTCATCTACATGACCGAGGTCGAGCGCAGCGTCTCCATCGGCGCGGTCAACCGGGCGAATTTCCGCAACCCACCCGGGGATTTCGGCACACTCTCCGGCACCGTGACCGGGCGCCATCTCGTAGAGATCAACGCCTGCGCCTTCCTCAGTCCCGAGGCGCGAGCTGACGATCAGGAAACGGCCGCAGGGATCGATGCGAGCGGCCTCGACAGCCAGAAGAAGTCCCGCGCCCAGTCGATGGATCGGGACGAGCGTGCGGAGGCGGAGGAGGAGCGGCTCAGTCTCGAGGCGGCAATGCTCGACCGGACGGCGCGGGCGGTTCTTAACTTCACGGTGCCGATCGGGCCCGTCACCTCGCGCAACGAGGAGCACAACATCTAGCACTCCCGCGTGGTGGAGAAGATGTATTTTGGGCGCGTGAACCTGCGCGCTGACGGTATTACGGTGATGTGCATGACCCTCGACGGGACCGAGGATGACTGGATCATTGACTACCTTCCTGCGGAAGCGGATGAGTGAGTTCTCCGGCATGATCTCGTCGGCGCCCTTGTGCACAGGGCATCGAGTTGGTTTAATTGATGGTTGCCTCGAGAAGAGGGCGGATGTATTCGGTCGGACCGCGCCGCGTGAGAGGGGCGCATGCCAGCAGAATTGCGGATTGAAATAATGGACTTCAAGAAGACAGAACTTAACGCCTTGCCATTTGCGTTCGCCAAAATTTCGAAGAAGAAGGGCAAGCCAAATGGTCAGGTTACGTTCAGAAATACTTTCTTTGCCAATCTCTTTTTCGATGGAGTGCCGTGGACTGACAAGGCGCGGCGGAGCTTCGCGCGGAAGATCAACGGAAAATCGCCTCTAGGGCCACTGCGGGAGGGTCTTCCCTCCCAACAGGATCTGAAGAGCGCCGGGGGAGTGGATTACTTCCGCCCTTGGGATGCGCCGCTCGACTCGAAACCGACCCACCACATCATCTACCCAAACGTTCTCCGCGAGAGCTTTCTGCGCGACATCCGCAACTTGCCCGGGTGGCGACGGCAATTTCGCTTCCACCTGATTGAGGGAGGACGCAAGTTCGCGGTCTGGGTCGACGAGATCACCAGAGAGATTGAGACGCAGCTGGAGATCGAGGCGTCGAACAAGGCGGGCGACCGGCTGATCCGTGTGGTGCAGCGCGGCTTGGACGCAGTACCTGGCGTCGCCTATGCGATCACGCAGAGGCGGGGTGCGCTGGGCGGCGATTTCTACTTCCACCGCTGGAGCCGGGATGGGCGCTATCTAGTGGTTCTCATCGGCGACTCCGCAGGAGACGGCGTGCCCGCCGCGCTGACCAGCCTGATCGCAGGGGTGAAGCTCGCCGAGCTCTGCCAGCTCCAGAACCTTGGCGAATTGCTCTCCCTCGGCTACAAAGACGACAGCGGCAACCTCGCCTCGCGGATGCTGGACGAGCTCGACGACTACCTCGTTGACACCTTTCAGCCGGTGGAAAAGGGGCAGAACCCCGGAATTGGGCTCGACGGGATCGCCTGTGTCTTCGATTACGAGACCAGCGAGTTCCATTATGCGGAAGGGAACTTCCAGGTTTGGCGCGTGCGCGGGGGGCAGATCGATGTTCTCGGACACATGGCGAGCGAGGGCCAACAAGTCGCTGACGAGGAGGAGGATGCGCGCGTGCAGCGCAACAGCGGCAAGACCATCGGCGCCGGCTGGGAGCTCGAGTTCGAGTACGGCACCGCAGAGTTCCGCCCGGGCGATCTTCTGGTCTCGGCCTCGGATGGGGTCTTCAACCAGCTTGGGCCGGGGGAGAACGGTGAACTTGTGCGCTACGGAAAGCGGTCGTTCGAACGGGATCTTAAGGAGATACTCGCAGGCTTCGGCGAAACTGATCTGACTGCTTTTGAAACCGGGCGCACGGAGGTTGTATCCGATCTCGTGGAGGCGTTATCAGAGCGCGTAACGAATCATCTGACCAGTCGGCAGGATGGGTCAAGAGTGGCAAGGGGCGACGATCAGCTCATCTACGCAATGATCCTGCCCGAGGCTTCGTCGTCGGCGGATGGCGAGAGCATTGCCTCTGGGTGAGTAGCAAGTGGTTGTGGTGATTCGTGCTGTGTGCTATGGATGTAGTATATCGAGCTATATGAAGTGGACTTGACGCTTGATGTTTTCTGATGCTGGCGCGCGGAGAGGCGCGAAGCGCACGTGGAGGCTAGGCACCATGGCATCGTCTGAACTTGTCGACTTGCCCGGAGAGGCTGCCGACATTCTTATGTTCAAAGGGCCGTACTATCGGAAGTTCCACGACGGCGTTCGCCAATCTCTCATCAACGTCAAGCGAGATCAGCTCGACGAGGATGCGCGCGAACGGCTGATCCGCGTGCTGATCGAGATGATCTACAATGTCGACGATCATAACGGGCCTAGCATTCCGAACGAGATCGAGGTGCGGATCGGGTCCGAGGCCGAGAAGGGTCACTACGCCGAGGTGCAGTCCTTCGCCACTCCCACCGACGCCAAAGGCGTGAAGTCTTTGGTCGAGACGCTTGGCCGGATGAGCGAGGAAGAGCTAGAAGAGTTTTCGTTTCAGCATTGGAGCACCAAAGACCGCGGTCTCGGCTATGTTGATATCTTCCAGCACGCGCGGCGCTCGGAGGCGGGCCCCATGGTCGATGTCAAAGTCGAGCTGCATGGCGAGCTGGCATCGCTTACGGTTCGCGCCTTCGTCAAGTGAGCGGGGACAAGACCGGTCCATGCCAGCCCCCTTTTTCATGAACGCTGGGCGGGACACGCCCGAAATCGATTTCAGCAACCCTGACGACACACTAGCTATCCGCGGCCCCTACGAAGACGACAAGGTGCTGAATGCGGACGATCAAGAGACGAGTTTTCTCGATGGGCCGATCGAGTGGGTCCGAAAGCATCTTGAGGATCTATCCGAGCGCCCTAGCACACAGGATGTAAGTTTTGATCTCGACGTCTACAAGCTGTCGTCGAGTCCCAAGATCAAGATCCGACAGCTGCTCGACGTCCTGTTCGATGGCGCCGTGAGCGGCGTGACCATCCACATCAACATGTATGACAGTGACTACGCCGAAGTGCGGACACTGGCGGCTAACTGCGTCCGCCATATCGATCAGAAGAAGAAGGCGGTAGTGGACGATGGTGGCACGAATCCTCCTATAGAGATCAATCACATTCAAGGGCGGCGGGAGTAAAACTGGCGGCTCAGATTTCCTGATTTGAGCGGCTGCACCGTCGGATAAGGAATTTCAATGCCGTGCAGGCCGAGATTTCAAGACCTCGATCATCTTCATGACGTGCGAAAGGCGCTTTGGAACGCGCCGGGGGGTGATGCCGGTCAGGCCTCCGTCATGGTCGGCGCGGGACTGAGCCTAAACGCCGAACTGCGCGACAGTGAGAAGCTAGGCGCGCCGACTTGGCGCAGTCTGACGGAGCGGCTGATCGAAGAGCTTTGCCCACAAACGGACCCAGAGAGCCAGAGCCGGCGCAAAAAGGCTATGGAGATGGCCGGCGCCACCAGCGGGTTCCTTCGGCTGGCCGAGCTCTTCAAGGTTCGCCGGGGCGATCCAGAGCTTAATCGGTTCCTCGTCAACGAGATTAACAACGACAACCTGCTGCCGAGCGCGCTGCATTTCAGACTGCTGGACCTTCCGTGGTGCGAGGTCTTCACGACCAATTGGGACACGCTGCTCGAGGCCGCGAACCGGGACCTGACCCGCCGGCGATACTCGGTGGTCACGACCCCGAAGGCGATCCCGCGGGGCCCGCGCCCTCGCATCGTGAAGCTCCACGGCACGGTGCCGGATATCGAGCCGCTGGTCTTCTCCGAGGATCATTTCCGGACCTATCAGCGCGACTTCGCCCCCTTCGTGAACACCGTTCAGCAATCGATGCTGGAGTCGATCCTCTGCCTCGTCGGGTTTTCGGGGGACGATCCGAACTTCCTGCGCTGGGCCGGCTGGGTGCGCGACGAGCTGGGCCCCTGGGCGCCAAAGATCTACCTGCTCGGCCATGCGGACGGTCTCTTGGAGGACCGGGTCTTTCTCTCCCGCCTCAACGTGAACCTGATCGACCTCTCGCACCTCCCGGAGAAGGCATTGGCGCCCTACAGGCGCGCGCATCCGGATGCCGATCCTCGGGCCCACGCGCTTCACTGGGTCTTCGACTTCCTGCGTCACGGCAAGCCCTACCCCGCCGAGCAGTGGCCGGTTGCCCGAACTTATGCCGTCGGCATCGGCGGGACGGACCCCCACGACATGAGCTGGGGCATCGAGATGCCGGACGACGGCCCCGGGCCGGAGCGGCGGGAGCCCCACAGCTTTTCCGGGGAGTTTGGGGAGACGGACCCCCAGGGCGCCGGACGCGTGTCTAAGCAGATCGACCACATCCTAGGAAGCGCGCTCGACTGGATGCGCAGTCGGGAGGCAGACCCGGGCTGGCTAGTCCTGCCGGACGACAATCGGCAGACGCTCTGGGATCAGACCGACTTCTGGCTCAATGGGCTGCCGCCGAACGGAGCGGCCCCGCTCGAGATCGACATCGAGGCGCTCCGCCGCCACCCGGACCAACTCTCGACGGTCGAGGTCTTTCGGCTGACCTTCGCGGTGAGCCACGATCCGAAGGGGCTCGAGACCCTCGAGGCGCGGATGAAGGCCGCACAGGCTGCTGCTCCGGACAAGACCTCTTGGCCTCTCGGCGCCTTCCTGGCCTTCAAGGCAGGGATCGAGGATGCCGACGGACGCACGCTCCGGATCGACACGCTCCTCCTCCTGCGCGAGCTCGTGTGGCGGATCGACCGATGCCTCAGGCGCTGGGAGCCCAAGGTGATGAAGGCGGTGGACGCCGTGATCCGCTTGCCGGATGCGGCGGTGCTGAGCACATGGCTCGATCGGAGGGACGATGGAAAGGGGCTTGCCGACTGGTTCGACTGGCACCGCCTGCGCGTCGATGCGCGCGAGCTCCGGCAGCAGGGGGAGGTCGCCGCCCAGCGCCTACCGGGGGGCACGGACGACGCGCTACAGGCGCTCTGCCTTGCGGCGCTCGTGCAGAAGCGGCGGCTCGGGGGCCACGCGCTTGAGCTCGAGGCGCTGGATCTCGTTCTGTCCGAGTGCCGATGGGAAGTTTCCGTCGAGCAATCCCGGGCGGTCGCCTCCCGCCTCGCATATGAGCGGTGTCTGCGCCGCGCAACAGCCGGGCAGCGCCAACCGGCGCTCGACGCCGCGCGGGAAGCGTTCAGCGCCGCGCTCAGCGATGCCGACCGGCTGCGCGCCGCGGGGCTGATCGAGGAGCTGGGCGAGGGCGACGAGGCCTGGAAGATCCGCGACAACATTCTGGAGGTCAGCCGCCTGCCGGCCGAGGCCCGCGTTCTGCGCGTCGCCAAGGGCGACCGTGAGGCTTGGATCCGCTGGCGCCGCTCGGTGATTGGCGGAAAAACCGGTCCGGAGCGGGACGAGGAGAGCGCCAAGGACAGGTCCCGCCTCGAGGAACTAAAGGCGTTGCGCTGCGACCCCGAGCGCGAGGAGCGGCTGCTTCACCGATCGCTCGGCGAGATGCGGATGCGCGACCAGGCAATGGCGCTGATCGAGGAGGCGGGAATTCCGATGATCTTCCGGCCCGTACCGTACATCGAGGCCAACTGTCTCGGCACCTGGCCGCGGGACGTCGTCCGCCGTGACATGCGCGATGCGGCCCGGATCGCGGTCGACCGGCCGGCGGAGATCGTCGAGGTGCGCCGGCTAGTGCTGCGCGCGTTTGGCTTGGCCCTTCGGGTCGGCGAAGCCTTCGACGACATCGGGGGGGCGGACGGGGCGTTCTGGTCCGACTTCGCCGTCGCGACCGAGGCGCTGAGCGGCGCGGGGCTTGCGGAGGAGAGCTGGGCCGCCCTCTCTTTGGGGGCCGCGGAAGCGCTCGCGATCCTCAATCGCAGCAAGGAGAAGCGCCCGCGCAGCCTCCAGCGACTGGCCTTCGCGCTCCGCGGGCTCGCCCGCCACCACCGGCTCGCGGGCGACGGCAATCGCAAGAAGGTGCTGGACCAGGCCGTCAGGGCCTTCCGCAGCCGGCGGGTGTTCGGGGAGCCGTCGGCCCACGGGCCGCTGAGGGCGGCCTTCGTGTCGACCCTCAAGCCCGACATGAGGGACGAGGACATTGCCGAGCGGCTGGGAGAGTTCGCGGCCCAGGATATCCTGCTCGAGGACGGCGACAGCGCCTACGCCGAGAGCTGGCCCGAGCCGGTAATGCTCCTGCGCCGCACGCCGCGGGCCGGCAGCGACGCGAGGGTGCCGGCGAAGACGGCAGAGCGGCTGACCGCCCGGCTTCTCACACTCCTCGAAAGCGGGGTGAGAGCCAAGCGCCCCCGCGCGCTCCGGCGCATCCAGTTCCTGCGCAACTGGAGCGACGGGCCAGCGGACGGCGAGATCGGCGCCCGCATCGCCAAGCACGCGAGGCAGGAATTCGAGGCGGCGCTCAAGTCGAAGAAGACGGACCTCGCGGAGCTCGCGCCCTGGCTCATGCTCGAGGACATCGATAGCAAGGCGAGGGACGCCTTCAGCGAACAGTACTTCTCGGCCAGGACGGGGCTCGAGACGCTCATTCCGGAGGACTCCTCGGAAGAGCGTCTGCTACGCGCCGCGGTGGACCTCGCCATGGCGCTCGAGGGCGACCGGGGCGCGCCGCTCTATCCCCTAGAGCGGCCGGAGGAGATCGAGGCGATCGTTGTGTGGCTCGAAGCGCTGGCGGATCGCGGCACCAGGCGCTTCTGGGGGAAGGCGGGCGACACCCTGCGGACGCTCTTCCGCGCCGTCGTCGAGCTGCATCTGACCCATGGCACGCCCGAGCACGCACAGGCGGTGGCTCGGATCGCCGTGAAGATGGACGCGCGCGACGCCACGCTCGAGCGGCTGGTCCCCAATCTCGCGCGGCTCTTCAAGACGCATGACGTTGAGAACGGGCAGGACGTGTTGGCCTCGATCTTGCGCGAGGGCCTCTCCTCGGGCAGCGAGGAGCGGGTGGCCGCCTCGGTCGGCGCGCTCATCGACTGGATCGAGGTGACGGAAGCGAATGGCGATGAGGTACTCGACCCGCCGGACAGTCTCCTGCGCTCCTTCGGCCGGGTGCTCGTGGCGAAGTCGGACGGCTCTGACACGCGGGTGCTGGAGGCCATTGCAAAACACATCCAACAGCGCGCGACCCTACTGCGCAGCTCCACCGCCGTCGACCTCCTCAGGAGCCTGAACCTCAAAGTGACGCGGCTCGGCGAGGAGGCGCGAGAGGGGCGCATCCAGCCGCCGGAGCTCCACGAGAAGATCGACGGCGTGCTGGGCGTGCTCGACAAGCTGGAGGCGGCGCGGGACACCTCCGGTGAGGCGGCCACGGCGCAAATCGAGCGGGTCAGGAAGGTCGCGACCGACTGCAAGGCGGCCTGGCCGCTCGGCACCGGAGGCGACGAAGTCACCGAAGCCGGAGGGGTTAGCGGACCGTCTCGCGCATCGGGATCGTGAGACGCTCCCTCAAGCTTGCCGTTGCCCAGCAGATCTCCAGCCCGCTCACTGCGCTTCAGTAGCTCGTCGAGACCGCTCTCGCCGATCTCCTTCTTTGTCATGTTCACACTGTCCTATTTCCAAAGCATGGACTAGCAAGTCCACTGCAGCAGGCCCAAGACTCTTTCTTCTCGACAAGTTTGGCAATGCGCTCAACGCTGCACCCACTCAGGTGCCCGCCCATGACGCTGCCGCGCCCAGGCGGATCTCGTGAGGCGCGGTCTCGCTGCCGATCCGGATTGCGATGCCAGGATGCGCCGCAGCCGTCGCCTCGGCCCAAGCGATTAGCCCGTTCTCGCCATCGGACCAATTCTGGCCGTGTTGCTCAAAATGTTCGCGTCGCTCGACATCGATTTCGGCCAGCTCGTAGGTGAAGTGCACCTCGAAAGCCGCATCGCCGCGCGCAGCCACCAGGCGCTCCAGCGTGATACGATCCGGGTTCCCATGGGATCCGTTGCCGCTGAATATGTAGCTCCGCGCCGGAAGGCGGCGGAAGAACGCCTCGTCGCTGTTGCCCGGGCTGCCGTGGTGTGGAACCTTGAGTACATCGAGCGCCAATTCGCCGCCCGCGGGCAAAATCCCGGCCTTCTCCAGCCCCTCGAGCACTAGATCGCCTCTCGCATCGCCCGTCAGAAGAATCGTCCGGCCCTCGCAAGCCACAAGCATCACGATGCTGGCGAGGTTGGTCACGCTCTTGTCGAGGCGCGACGCCGCGAGCGCCGCCTCGGCCTCCGTGCCGTGGCCGCTGGCCTCAAGAAACGCGTCCCACTCCTCCTGCAGCTCGTCGAGCTGCTCCTGCATCGGGCCGACCACGGTGATCTCGAGCGGGCCCATGGTCAGGGTCGGCCCGCCGGTCGAGGCCATGAGGTTGTGGTCGGCGCCGACCGGAGGGTTGACCACGAGCCCGCTCTGCCGGAGCGGCGCCACGCCGTCGCGCAGCTCACGACCGCGCCTAAAGCTCGTCAGCACGCTGGCCCCGTCGTGGCCGCCGCTGCTCCGGCTCGCAAGCGCCGAGGTGACGGTCTGGACGTTCGGCAGCGCCCCGATGACATCGTCGAAGGTGTTGTTCCAGAGCTGCAGGATCTCGACGAACCCCGGCCCCTGCTGGCGCGCCTCCACCTCGTCGCGCACCATCCGAACGATGCCGTTGATGTGGTCGTCATCGAGATGGCTCACGGCCACGAGATGGAGTGGAAGGCGCTCCCCCTGCCCCAGGCCCAGAAGCCCGTGCAGCTCACGCAGGCGGCGGCGCAGCGGTCCGGTCCAGGTGGACATGAGCCCGCCGTCTACCACGATCAGCGCCGGCTTGTCGGGCCGGCCGAAATAGAGCACCAGGCTGTCGCCCTTTCCCGCTGAAATCGCTTCGATCGAAAAAACGCTTGTCATGGCTAACTTCCTCAAACCGATTGCAGGGCGCGCAGGATGTCGAGCATGCCGTGCCCCTGAAAGCCCCGCTCGCGGTTGAGGTCTGTCGCGGCCTCGCAAAGTATCTGCTTAACCCGCCGGGGCTTGCCCTTCAGCTCCTCGAACCGTGCCATCAGCATCGCCGCCGCGCCGCTCACGTGGGGTGCCGCCATCGAGGTGCCCTCCAGCACGGCCGTTGCATCGTTGGGCACCGGCGCCACGATCTTCTCGCCGGGCGCCACGAGGTCCGGCTTCATCCGCCCGTCGCCGGTCGGCCCGCGGCTCGAGAAGAAGCTGACACCGTAGTTGTGCGGCTCCAGTCGATGCGTGGAGCCCACGGTAATCACAGCATCGGCGTTGCCCGGATCGGTGATGCTTGTGGTTGTGTGCAGCCGCTTCTCATCGCGCCCGCCATCGGTCTGGAAGACGTTGAACCCGTCGTTCCCGGCGGCGGCTACAACAACCACGCCGTTGTTGACGAGGTTCTCCGCCTCCACGCAGACAGGCGTGCGCCCGCAGGCATAGTTGGTCACGTCATGTGGGATTGACAGGCTCAAATTGACGCCGTGCACGGTCAGGAAATCGTCGCGCCGGTTCAGGTGCTCCACGAGCCGCAGCGCTGAGATCACGGCCCACTCCGTCGTAGTGATGCTATCGTCGATCACACTCATGTCGATCAGGCGGATTTCCGGGCACATGCCGTTGACCCACTTATACGTTCCGTCCGACTGACACTCCTGCCACTTCCCGCCGATGATCCCGGCCACGTGGGTGCCATGCTCGTTGGGCGGCTTGACCGAAGGCGCCACCCGCAAGAGCGGCAGCGCTGTATCCCAGCTGAACGCCCTGCCGGCAGAAACGTCGGCGGCGATCTCAGCGATAATCTCCTTCGCCTGCGTCTTCGTCAGCCCGGGCGGCCTGTTCTTGGCGATGATTTCCTTTGCGAGCGCGTCGACTTTGCGCTTGTCGAGACTGCCATCGAAGATATCGACGAACTCGCGGCTGCGAACCCGGCGAACGAGGGTCAGATCGTACTTCTCGACGACCCGGCTAGGGAGGCGCTTACCGCTCCGATTGCGCGGCCTCTGCCGCGTATCGTTAACCTCGCCGGGCCCGACCTTTGAGCACTCTTCAAAAGCATAGTGCTGCGCGTCGATCCCGCTGTCGATCACAGCCCACTGCAGCTCCTTCGTGCTGATGTCGAAGAGCCGGTCAGCGGCATCGGCCTTCACGGTACGAACGGAGTCGGTCCAGCCGATCTGCGCCTGCCGGTCGATACTGAAGGTGAAGATCAGACGCGGGTCCTTGAGAAGCGCCTTGTCATCCGCCTTGACCTGGAGGCCGGAGCCCTTGAACGCCTTGTGCGTGGCCTCGCTAAGCCAATCCCAATCGAAGATCTCGGCGGCTGCAGCGCCGAAGGCCTGCGTTTCGATCTCCCTAAGATCGTCGATCTCTTTAGCACTGTCGCCGAAACGCTTAGCATAGGCGATCAGCCCTATGAGCAGCAGCGTCCTGATCGTGCTGTCAGGCAGCCCGGTGCCCCCGCTCCGCCCCGCCTTATCTCCCGCATCGGGCCATGTATGTTCGAAGCCGCGGATGATCTTGCCATGCGCGGTGCCATCGCGAAGCGCGTGGGCCAGCTTCAGCTTTTCGAACATCTTCGCGAAGAACGGTCGCAGCGCCTCCCTACCGGCTTCTGAACCTTGGCGACGCGTAAGCTCCTCCATCCCGTCGGTCATCCACCATCGGGTGAGCGGCAGGACGACGTTGACCAGCTCGTCGAAATGAAGGGTCAACCTGACGAGCCCCGGTAAGTCCGACATCTCGATCGGATCGCGTTGCTTCGGCGGGTCGGCCTCCTCCGGCCGCGCGCGCCACTTCACGAGCCGCGCCTGCAGCTCGTTCGCCACATGATGCGACGGATTACCCTTGCGTGGCACGATCAGGCCGCCAAGGGAGCTCGGCACCGTCGCCGCGTACTGGAACCAGACCTCAGGGAGCACAGGCGAGTCCTGTGTGAACCGCCGTCCCGCCGGCGCCATGAACAGGATCCACTCGACCAGTTCCCGCGAGATCATGTTCGTGCCCGCACCGCTGCGCCCAAAATCGCCTTAGACCGGTACCAGCAAGCTAGTCGCATCAGACCGGCGCGCCCGCCGGCGGCGCTGCATCCGGCATTAGGTAGCTGCGGATCCCAGCATCGGCGAAGGCGTAGCCGGCCCGCAGGATCGTGACCTGCAGGTCGTGGTCGAAGCCATCGAGCCGGGTCGGCGACAGTTTGGCCGCCTCGAACTCGGCCGCGCTCGGCTTCCAACCGTCGTGGATCGGGAAGTTCGCGATCTTGGTGCCGGCGGTCCAATAGGCGCCGCGCCGCTCGGTCAGCCCGTCCTCCATCTCGCGCTGAAACATTGCCACGAGCATCCGTTCGCGCCAGTCGATCGAGGAGGCGAGGAAGCTGTTCACCACCGTCATGAGGTGATCGAAGGTGAAATTGCTCGGCTCGGCAGCGGCGTTGTGGCCCGCATAGCTTGCGATCAGCACGCCGCAGCGCTTCCAGACGCTCTCGAGCCCCAGATTGTCGTAGACCCCGCCGTCGACGAGGATCGGCTCCTTCAGGAGCGCCGGGTCGTCGAACCGGGCACCCTCGGGAACGGTCACCGTCTCGTCGCGCAGATCGAGCCTGAGCGGCGCCAGCACCGGCGGGAAGGCTGAGGATGCGGCCACGGCATCGGCGATGCGGATCGTTGTAACCGTCGACCGGAGCGCCCGCCAGTCCGCCAGATAATGCTTTGTGAAGCGGAACAGCCCCTGGGTCTGCAGGTTGAGCGCGTTGAAGATGAAGCGCGGATGTTCGGGGAGGTCCGACAGCATCATTCCGTCAAAAATGTACCGGTCATATAGGTCGGCTAGCCTATTTCCTGCCGAGATGAATGGTACAAAACCTGCAAGCCCGACCCTAACGTCAAGTGATCGTGATGTTGCGTCGATCACCTTCTCAACAAAATACTTATCAAGACCTGCTCGAGTGGCAACACCGTCGTCACCGAACTCGAGATTTGGCCAGGCTCTGGCGAGGATGCCGGTTGCGATCGATCCACCGGAAACGCCAGAGATCCGATCCAGGCGCTTCAGCACGCCAAGCTCGTTCAGGCGGATAATCGCCCCCGCATGGAACAGTGTGGCCCGATAGCCACCCCCAGACGCACAAAAACCCACGGCTTTCGGATCGTAATGGCGGAGATCGCCATCTGCGAAGAACCAGCTATTCTCGGAAGCAACCCAGCTCATTGAAAACTCCCCTCAATCAGATTTCGTGCACCACAGTCTACCGGATTGGCTCCGAATCTGCTATTGCAACGCTGGTGTAGACGAAGTTTTTTTCGCAGCCGTCGCCTTCGGTGTATGCTGTTCGAAAGCGATCAAATGGCCGGTTGTCATAACTCTTTTGATCTGAAGGATTTTCACCATGATCGAATTGCTTGAGACCCGCGATACGCCAGCAGACCTCCGCGCTGAAAGTCGGCTGGACTTCTGGCAAGCTGACGGAAGACGCTTCTTCGTGCTCACCCAGAAGGGCGCGTTCGTGGACATTTGCTATGACCACGGTCGTCTCCTCGCACCCGAGATTGACGGCGGTGTATTCCCTGAGATCTTGGACACGATCGCCGTCGATACGGACTCCGATGCAACGACCTTCGGCAGCGTGATCGACCGCGCTCTCTCCGCGATCTTTATGCAGTTCTCGGACGACCTCTTCGTCGCATGCTCTGACGAGTTTCAGAACGGCGTGCGGGCGCTCGCGGAAGGCTATCGGACCACAGGTACTTCCGCCGGTTACCGCTTCGAGGACGTGCGCGCTGCGTGCATGGCCATTGATGTCGGGAATGTCGCGTCCGGCTTTGGGCATCGGCTCAGCAAGTGGGGCCATGAAGATGCCCCGCTCCGGGATGCGATCCGCATTGTGGTTGGCGCACTCCGCGGCTATCAAAACACCGACGCGAACCCGGTGATTGGCCAAAAACGGAAAGGCAGCGCGAGAGATCGCTCGGCGAAGCGCGAAGCGTCGAGTTGGCATGGGCTGCACCGGCTTTGCACTCGCTCCCAACCGAACCGCAGACAATCGCAGCCTCCACGCACGTACCTTCGACGGCGCCTTCTTTGCGTGGAACGAGATGCCTGGACTCTTTCTGATCGACGAGCGCGATTCCAACCCTCGGATCAAGCATCGTTATGCAGCGCTCGGAACTGCAGGACTGATCTATCCTGGCGGAATCTCGGGGGTGAATGACGCAGGCATCGCTTGCTCGCTGCATCAGATGTCGACGGCCACCTATACACTTGGAAGCCCGGGTGGCGAATACGAGATCGCGCCCTTTGTCCAACAGCGGATCCTGCGCGAGGCGTCAGAACTCGACGAGGCGGTTGAGCTCGTCCGCTCGATCCCGCACTTCGCATCGTGGGCCATCCTTGTGTCGGATGCGAGGGCCGGGAGGTCGGTCCGGATCGAGATCAACGGCGGGGCCGAAGCTGATGGGCGCGCGCCCGTCCAAGCAAGCGATGGGTCTGCTGTTGAGATCCAGACGAACCACTTCCGGGAAGGAGAGATGCCAGAGAGATTCGATCACTTCCGCGACGCGCATTTCACCCCATCGCTCGGCAAATGGATCGAGACGCGGGCTCGCCTCGAAACCATTTCGCGGAAGCTAGAGGTTCTTGACGGCACGCTCTGCACCGAAGATGCGATCGAGCTGCTCTCCGATCACGACGACGCCGAGCTCGGTGGTGCGCGGCGACCCTGTGGTCGGACGGTTTGCAAGGCCTACGGCATCATGTCGAGCGTGACACGCGCCTCGACCGACGGCTCCCGTGCATCCATTTGGGTAACTTTGGGCGATGGCAGCACTCTCCCCGGACCACACAGCGTTGCAGTGGGCTTTGCAATCGACTGGGACGGGCTCTCGCTGAAACCTGAGGGCACGCATGTATCAACGACACTCGGCGCCAACGCGCTAGCGGGGCTCGAAGCGTACGTTGCGGCGTTCCAGACCCTTGAACGTCCGCGCGTGGGCGGAAGGTACCTCGGCGCGAACCCAACCGAGGAGCAGCTTCGCTTGCTGCGCGGTCGGGCGCTCGCAGAGCTCGACGAGGCGATCGATCGGGGCCGGCAAGACCCGCACATGTCCTCTGTGGTGCCATACCGCTACATCCGAACGCGACTGCTCCACGAGGCAGGTGAGCTGGAGCAGGCGCGTCAAGCATGGATGCCTCTCTAGGCGCTTGCCGAAAGGCGAACTCCAAGAGAAGCAATCAGTGACTACGAACGCGCCCTGATCTTCATCCACGCTGCGGCAACGGAATTGGCGCTCAACAACCGCGATGTCGCGCGCGACCTAAGCCTTGCCGGCGAAGACTGGCTTGACCGAGTAGACGGTCGCTTCTTTCGAGACTCGCCGTCACACCCCGGAATTGGACGATTGAAGGATCTTGCATGGAGGCTGCGCGAGCAGCGGTCGGTCGATGACCTGCCCAGCATCGACTTCGTGACCGTCGAGTGAGCCTCTACCGCAGACTTCCGCTGGCAGGTCCAGCGTGCTGTTGGCGGAACCGCCCAACCTGACATTATACTCGACGCCGCTGATCCATGCTGGTAACCTTTCTCCTCTGACAGCGCATCCTGATTTCTGCGCTGACAACTTTATTCCTCCGTCTCGGCCAGGAGACAGCATGATGATTAGTCCTAAACACCGGCGCCTTCGCTGCTATTCCTTCGATCCGAGCCTTGCGAGCGATGTCGCGCACTGGGTTATCAACGAAATCGAGATCGAGGTTCCTTGGGAATGCAATGCAGAGGGCGCCTCGATCCTCGGACCGGGCCCGATCGGTGAGTACATCGAGGTCGTAGACCATGATCCGGCCAGCGGTCTCTTTTACGTTCCTATCGATCTGGACGAGCCGCGGCTTCTCGCTCAGAACGGGCTGCCCGCGTCCGAGAACAACCCACAGTTCCACCAACAGATGGTCTATGCGGTCGCGATGGCGACCATCGATCACTTCGAGAAGGCCTGCGGACGCAAGGCGCTCTGGTCGGCGCGGCGGGTTCCCGAGGCGGAGCTCCAGGTGACCGGGGTATTCGAACAGTTCGTTCGCCGGTTGAGGATCTATCCGCATGCGCTGCGGGCGCGGAATGCCTATTACAGCCCGGCCCGCAAGGCGTTGCTGTTCGGCTACTTCCCGGTCGCAGCGAAGGACGAGAAGAACACTCCCGGAACGACGGTGTTCACCTGTCTAAGCCACGACATCATCGTGCACGAAATGAGCCATGCGCTGCTCGACGGAGTCCATCCGCGGTACAATGAGCCCACGAACCCGGACGTGCATGCGCTGCACGAGGCCTTCGCCGACATCGTCGCGATTTTCCAACGCTTTTCCTACGCTGGCGTGCTCGAGAACCAGATCTCGCACACTCGGGGAGATCTTGCTGGCGAGAACATGCTGGCCCAGCTCGCGCAGCAGTTCGGCCGAGCGACCGGGCGCGGCACTGCGCTGCGCGATGCGCTGGGCAGCATCGACACTGAGACCGGAGCTTGGCTTGCAACACCGCCCAATCCACGCGCCCTAGAGGGCGAGTACGAACCCCATGCTCGCGGCGCAATCCTGGTGGCCGCGGTCTTCCGGGCCTTCACGCTGGTCTACAATCACCGGGTGGCCGACCTTTTCCGCCTCTCCACGGGTGGCACCGGCGTGCTGCCGGACGGCGCGATTCACCCCGACCTCGTTCATCGGCTAGCGTCGGAGGCGCGGGAGGTCGCGGCCCGGATCCTGCGGATGTGCATGCGCGGGCTCGACTACTGCCCGCCCGTGGACGTCACCTTCGGCGATTATCTGCGCGCCGTCATAACGGCCGATCTCGACATCACGGTTAACGACCGGGACCGTTGTCGGGTCGCGTTCGTGCAGGCCTTCCGCGAATGGGGGATCGCGCCCGCCGGCATCCGCTCCATGTCGGTCGAGAGCCTCGTCTGGAACGACTTCGCCACGGCCGGCGCGATGGCGCGCATGGGGCTCGGCAGCGGGCGCACGGCGCCCGCGACGCCGACCGCCGGGGTCGACCGCAGCCGGCTCCGGGTGGAGCAGAGCCGCTCGACGCAGATCCTCCGGGGCAGGGTCCGGGGTCTCCGGGACGGATACGAGCATTCGAGAGATGACGAGGATCTCGGCGAGGCACCGCCCGAATCCGGAGCGGCAGGCTCCGCGCGGCGGAGGCGTCGGCGAAGGGTGCGGCCGGTCGATCTGCGCGGCGACCGGTTCGAGATCTGGCAGACGTTGCAGGACAACGGCTACCCGATCTGGCGTTGGCTCAACGAGGAGGACGGCGGCGAGGTCGCCGAGTCGCTGAACCTTGTGATCGACGATGCGCGCGCCCCGCGGACGGTCTATCGCAACGCGCGAGGACATCCGACGGTCGAGGTGCACGCGATTCGCCCGATTTTGCGCCGCGAGGACCATCTCGGCGAGCGCGCCTGGCTCGTCGTCGAGGTCACCCAGCGCCGGCGCGGGTACTTCGACATCCAGCGTCAAGAGGAGATGGACGGCCTGGGACCGCAGCTCTTGGGCAGCGAGCGCGGCGACTTCACCTACCGCGCCGGCTGCACCTTCTTCCTCGACCCGGAGACGTTCGACATCGGCTGGGTGATCCCGACCGCCGGAACCATCGCGAGCGACGTCGAGCTCGAGCGGATGCGGCGACATTTTTCGGGCGAGGGGCAGATCCCGACCAACGATTTCGATGCCGGCATGGCACGTGGCCTCGCAGCCCGGGATGCGTCCCGCGACGAGCCGTTCGCACTTCTCCACGACCACGAGGAGGGTTGAGACGATGGCGAGGATGAAAGCTCCTGAGAGCGGCGTGACGGTGCGCATGTACCGCCAGGGCCAGGGCGACTGCTTCCTGCTCGCTTTCCCACGCGAGGGCGGCGGCGAGCCAGTCTATGTGATGATAGACTGCGGATACATGGGCGGTTCGCAGATCGAGCGGAGCGGCAAGAAGATCACCACCACGCGCGTCGCCAAGGACATTGAGGCGGCAACAGACAATCGGCTCGACGTCGTAATCGTCACCCATGAGCATGCGGATCACGTAAACGGACTCAAGAAATTCAAAAACTTCGAGATTGGCGCGGCGTGGTTCGCCTGGACCGAGGATCCGAACGATGCGCGTGCGAATGAGCTCCGCCGCCGCCATGACGACCAGCTTTTGGGTTTGGTCGAGGCTCGAAACCAGCTAGCACTCGCGGCCGACGACGATGCCGCTGCTGGAAGCGCCGTTACCCGGCTCGACAGGCTTCTCACCCTGGAACTCGGTGCACCCGACGATCCCGACGAGAACGGCGACGTTGACGACGACGATCCTGGCCTGCCTGTCGGCATGGAAGGTTTCGCGACTGCCGGCGACCCGACTCGCTCGCGCAACAAGACTGCGATGAAGGCGATCAAAGATGCTGCCGGTGGCCGGCTGAGCTTCCTCAGACCGCATGGCGACATCCATGGCTTCCCGGCGGTGGCGGGCGTTAGGGTCTTCTCGCTGGGTCCCCCTCGGGACGAAGACTTGTTGAGGGACGAGGACCCTAAGGGCGACGAGGCCTTTCCAGGCCATTCGCTCGCCGGGGCCGGCGCGCTCTCATTCTTCGCGGCCGCTAAGCAAGGGGCGAGTGGGCACGGCGCCGCCCCCTTCGACATCACTTACGGGCTTTCGACTGAGAAAGCCTTCGCCGACAAGGACTACGGTGGGTTCTTCTCGCGTCACTACGGCGCAGGTGATGACGCGGACGCGCCGAAGGGCCTCGCCCCCGACAACGCCAAGTGGCGCCGGATCGACCACGAATGGCTCTACGCTGCGGAGAGCTTCGCCCTCAAGCTGAATCGAGGCATCAACAATACGAGCCTCGTTCTGGCGATCGAGCTGCCACGCACGAAGAAAGTCCTGCTATTCGCCGCCGACGCACAGCGTGGCAACTGGAAATCTTGGGACGATGGCACTTGGAGCGACGGCGACACGGAAATTGCGTGCCGAGATCTTCTCTCGCGCACGGTCCTCTACAAGGTCGGCCACCACGGCAGCCACAATGCGACGCTGAAGGGCGAGGACGACAGCGGGTGGCCCAACCTCTCCTGGATGGCGACCGCGGGGCAGAACTATGCCGACGAGTTCACGGCCATGATCACCGCGCACCGCGACTGGGCAGTAAGCAAGCAGGGTTGGGATCATCCACTGCCGGCGATCCGGAAGGCCCTTGAAGCAAAGGCCAGTGGCCGGGTCTTTCAGATCGACCGCGAGATGCCATCGAGGCCAGGAACGGTCCTGGATGCGAACTGGAGACGCTTTGAGAGCCGTGTCGAGATAACCGATTGCTACATCGAGTACCGTGTGCCGGACGAGTTCTAGCGCCACGCCCCGTGCCGATCCGAAATCCCGCCTATCCTCGGACCTGCGCCTCCGGCACCATAAATGACCAGACGGGAAGGGCACCATGATTAAGGTCTTTGGAGTTCAGACCCTTACGCGCCAGGTTGTAATCGCCACGCTGCTCCTATGCTCGGCCTGCGGCTTCGCCGTTCCGATTACCGAACAAGCGATCGCCTACAACGACACGGCCGAGCGCAGCGAGAACGACATGCTGCTGAAGAACGTGGTGCGCGCTAGCCGCAAGGGCCCTCTATATTTTACCAGGATCGTCGAAATCGAGAACCAGCTAAAGGGCAGCGCCGGGGTGAACGTCGACACTCAGCTAGGAGCGGCGTCCGAGCTCCTCTCCACACAAACGTTCACGCTTTCCGCGTCGAGCTCTCCAAACTTCGTGCTCCAGATCTTCAACACGAAGGAATTTTTTAATGGCTTCAACAGACCACTCGACCCGGCGGATGTGCAGCTCTTCCTCAACGACGGTTGGCCGCTTCGAAGTCTTATCTTCGCAATCGTAGAGGAAGCCGTCATCTTCGCGGAGTTCGAGGCTGGTCCGCCGCGCGCCTGCAAGATCATCGGCGATCTCGATGGCCCGACTGGCGACCGCCCTTATTCCGAACGGCAGAAGCTCGACCTCCTCTTCAGGCTTCTCGACTCCCGCAATATTCGACGGATCGCGCGGCACTATGAGGACGTGTTCCAACCGCTTGCGGTCGGGGACGTCAAGACAGTCGAGCAGATCGAAAACCTTCTCGACGAGGGGTACCGCATCGACCGGGCAACCCAGGCGGAGGCCAAACTTCAACTTCAGCGTGTGCTCAACCCGAACTTCACGATCTTCAGTGCGCCAGGCAACGACGCGTCGTTCCGTCAGTTGGCGGTCGAGGAACTCGCGAAAGGTGGCTTCCCCTTCTGCAATGATCGAGCACCACATGACGACCCTGCGCTGGCCGATTTCATCAGTAATATCGAGCGACTTGCGTCGGCTGAAGTGCCGGGGCGTCGGCAGTTCTCGGTGCGACTGACGCTCCGTTCGGCTCGCGGCCTCTTCTATGCGCTCGGCGAGATGATGAACTTCTCGCTGCGCGATCCGGACCGTGCGGCGCAGTTCGGTTTCTTCTCGGTCGAACGCGGTCTGGTCGCACCGCCGGAGGTCATCTCAACACGGGTTGGCGCAACCGCATACTGGATCCCGGCCGACGAGACAGGCGACCAATCGCGGAGGCTCCTGTCGCTTGCCCAGCAGGTTTTTTCAATTAATGCCAGCGCAGAAGATGCACCTAGCAGCAATATTCTTAGAGTTGATACTATAAATTGATGCGCTCAAAGCCGAACAATTTTTCAATAGTGTGAGAAAACGGTCAATAAACAAAGTTCTTGATTCAAAAAGAATAGATTTTTAAGAATCTTGTATTGAACATTACACGGATCACAGCATTCACTCTGTCTATTCAAGAAACTTAAGGTAAAGAAAGTCGGCGTGGAGGGCAATCACCTTAACTTGTCGGGAATCTGCATGATGCTGATGCGATAATTATGGTAGAACAAATGCTCCAGCACTTTCTCTTCGCTGGTTCACGAAGAATCAGATATATGGAACCACTAAGAACCCACATAATTCCTCTATAATGCCCGGCGGCTCTTTTGGTGGAGCGGCCGCAGCAATTGCTGTTGGCATTGGGAGTATTGCAATTGGAACAGATATTGCTGGATCAGTTCGTTACTCAGCATTTGCCTGTGGTGTACATGGCCTTCGTCCAACTTTCGGGCGCGTGGCTTTCTCTGGATCGACCACTCTTAACCGGACACTTGGAGCACAACAGACTGCGATACCTGGACCAATGGCGAGATGTGTCGCCGACATTCGGATGATCTTGCCCGTTCTCGCGCGCGGGCCGAGGGGAGACCCCTGGTGGGTGCCAGCGCCACTTGTTCCCGCCCGAAGAACTGGTCGAGTTGCGGTGTGCGTAAGTCCGGGAGGATTGCAGGTATCTCCTCCTGTATCAGATGGACACCCGCAAGAACCCTGAGTTTGGACTGGGGCTGCGCGTGGCAGCGAGTTGATCGGCGCTGATCTGGTAGCATTGCAGTGGATTGTGGTCAGTTTCGGCGGTGTCAGGCGGACTCATCCCAGAGCGCGCCGACGTTCTTGGAAGATCAGACGCTTGAAGTTGTAGGCGATGTTGGCCAGCGTCAGTTTCGCCTCGGGGCGGGCGAGACCAATGGTGCGGATGAAGAGCCCGAAGCGCGTCTTTTGGTGGGCGAAGACGTGCTCGACTGCGGCGCGGATCGCTGACTTCTTCGCGTTGGCCCGTGCGATGTTCCGTGGCAGCGGCTTTCCGGCCGGTTTGCGCCGGTGGATGCGGCTCTTGAGCAGCCGCGCCGCAAGCCATTTCTCGTTCTTCTGGGATCGATACGCGCTGTCGGCCCAGACCTCGGAGCCTGTGTTCTCCCGGCTGACCAGGTGCTTGAGTTGCCGCCCGTCGGCCGCCGAGGCCGCGGTGACGGCGCTCTTCCGGATGAACCCGTACCGGCGGTCGATCGAGATGTGCGATTTGTACCCGAAGACCGGCACCGCGATCATCGGCAGGGGCGTGCCATCCGGGCGATAGCGGATCTGGCCGCCCACTTTCAGCGTCCAGCGGGCATTGGTGTCCTTTTGCGCCGCCTTGTTCGGCTCGTCGGGCCAGATCTCCTTCGCCGTCTTGCCCTCCTTGATCGCCGCCTTCTCCGCCTCGGTGTTGCGCTGCTTCGGCGCCGGTACCAGGCTCGCATCAACGATCTGCCCCGCCATCGGGATGTACCCCTTCTTCTGGAGCTGCCAGTCGAAGG
>CAYXPI010000015.1:5859-31243 GCA_964467005.1 uncultured Limibaculum sp. | reverse complement strand
GGGCGGGCGACAGCATCGGCATCCCCAATCACGGCCAGCTCCGCATCGGCGATGCGCTGACGGAGGGGGAGGATCTGCGCTTTGCCGGGATCCCGGCCTTCGCGCCCGAGCTTCTCCAGGCCGTGCGCGCGGGCGACCCGATGAAGGCCAAGCATCTCGACAAGGCGCTGATGCAGTTTGCCGAGGAGGGGGCGGCCAAGCTCTTCAAGCCGATGATCGGCGGGGCCTACATCGTGGGCGTGGTGGGCGCGCTTCAGTTCGAGGTTCTGGCCTCGCGGATCGAGCTCGAATACGGCCTGCCGGTGCGTTTCGAGGCGACACAGTTCACCGGCGCACGATGGGTCACCGGTCCCAAAGAGACACTGGAGCGCTTCGCCAATTCCAACAAGGGGCATATGGCCGAGGATCACGACGGCGACCCGGTCTACATGGTGCGCCTGCAATGGGACATCGACCGAGTGGTGCGCGACTGGCCCGATCTCACCCTCTCCACCACAAAAGAGACCTTGGTTTGACCATCGCATATGAAGACCGCTCACGGGGTCCTGGGAGTTGTTGGGGGGCAACCCAAGTCCCGTGAGCGGCAGCGGTGCGCAGTTCCAAGTTAAAAACAACGCGGTTCAGGTTCTGTACGCAACTCAGCCGGGTAAGTACTCTGATTAATCGGCTGCTTACTGAGATAAATTTGACAGGCCTGGGCCCGTTTCGCAATCGCCATCGGGTATCAAGTGTATCGACTTTCGAGATAAATTGTATCGGTCGGGTATCCGCGGCGGTTGGCACACCGCTTGCTCCTCTCCGGGCAACACGCAGGAGTTGCAAGGAGACAGGACAATGCACGCGGAGTTCAAAAGCATCGGGGTCCCGCAGATGTACATGCAGGGCCGGGATCCGTGGCTCACCGCCGAGATCATGGGGTATCTCGTGGAGCTCAACCCCGCGACGATCATGCTGGTCGCCCCGGTGATCGTGCTCGCGCTCGCCTTCATGAGCTTCGGCGACGCGCACTGAGGCGCGCCGCCGGGGGGACGGGGGTCAGCCCGTCACGATGTCCCACACGCCGGGCTCGACCTCCTGAAGATCGGTCACCACCGGGAGCGCGCCGATGTTCTCGGTGGAGGTGGAGAAGGCGAAGAGGAGGTCGGCCTCGGAGAAGCTCGGGTCGAGGAGGACGCCGGTCCAGAAGCCGCGGCCGAAATCGTCGCCCGGACGGCCGAGCGCGTTGTCGTAGAGGAAGTCCACGAGATCGGTGCCCTGGAGATCGTCGCCCTCGAGCCCGTTCTCGGCGATGTAGGCGGCCTCGAGCGCCTGGTACTCGTCGGAGTTGATGAAGGCCTGGGCCAGCTGCTCGTTGGTGAGCCCGGAGGCGTATTGGTCGATCCAGAAGCTCACGCCCGGGCTGTCGATGTTGCCGTCGCGGTTGAGGCCCACCTCGTAGAGATAGGCGACCTGCTGGGCCTCGCCCAAGGTGATGCCCTGGCCGTTGGGCTCGGCGGCCGTGACGGTGATGGCGACCTCGGCCGTGTCGGAGGCCGCCGGCGAGATGTCCTCGCCCCGCCCGTCGCTCACGGCGTAGGTGACCGTGGTGGTGCCGACGAAATCGGGGGCGGCGCGGAAGACGAGCTGGCCGTCCTCCGTCAGCACCGCGCGGCCCGCGCTCGAGGCCGGGCCCTCGACGATCTCCACCGTGAGGTCGTCGCCGTCCGGGTCGCTGTCGTTGGCCAGGATGTCGACGAGGATGCTGGCGCCCGACTCGCCCGTGGCGGTGTCGTCCTCGGCCTCCGGGGCGCCGTTCGCCTCGGCGACGCCGGTAACGGTGATCTCGACCGCCGCGGTCGCGGTGCCGCCGTTGCCGTCGCCGATCGTGTAGTCCGCCGAGAGCGTCACGGTCTCGCCGAGGAGGAGGCTGTCGAAGGCGGTGCCGGGGTCGTAGGCGAGGGAGAGCCCGTCCTCCGACAGGGCAAGGCTGCCGAGATCGCTCGCCATGGTGTCGGCGGAGGTGAGGGCGCCGACCGCGGTGATCACGACCGTGTCGCCGTCCGGGTCGCTGTCGTTCGCGAGGACGTCGACCGTGGTGGCGCCCGCATCGGCGGCGAGGCTCACCTCGTCGGCCACCGCCACGGGGTCGGTGTTCGGCAGGTCCTGGCCCGTCACGGTGATCTCGAGGACGGCCGTGTCGCTCGCGCCCGTCGGGTCCTCCACGGTGTAGCTCGCCTGGAGGGTGCGGGTCTCGCCCGCCGCGAGGTCGTTGAACGCGGTGCCGGGGTCGTAGGTCACGCCCTGGCCGTCATCGTCGATGGTGAGGGTGCCGAGCTCGCTCCGGTCCGCCTCGACGATGGAGAGCGCCGTGACCTCGGTGACGGTGAGGGTGTCGCTCGTGTCCGGGTCGGTCACGCTCGCGGCCACGAGGTCGAAGGCCTGGGGCGCGTCGCCCGCCAGCACGCTGCGGCTGTCGTCCTCCGCCACCGGCGCGTCGTTTTCGCCGGTGACCGTGAGGTCGATGGTGCCGGTCGCGGTGCCGTTCCCGTCCGAGATGAGATAGGTGACGGTCTCGAGCCGGGCCTCGCTGACGGCGAGGAACTGGAAGGCGTCGCCGAGGTCGTAGGTCACCGTCCCGGCCTCGGCGTCGAAGCTCGCGGTGCCGAGCAGCGCTGAGGTGTCGCCCAGGCCCTCGAGCGTGAGGACGTCGCCATCGGGATCGACGAGGCCCGTGAGCACGTCGAACGAGACGGGCGCGTCCTCCTCGGTGAGGGTCTGGGAGATGGGCTCGAGCACCGGCACGCGGTTGGCGTCGTTGGCCTCCACCGCGCCCAGATCGCCGAAATTCTGGCCGTCATTGCCGAGATCGGGAATGTCGAAGGAGCGGGTGAAGTCCTCGCCGCGCGCGTCGGTGGAGAAGAGGTCCAGGGTGTCGCCGTCGCCGTTGAGGTCGATCTCCTGGGCGTTTTCGCTGAGGAGGTTGGTGAGGCCGGCGTCGAGGGCGGGGTTCGAGCTTTGGGCGAGGAGGGCGACGGTGGCCACCTGGCCGCCATTGTCGGCCAGCACGCCCGCGGTGATGCCGTCCGCGAGCTCCACGGTCTGGGCGAAGACGTCCTCCGCCGTCTCCGTGCCGTCGCCCAGGATGGCGGCGCCGCGGATCTCGGGCGTGGCGTCGTTGGTCGAGGCGAGGTCGTTGCCGCTCTCGGTCCCCGTGGCCGCGTTGCCGAGCACGATGGTGTCGCCGAAGATCGCGACGCCGGAGTGGAAGATGCCGCCGCCCTCGGCCCCCGAGCCCTCGGTGAGGTTGCCGGTGACCGTGCTCTTGAAGACGGTGATGTCGCCATCTGCATACAGGCCGCCCCCCTGGGAGCCAGAGCCCTCTGTGGCGTTCGCGGCCAGGGTCGCGTTGGCGAGCGTGGCGTTTCCGCCGGCCGCGGCGCCGCCGCCCTCGGCGTTGAGCCCCTCGGTGGAGTTGGCGCTCACCGTGGCGGCGTTGAGCACGAGGTCGCCCTCGGTCGAGAGGCCGCCGCCCGGGCTGTTCTCCCCGGCGGTGGAGTTGCCGGTCACGGTGGTGTCGAGCGCGATGAGCGTGCCGACGGCCGAGACGCCGCCGCCCTCCGCATTGGGCCCGGCCGTGGCGTTGCCCTCGATGTTGCTGCCGGTCAGGGTCACCGCCCCCTGCGAGGAGATGCCGCCGCCGTCCGACCCGATGCTGGCGGTTTCGTTGGCGCGGAAGGTCGCCTCGGCCACGGTCACGTCGCCCGCCGCGGCGAGGCCGCCGCCCGGCGCGTTTTGCCCGCCCGTGGTGTTGCCGCTGATCACGGCCGAGCTCACATCCGCGACGCCCGCGGAGAAGAGGGCGCCGCCCGAGGCGTTGGCCCCCGAGGTCAGGTTGGCGTCGAAATCGGAGTTGGCGACCTCGAGGCTCACGCTGGCCGCGATGGCGCCGCCATTGGCGCCCACGCCGGAGGTGGCGTTCCCGCGGATCGGCGCGGGGTCGTCGGTCGGGTCGTCCGGCGTTGCGTCCGGGGTCTGGTTGGTCGCGTTGGTCACGCGCACGATGCCGCCGGCCGCCGCGCCGCCGAGCGCGAGCTCCCCGGCGGTGGAGTTGTTGACGAGCTCGGACGTGGCGATGGCGAGGTCGGTCTCGGCGTTGATCGCGCCGCCCGAGGAGCGCTCGCCCGAGGTGGTGTTGTTGTCGAAAAGGCTCGCGGCGGCGGAGACGCTGGTGGCCGAGATCGCGCCGCCCGGGCTCTCGTCGCCCTGGGTCGCGTTCGCCGTGAAGGTGGTGCTGGTGGCCGTGAGCGCGCCCGCCGCCCGGATCGCGCCGCCCCCGGACTGGTCGCCGAAGGTCTGGTTGCCCGAGAAGGTGCTGCCCGAGATCGACGCCGCGCCCCCGATGAAGAAGGCGCCACCCGCCGAGGTCGCGCCGGTGCCGCCCTCGATGCCGGTGGAGTTGTTCGTCGCGCTGACATTCGTGAGCGTGGCCTCTCCGCCCGCAAAGCCGGCGCCGCCGCCCGAGCCGTTGCCCGTGGTCTGGTTGCCGGAGAAGGCGCCGCCCGAGACCGTGAGCGTGGTTTGCGAATAGACCGCGCCGCCCGGTGCGCCGAAGCCCGAGGTCGAGTTGTCGACGAAATCCGTGCCCGTGAGGGCGACGCCCGAGATCGCGTAGAGCGCGCCGCCGGTGGAGGACGATCCGGTGGTGGAGTTGCCCTCGAAATCCGAGCCCGCGGCGGTGACCGAGCCGCTGGCATAGACCGCGCCGCCGAAGGCCGCGCTGCCGGTGGTCTGGTTGTTGAGGAAGACGCTGTCGGTGATGTCGAGATCGCCGGTGACGTTGACCGCGCCGCCATGGGCCCCGGCCGCGGTGGTGCTGGCGCCGCTGATCGTCACGTCCTCCAGCACGAGGTCGCCGATCACGCGGATGGCGCCGCCGCCGCCCTGGGTGATCGTGCTGCCCGTGAGATCGACCCCGCTCACATCGAAGGTGCCGCCGCCGGTGAAATCGAACACGCGCGAGCCGTCGGACGCCTCGATCCGCGTGGCGCCGGAGCCGTTGATCGTCAGGTCCTCGGTGATCAGCAGCGTGCTGTTCAGCCGAATCGGAAAAAACTCCTGGTTGGCAAACGTGAAGAAGATCGTGTCGGCTTCCGGCGTCGCGTTGGCGTCGATGATGATCTCGCGCAGAGAGCGCACGCCGTCATTCGGGTCGATCACGTCTTGATCGGTCGTCACGAAGAAATTTGCCATGCGTATCTGTCCTCTCGGGGGTTTGACGCGGGCGATCACGCAAACATGACGCGCGCGATCTCGTGTTTGGCCGGCTCTCGGCCGATCTCGTTCGCCGGAGCGCGAGGCGCCGATTCGCCCGGGGGCCGGCCCTCGTCGGTCGGGTCGCCCCACGGGTATGTTAGTCGCTCTACGCCCGTCAAGTGCACCCGAACGGCAACTCGACCTGCGGCGCGCGGGTGACGGGCATGCGGTCGGTTATCGCAAAACTTTCCTAAAATGCGGTTAGCGCGCGCTGCCCCAACGTCGCCCTCAGCCGCCGGCGAAGCGCCCCGCCATCGCCTCCCGATCCGCGTCGTCGATCTTCGCGAAGAGGTTCTCCGGCACCGCGAAGGCGTGGCCCGCGGGCAGCGCCTGGAGCGCCGCGGCCGCGCTCTCGGGCCAGGCCAGCGCGTCCGCCTCGGCGCCGAGGGCGCGCAGGACCGTGTCCGACGCGTCCGGCAGGAAGGGCCGCGAGACGATGGCGAAGAGCCGCGCGAGGTTGAGCCCGGTGCGGATCTGCATGGCCGCCCGCGCGGGGTCGGTCTTCACCACCGCCCAGGGCTCGGCCGCCTGGAGATACTCGTTGCCCGCCACCCAGATCGCCCGGGTCTCGGCCGCGGCTTTGCGGAGCTCGAACGCCTCCCAATGGCGCGCGAGGGCGCCAAGCCGCCGGTCGAGCTCCTCGGCGAGTGCCGCCTCCGCCGGCCCGGGCGCGCCCCCCTCCGGCACGGTGAGGCCGAATTTCGAGCGGCAGAATTTGGTCACGCGGGAGACGAAGTTGCCCAACACGTCGGCGAGGTCCTTGTTCACCTGCGCCTGGAACCCCTCCCAGGTGAAGTCGCTGTCCGAGGTCTCGGGCGCGTTGGCCAACAGCCACCAGCGCCAATAGTCGGACGGCAGGATCTCCAGCGCCTGATCCATGAAGACGCCGCGGCCTTGCGAGGTGGAGAACTTGCCGCCCTCATAGGTGAGCCAGTTGGTGGATTTGATGTAGTCCACCAGATGCCAGCGCTCGTCCGCCCCGCTCGCGCCCATCAGCGTGGCGGGGAAGGAGAGGGTGTGAAAGGGCACGTTGTCCTTCCCCATCACCTGGACATAGCGCACATCCGCCGCGCCTGCGTCGTCGCGCCACCAGCGCTGCCAGGCTGCGTCGTCCAGGCCCTGGGCGTCGGCCCATTCGGCGGTGGCCGCGATGTACTCGATGGGCGCGTCGAACCAGACATAGAAGACCTTGCCCTCCATCCCCGGCCAGGGCGCGTCGCCGCGCTGCACTGGGATGCCCCAGTCGAGATCGCGGGTAATGCCGCGGTCCTGCAGACCGTCGCCGTCGTCGAGCCACTTCTTGGCGATCGAGGTGGTGAGGACCGGCCAATCGGTCTTGCCGTCGATCCAGCTGCGGAGCCGTTCCCGGAGCGCGGACTGGCGGAGCGAAAGGTGCCGGGTGTCGCGGAGCTCGACATCCCGGGCGCCCGAGATCGCGGAGCGGGGGTTGATGAGATCCCCGGGATCGAGCTGCATCGTGCAGTTCTCGCATTGGTCGCCGCGCGCGCGCTCGTAGCCGCAATTGGGGCAGGTCCCCTCCACATAGCGGTCCGGCAGAAAGCGCCCGTCGGTGGGGGAATAGGCCTGCCGGGTCACGACCTCGGCAATGAGGCCGGCCGCGTCGAGCCGCGCCGCGAAATGCTGGGTGAGGGCGTGGTTGCGCGCCGAGGAGGAGCGGCCGAACCAGTCGAAGGAGAGGCGGAAGCCCTCGGCCAGGTCCTTTTGCACCGCCCACATCTCGGCGCAGTACTCCGCCACCGGGCGGCCGGCCTTGGCCGCGGCGAGCTCCGCCGGGGTCCCGTGCTCGTCGGTCGCGCAGAGGAAGAGCACCTCGTGGCCGCGGGCGCGCATGTACCGGGCGTAGGCGTCCGCCGGCAGCTGGGAGCCCACGAGATTTCCCAGATGTTTGATGCCGTTGATGTAAGGCAGCGCCGAGGTGACGAGGATGCGCGCCATGGGCCCCTCCCTTCCTGAGTGGGGCCTCTCTATAGCGGCCCGGGCGGGCGGCGGAAAGGCTCAGCGGGTGATGGCCTCGAGATAGGGCAGATCCTCCTCGAGCTCGGCCTCCACCGGGCTGGTCGGCCCCGCCTCCGGCTCAGTATCGGGCTCGGGCGTGGGCGCGGGGGCCTCGGCGGTCGCGGGCGCCTCCGCCGGGTCGGCGGCGGGGGCGGGATCGGCCGGGTCGGCCCGCTCCGGCAGCCCGGGCTTCAGAAACGCCGCCGTGGCCAAGAGCGCCGCCACCGCGAGCGCGCCGACGCCGGCCCAGATCCAGATGGCCTTGGTGCTCTCCATGGGTCTCCTCCCCTTGGCGCTCAGTTGCCAGAGCCGGCCGCGATGGTCCGCTCCAGGCGGTCGAGTTCGGCCTCGATCCCGCGGCGGAAGGCCTCGTCCTCCGCCCGGAGCCCCACGATCTCCGCCCGGAGGCGCGCGAGATCCCGCTCCGCGTCCGCGATGGCGTCCTGCCCCGCATCCGGCGGGATCTCGGACAGGGGCTCGGGCTCGGGCTCGGGCGCCCCGGCGCAGCCCGCCAGAGCCACCGCGAGGGCCGCCAGCGCGCCGACCAGAGGCCGCCCGCGCCCCATGCCGCTCAGCGCGCCAGCGCCTCGAGGGCGTCGAGCTCCTGGCTCACCTCCGCCTCGAAGGCCGCGTCCTCCGCCTTGATGTTGGCGGCGTCCTGGTAGAGCGCCTCGAGGTCGTTGCCCCGGCGCGCCACCGGCTGGGACTCGACCCGGGGCACCGTGAACTCGCCCTGCACCACCTCGGGGCCCGCAGCCGAGGGCGGTGTGGCGGAGAGGAAGCGGCTGGCCACGAAGCCCTCGCCCCCGCCCGCGGCCACCCGAGACCAGCCGCCGCCCGCATCCCCGAGGAGGCCGACCCGCTGGCCCCGCCCGAAGGTGCCGATGCGCGGAAAGTCCGTGCCGGGCCCCGAGCGCACATTGACGCCGGCGGTGGCGTAGCGCGTCTGCCCGCCCTGGCTCGCGATGCCCTGCACCACCCCGCCGCCCGCGGCGAGGCTCGACCGGCCGCCGACCACCCGAGGCTGGTAGGTCTGCACCCTCTGGGAGACGACCAGATCGCGCTCCACCCCCTGGGTTTTGGCCAGCGCGTCGGCATAAGTGCCCTGGTTCTCGTCGACCTTGCCGATCACCTGGTTGACGAGCTTGCGGTCGTCGGCGATGCGGGCGCGGAGCACGGCGAGCTCGGCCTGCGCCTCTGGCCCGGACAGCTGGTTCGACTGGATGCGCCGGCGCAGATCGTTGACCTCGTTGGCGCGGCAGGTGTTGAGCCGGCGAATGGCCTCGGAGACCGAGCTCACCCAGCCGCGGGTTGCGCGGATGTCCTGGTTGATCGCCTGGGCGACCTCGGCCGCGGTGTTGGCCTGGCGCTGCTTGGCCACGAGATAGCCGCCCACGCCGCCCGCCGCGGCGCCGATCGCAGCCCCCACGAGCACGCCCGCGATATCGCCCGTGGCCGCGGCGCCGGCAAGCCCGCCCGCGAGCGCGCCGGTGACCGCGCCGATGGCGATCGTGTCGTTGTAGCGCTGGATCTCGTCCAAGAGCGGCTGACGGTTGCGCGAGCAGAAATCGTTTGCGTCCACACCGGCGGCCGGGATCGTGCAGCCCTGCAGCGCGAGCGCCCCCATCAGCAGCCCACCCATCAGCGCACGCGACGCCTGGCGCGCCCACCGCTCGATCCTGAGGCTCCCCCAAGCCCCGGGCCGACCCCGCAAAACTCCCCCGATCAGCATCTCAGATATCCTCCTCAGTGTCTTCCGGATTGGCAAGCGACGGCTCGGGCGGGGGCGCCGCCCTCAGCCGCTCCTGGCGCATCTCGTAGGTGTCGTCGATCTCCCGGCGCCAGCGGTCGGTCACGGCGCTCGTGACGGTGTCGGCCTTGTTGAACTCCTCGATATGGGCCTTCACCACCGGGTAGAGCTTGCCCAGCTGGGCGAGCCGACGATCCGCGAGGTTTTGGCTGAGACCGTCGCCCACCCGGTCGATCCGCGACCAGATCTCGCCGGCGATCTCCGAGACGAGCTCGAGATAAACGAGGAACTCCTCATCCACCTCGCGGTCGAGCTCGGCGCGGCGAAGCTCCACCCGGCGGAGGCGCTCCTCGAAGGTCGCGCGGTTCTTCGAGGTCGGGTCGATCTTCTCGAGGCGGCGGCGCACCCGGGCGATCTCGCTCATGGCCACGAGGATGGTGCGGCCGCGCAGGCGCACGCTCTCGGCCACGGCGAGCGCGGTCATCATCTTTTCGCGGAGCTCCGCCTCCTCCACCGCGAGGAGCGCTTGCTGCAGGCCCTGGGCCCGGGCCTCGGGCGGCGGCGCGAGCGCCGCGGCCGCGAGGGCGAGGCCAAGGAGCCCGGCCGGGAGGGGGAGACGGCTCATCAGAAATCCTTCCTCTGCTCGTCGCGCCGGGCGCGGTATTCGTCGATTTCGGAGAGCCAGCGGGCCGACATCTCGCCGTCGCGGGCGCCGCGCGCGCGCCATTCGGCGAGATGGGCGGACTGACGCGCATAGGCCGCGCGGAGCTGGCCGAGCTCGGGGCTGGCAAAGCGCTCGGCGGTCTCGGCCTCCACGCGGGCGAGGAGCTTGGCGTCGGGCTCCACGGCCAGGGCCGCCAGGTTCTCGAGATAGGTGGCGTAGATCTCCTCGATCTCGCGCTCCCGGGCCTCCAGGCTCTCGCGCGAGGCGGCGATGCGGGCCATGGCCTCCGCGCGCTTGGCGCCGGTGAAGGCGGGGTTTGCGAGGATCTTCTCGCTGATCTGGCCAAAGCGGGTCCAGCCGTCGAACACATTGGCGCCGGTCCGGAAGATCGAGACCGAGAGGGACGCGCCGGAGATCAGCCGCTGGCGGAGCGCCTCGCGGGCCGCCGTGGCGCTCTCGGCCGAGGATTTCTCGAGGAGCGCGAGCCCGGTTTCCAGGAGCTGGCGGGTCTCGGTGGGGCTCGCCACGGGGTTCTCCTTCAGCCGGGCGACGAGATCCTCGAAGTCCGAGACCTCGGCCACCCGGCCCGTGAGGCGGGCGCGCGAGGCGGCCAGCGCGTCGTCGAGGCCCGTGTTGGCGAGTTGGTCGAAATTCGCCTCCCCGTCCCGCGCGCCGAAGACGAAGAAGGGCGCGGAGACCGCGAGGCGCGCGCCGGCGAAGGGCTCTCGGCCCTCCCCCGCGGGGCCGAAGAGCGCGGCCTCCCGCCGGTATCCGAGCGCGATGTTGGCCTTGGGCGTGGCCGGCGAGCCGCCGCGCAGCACCGCGCCGCCCCGCTGGCCGTGGAGCCCATCCGGACGGGTCGCGCGGAAGAGGTCGAGCACATACTCCTCGGCGTTGCCCAGCATGTCGTAAAGGCCGAGGAGATTGGGCTGGAGCCGCCCGGTGCCGGACACGTTGTGCCCGGCCCAGCCCTCTGTCTGCGCGATCTCGTCGAGCGTCGGCAGCGCCTCCTCCCCGTCCCGCGCCACAAGGTGGAGCCGCGCGTTCTGCGCGTTGGCGCCGATGCGGCCCGCGCGGGCGGCAAACTCCCACTCCGCCTCCGTCGGCAGGCGCACGAAGCCCGAGGAGCCGTCCTCCCAGGGCAGCACCGGGCGGTCCCCCTGCTCGATCAGGATCTTGTCGATCGCCAGAAGCCAGGTGGTGTAGGAGCGGGTGAACTCCACGGCCTCGAACCAGCTCATCCCCGTGGCGGGCAGCACCATGTCGGGCCGACCATAGCCGTCGCGGGGCGAGGCCGCCTCCATCCAGGCCCGATGCGCGGCGCAGGCCTCCGAGGCGGGGTCGTAGGCCGGGGGGCCGGCGGCGAAGGCGCCGGTCTCGAGGAGGTGCCACTGGGGCCGCGTGATCTCGTAGGCGCCGAGATAGAAGGCGCGGTCGGTCACCCGGCCCTCGGCATCCGTGACGGAGAAGGCGCCGGAGAGGACGTCGTACCAGGGGGCCACCACCGCCGCCTGGGCCGCGCTGCCGGTGGCCGCGTTCGGGTCGCCGAACCGGGCGGGCTCGTGGTCGAGGATGTGCTCCACGGCCACATCCACCCGCACGAAATGCATGACATGGCCGCAGGGCATCGGCAGCACCAGCCGCTCGGGCCGCCGCGCCTCCCGGTCGAGCGCCAGGCAGGCCGCCTCCGGCCCCTCGGCCACGGCGCGGGCCGGGTCGTCGAACGCGCAGGCCGGGGGCCGCGCCTCCGCCGCCGCGGCGCCGAGGAGCCAGGCCAGAACGCCGAGGGGCAGGAGGTTACGCATCTCTCAAGGTCTCCCCGGGTGCGATCGCGAGCGCGCTCCGCGCCGCGACCAGGCTGGCGAGCGCCGCCACGCCCACGGAGCCCAGAAGCGCGGCGGTGGCCGACCGCGCCGGCAGATGCATGAGCGGCCCTTCGCCCGGCACAAGATCGCGGAAGAGCGCACCCATGAGCGGCACCGTGAGATGGTACACGAGGATCGCGGCCAGGCCACCCAGGAAGGCCAGCGCCGCCGCCTGGATGACGGGCAGGAACGCGATCTCCCGCGCCCTGTAGCCGAGGAGCCGCAGAACGGCGAGGGACCGGCGTTTGCGCGCCACGCTCGCGGCCTGGGCGAGGCCGATGCTGAGGGCGTAGCCCGCCAGGGTGAGGCCGGCGATGGCGAGGAAGAGGCGGCCGAGATCCCGGTCGACCCGCTCGGCGAAGGCGATGCGCTCGGCCTCGGAGGTGACGTCGAGCCCCTGGGCCACGAGCCAGCGGCGGAGGGGCTCGACCGCGTCGATCTCGGCGGCGTAGAGGCGGAAGCCGCCCCAGGCGTCGCCGCGCGGGGGCTCCCCCTCCCAGCCTCGCGCGGGCACCGCGACCCACTCCTGATAATCTTGGATGTCGGAGAGGACGGCGAGCGGCAGGTAGCCTCGGGCGCGCGCCTCGACCTCGGCGGGCAGCACCGCATGGACCGTGAGGGCGAGCGCCACCCGCTCCCGCGCCCCGGCCGCGCCGAGGCGCTCGAGCACCAGGGTGAGCGGCGTGCCCGGTGCCGCGCGCAGCGTCTCCGCGGCTGGGGCGCCGAGGACGATGCGGTCACCCTCCGGCGGGGTAACGCCGGCGAAGGTGAGGAGCGGGTCCCCCGGCGCCGTGGGGGCCAGCACCACCTCCGCCGGCCGGGCGGCGAGGTCGCCCCGGTTCACGAGCCGGAGCTGGAGGTTCACATACCGGGTGCGGGGGACGAGAAAGCCCACCTCCGGCCGCGCCCGGGCGGCGTCGAAGAAGCCCTCCGGCAGGCGGCCGAGCGCCCGGTGGCGGATCTCGAGCGTGGCCGGATGCGCGGCGAGCTGGGCGCGGAGGGCCTCGGCCACCCCGGTCCAGAGCCCGAGCAGCACGAGGAGGGGCGCGAGCGCCACCGTGACGCCGAGGACGGACACGGCCGTCGCCGCCCGCTCATGGGCGAGATCGGCAAGGGCCAGGCGCCAGATCGGGAGCGCCATGGGCGCCGTCACGCGGCGAGCCCCTCGGCCGGTCCCGGGTCGAAGCGGATGGCGGGGCGTCCGCCCACGACGACCGGGCGCGCGGCGAGCACGGTGAGGCCGAAGCGGCGGACGAGGCCCCAGGCGTGGCTCGCCATCACCACCGCCGTGCCCCGCTCGCGGCAGATCTCCTGAAGAAGCGCCAGCACCGCCTCCGCCGTCGGCGGGTCGAGGGCGGCGGTGGGCTCGTCGGCCAGCAGCACGGCGGGGTCGCCCATCAGCGCCCGGGCGATCGCCGCGCGCTGGCGCTGGCCGACCGAGAGCGTCCCGGGCTTCCGGCGGAGAAGCCCCCCGAGGCCGAGCCGCTCGGCCAGGGCCTCGAGCGGCAGGGGCGGCGGCCGGTCCGTGGGCTGGGTGAGGCGGATGTTGTCCGCCACCGTGAGGAAGGGGAGGAGCCCGCCGGTTTGCAGCACGTGGCCCTGGCGGCGGCGAAGGGGGGCGAGCGCCTCGAGCCGGCCCGCGCGGAGCGCCGGAGCCGCGTCCTCCCCGCCGATGGCCAGCCGGCCCACCCGGTCCGGCACCGTCAGGAGGCCGAGGAGATCGAGGAGCGTCGACTTGCCCGAGCCGCTCGCGCCCGCCAGCACCGCGATCTCGCCAGGGGCCACGGTCAGGCGCGGCAGCTCCACACGGAAGGCGTCCGCCTCCGGCCCGCGGGAGAGGGCGAGGTCGACGACCTCGAGGCCGGCGGCGCTCACGGAAGGAGCTCGAGCGCCACCGCGTAGACATCCTCCGCCCGGTTGCCCGCGCCGAGATCGACCCAGCCGACCTCGGAGCCCGCGATGTCGCGATAGGCGCGGAGCTTGGTGCGCAGCGCTTCGGTGAGCTCGCGCTGGCGCGTGGGGCCGCCGGCGGCCCAGGTCTCTCGGTCGAGCTCCAAGAAATCCGAGGTGTAGGGCAGCGCCGCGAGGAAGGCCGGGAAGAGCGCGCCCGCCTCGTCTTGCCCGCGGCTGCCCGCCCCCTCCACCGCGCTCTGGGCCGAAAAGCTCTGCATGAGCTCGAAGAAATCGCCCCCGCCGGTCTCCTGCGCCTCATAGGCCGAGAGGATCGCCTCCGCGCCTTCCATCATCGCCGAGAGCTGCTGGCGGGTGACGAAGACGCGGACGTCGAGCGCGCGGAGGCGCGGGTTCGCGAGGTCCCGGTCCGCCGCCCAGGCGCGGGCGAAGCGGGGGGCGGCTTGGCCTTGCGCGGCGCCGAGATATTCGAGCTGGGCGCGGAAGACCTCGTTGGTGAGCGCGTCGGCCACGGTCTCCACCTCCTCGGTGCGCTCCACCCGGCGGCCCCGGGCCGAAGCCTCGACCGTGGCCACCAGCGTGTCCGCAAAGCCCTGGATCTCGGCGAGATAGGCATCCGGATCGGTGGCATCGACGCCGAAATACTTGGGCGTCGCCCGGTCGCCCGTGGCCGCGAGCTGGGAGTAGACCTCCGCCGCCGGCCCGGTGTTGCCTGCGCGGTCGCCCTCGGGCGTGAGCAGGTGGAGAACCGCCACCGCCACGCCGCGCCGCTCGGCGTTCTCGAGGATGTTGAGGACGTCGTATTCCGGGTTCAGCGCCATGGGGTCGGTGCCCCGGCGCGCGCCCGCATCGGTGATCAGCACGACCATCCGGAAGGCATAGGGGTCCCAGCCCATGCCGTTGATGGCCACGTCGAGGCCGGCGAAGGCGTCCTCGTCCCAGCCCTGGGTGGACACGGTGACCGGCGCCATCCGGTCGAAGTTCGCGAGCACCTCGGTCACGTCCGCCCCTGGGGTAAGCGGCTGGTAGATGCGGGTGACGTAGTCGATCCGCGGATCGGGCGCGGTGTTGTCGCGGTAGCCCACGAGCCCGAAATCCACGAGCTCGAGGAGCCCCGCATCGGCGAAGCCCTGGATGACCGAGTAGACCGCCGAGCGCGTGTGGTCGATGTACCGGCCCATGGAGGAGGTGGTGTCGATGGCGAAGACCACGCCGTAGCGAAAGTCCCGCATCGCCGCGGACCGGCGGGGGGCGGCGAAGTTCTCGGCCTCGCGCACGTCCTCCTGGGCCTCCTGGCGCGCCAGGGTGAGGCCCGCGACCTCGACAAGGGTGACGGGGTCGAGGCTGTCGAACATGTCCTCGTGATGGTCGAGGATCGGCATGAGATAGGGCGCCTCCGGGTCCACCTCTGTCGCCGGCTCGATGGCCACGAAGTAATCCCCGTCGTAGTCGCCCGCCTCGATGTTCTCATAGGCGAGGGCCGCCTCCTGGGCGACGAGCGGCTCGCGGACGAACTGGATGAGCTCGTTGCGCCGCTTGAAGAAGAGGGTGCGGTTCCGCCCGCCCTTGGGCGCGTAGGCCATGACGAGCATGGTCTTCCAGTCCTCGGTCTCCTCGGCGCGGACCCAGCCTTCGGTGCGGCCTTGGGCCGAGCGGCCGATCTGAAGCCAGGTGGCGCCGCCCTCCTCGCGCTGGTTGTAGACGTAGAAGATCGAGAAGGCCGGCAGCTCCTCAGAGCCGCCGGCGATGGGGTCCACGGCCAGGGTTGCGCCGGGGAGCGTGAGAACGCGCCGGTCGAGCGCGGGGATGTCGTCGCGCTTCATCGGCCGGGTGCCGGGGGCCGGGCCAAGATCCAGCGGCACGAGGGGAACCGCCTCCTCCTCCGCGGGTGCGGGGGGCTCGGCCTCCGCGGCGGGGGCGGGCGCCGCAGCCTCGGCGCCGAGGCCGAGGCTGAGGGCGAGCCCGCCGGGCTGGGGCGCGGGCGCGGGGTCCTCTGCACGCTCCGAGGCGGGGCCCGAGGCGGGGCCCGAGGCGGGGCCCGAGGCGGGGCCCGAGGCGGGGTCCGTGCCCTCCCATGTCTCCTGGGCCGTGGTCTCGGCCGGCGGTTCGGCGGCAGGGGGCGCCGGGGTCTCCGCCGCCCCGCCGGAGGGCAGCCCGAGGACCCGCGCGAGCCCTGCGCCGGAGCGGGTGGCGGCGCCCGCCTCCGCCGCGACGGGCGCAGGGGCGGCCCCGGGATCGCAGCCGATCTTCTCCGCGTCGTCCACGGCCAGGCGCGCGCAGTCCGCGCCTTCGGCCCAGCCAAAAGGATCTGCGGTGCGCGGCGCGGGAATGACGCTGAGAGGGTCGACGCCGATCTCCTCCACCATGCGCGGGCGCTCCGCCTCCGGCTCGGGGCTCGCCTCCGGCTCAGGCTCCGCTGCCTCTGGGGCGGGCTCCGTCGCCTCGGGCTCGGGCGCGGGCTCGGCCGCCTCGCCCACCCCGAGGAGGCGTCCGAGCCCACCGCCCATCCCCTGCCCCGCGGCCCCCTCCGCCGCGAGGAGCGCCAGCGCGGCCAGCGCGGCCGTGGGCAACAGGGAAAGGGCGCGGGATCGGGTCATGGCGGCGGCTCCGAAGGGCTAGGGGACGCGGAGTTCGTTGGCGCGACGGGGGTCGCGGAACGCGCGGAGATGCGGCAGATCCGGATGGCCCTGAAGGACCTCGAGCAGGAGCGTGCGCGCGATGGCGAGGTCGGCCTGCACCCGCTCGAGGCTCGCGATCGCGGCCCTGGGGTCCGGCCGGAAGCCCGGCAGATCGGTGAACACGCTCTCGATGTTGAGAAAGGCGGACATGTAGCAGGCCTCGGCCACCCGCCCGCGGCAGGCGGCGTCGAAATTGCGCACGGCCTCGGCCGCGCGGCGCCCGTCCTTCCGCCCCTCGCGGAGGCCGTTCAGCACCTCGGCGAGGCGGGTGTAGCCGCGGACATAGAGCGCCGAGGCGTCGCCCCGCACCGCGGCGCGGGCGATGAGATTGGCCCAGGGCTCGCCGCCGATCTCGGAGGGCCCGCCGAGCGGCTCGCCGCGAAACCCGAGATAGCCCATCTTGGCGAGGAGGGCGGGCGGCACGTCGTCCCGCGCCACGAGGGGCGCGCAGGTCTGCGCCGCGCGGCGCATCTCGATCCCGCCGAACACCTGGCGCTCCCGGGCCTTCCGCGCGCCGATCCAGTCCTTCATGCTGGAGCCCGGCGGCAGGCCCGCCGCGCCCTCCACCGCTTCGATCTCGAAATCGAGGAGCCCCTCGCAGGCGGCGATCGCGGCCTCCTGGGCGCCGGTCTCGAGGAGACGGTCCATCGCCAGCACCCCCTGGCGGGCGCCGGGCAGGCGCGCCCGATCGGCGATGGCGTAGTTCTCCCGCGCCTCGCGGATCTCGGCGAGCCCGCGGGTCGGCAGCTTGGCGAGGATCTCGGCGAGGAGAAGCGCGGTCCGCTCCTGGCCCGGCCGCGGCGCGGTCCGCCGGAGGAGGGTGAGCGCACGCTCCCGGGCGGCCGGGCTGCCGCCGGCGCCGAAGGCGGTCTCCGCCAGCCGCCGCACCGCCGGGGGATAGAGCGCCTCAGCCGCCCGCTCGACGAGCGCGGCGCCGCCCCGCGGGTCCCGCGCCACGCCCTCCCCCGCCGAGAGCGCGAGCCCGATGGCGAACTGACCGGGGACGGAGCCGAGCCTGGCCACGCGCTCGAACCAGAGCGCGGCCTCCCCCGGGCGGCCGAGGGCGCGGTAGGCCCGGCCGAGCTGGTAGCCAAAGCGGAGGGTCTCGGGCGCGGCGAGGGCGGCGGCGAGGCACGCCTCCACGGCACGGGCCCCGTCGATGCGCGCGTCCGGCACGCCGCGGTTGCGGGTCTCGGCGTCGTCGGGATCCGCGGCCAGACGGTCGCAGAGCGCGCCCGCCCCCGCCGGCCGCGGCTCCGGCGCCTCGAGCCCGGCGAGGCGGACGGCGTCGGGCACCGGCACTTCGCCGCCCGCCGCCGCGGTGAAGGCGAGCGTGGAGAACTGGGCGGCGGGCTCCGCGGCCTCCGCCGCCGCCTCGGTCAGGTAGCCGACCCTGGCGAGCGGCCCGATCCCCCGCGCGAGGGCGGCGAGATCGGTCGCCTCGGGCTGGGCGAAGAGCTCGGCGAAAACCGGCCCGAGCGCGGCCGCCCGCGCCCCCGATCCCCGCGCCACGACGAGGCGCGCGGGAGCCCCCTCGGCCGCCGCCTCGGCCAGGGCGAGCGGCGCGTCCTCCGGCAGCGGGGCGTCGAGCACGAGGAGCGCCGCCTCCGCCGCGCTCTCATCGGCGAGGGCGAGGAGGGCGCGGAGGTCGAGCCCCGGCGCGCCCGCGGCCCCGGGCGCGCGCTGGCCGGGGAGGAGGAGCGCGAGCCCATCCTCCGCCGTGCCCTCGAGCGCGCCGCCGTACCAGAAGACGAGCCGCGCCTCACGGTTGGCGCCAGCGCGCCGGAAGAGCCGATCCGTGTGGTAGATCAGGCGATGGGGCCGCGGCCGATCGAGCCGCACCACCTCGTAGCCGCGGGTCTCGAGGGCCTCGGCCAGGGCCTGGGGCGATCCCGGCCCGGTGCGCCCCTCGGCGTCGACGACGAGCGCATAGCAGGCCCGGCAGTCGCCCCCGGGTTCGGGCAGCATCTCGGACCGGACGCCCCCCGCCCAAGCGAGGGCGGCTCCCAGAACCAGAAGACGCCAGACGCCGACAAACCCCATCTGCAACTCCGACCCCTCACGCCCAGATCCACGCGCCCGTCTCACTCGCCGCTGCCGAGGAGGCTCCCCACATTCACGGCCCCCGCCCCCGCGCCCGGCCTGGCCTCCGCCGGCCGCGCGGCGGCGCCTGGCGCGCTTGAGAAGAGCTCGACCATCAGCCCGTGCAGCTCGTAGCATAGGACGATCCGCGCACCGTCCCAAAAGGCGTTGGCGCTGCCGCAGGGGCGCGCCTCGAGCGCGATGTCGCGTGGGAGCGGGAAAAGCCGGTTGGCCTCCGCCGCCAGCCGCTCGAGAAGCCGCGCGCCGCGCCAGGTCTGCGCCGCCGCGCCGGGACGGTAGACGGGCCGCACCCGCCCGGTGCGCGCGGCGGGCGCCTGACCGCTCAGATGCGGCGAGAGCAGGTTGACCCAGTTCTCGGATTTCTCGCGATACTCCCGAACGCAGGCCTCGCGCCGGTCCTCCGCCACGCCGAGCTCGCCCATCACGGCGTGAAAGCGATCGGGGTCCGATCCGTACATGAGGCAGACGATCGCGAAGCCCCGGCGCCGGCTGAAATCGTGCGTCTGCCAATAAGTGGCGCTCTCCACCTCGGGCTCGGCCGCCAGGTACCAGAAGCGCGCGGCGGCCAGGAGCGCGCCATGCCCCGCCCCGTCGCGCCGGCTCTCGAGAATGAGGAGGAGGGTGGAGAACTCGTCGACCACCGTCTCTTCGGGCCCCACGACGTCGAGATCGAGGAGATCGACGAGGGCGTGGCCAAGCTCGTGGTAGAAGATCGCGCGGGTGGCCGCGAGCGCGTCGGCCTCGGCATCGGCCTGGGCGGGGGCTTGGGCGGGGGCCACGAGCCCCAGCGCCACGGCGAGGCCCGCGATGGCCCGGATGAGACGCGCTGTGAACGCCATGGCGCACCCTCTGAAACCGCTTCGAGAATCGCCCGCAGAATAGACCAAGGGGCCCAGCGCCGCCAGCGACCGCCCGCGACGGAGCCCCGAGGCCACCGACCGGGCGCGAAACCGACGATCGCAGGGCCAGGCCCTCTTTCGCGCGGAGGCACCGGCTGGCAGGCTGGCATCGGAGGGACGGCGACGGTTCGCGCCCTGCGCCGCGCATCGCCCGCCCCACAGGCAACACCGCCAAAGACACTCGCATAAGACCGGAGGCAGACATGACGACACCACTCTCCGCCCTCGCCGCCCTTCTGGCGCTGGGGCTCGCCGGGGCCGCGCCGCTCGCCGCCTCGGCGGCCGCGGCGGGCAGCTCGGGCGTGTTCGACGGCATCTGGGCCGAGCTCGGCGCCGCGCAGACGGTGGCCGACCGTGCCACCCAGGAGGACGCCGACCAGCCCACCGCCGACCAGACCGCGCAAACCGGCGACGCAGCGCCCGAGGCGACGGCGGAGGCCGCGGACGAGGCGGCCGAGGCTGGGCCGCCGCGCGTGTTCTGGTTCCCGCCCTCGGCCCTTGTCTATGGCCACGGGCCGGACGCCTTCTCCCGCGTCGATCTCGAGGCGCGTCTGGCCGCCGCCCGCAGCCGGCTCGACGACAGCGCGCGCTTCCCGCCGCGGGGCGCCCTGCGCTGGCGCCACCACCCGGCGACGGGCGACTACGCCTATTTCGCCCATGGCCGCTGGCACCGCGTGCCCCGTCCGCAGGGCTATTTCGACCAGTACGGCAACTGGCACCCGGGCGGCTGGCATGACGGGATGTGGCGCCGCGGCCCGCAGCCGGCGCCGGTCCCGGGCCCCTGCGCCTGCATGGGCTGGTGAGGACGCTCAGAGCTCGGCGAGATCGGTGAGGGCCGCGCGGAAGCGGGCCTCCACCGCCTCCCGCGCCGGGTGGCGCCCGCCCTCGACCACGCGCCGGCCGGCCACCCAAACGCTTGCCACCGCCCGGTCGTCGCCCGCGAAGATCCAGCCGTCGAGGCGCGCATCGCCCCGCCGCGCATGGAGGCAGAGCGCCGAGGCGTCGAGCGCCAGGAGATCCGCCCAGGCGCCGGGCTCGATCCGGCCGGAGCCGCGGCCGAGCGCCTGCGCCGCCCCCGCCGCGGCGCCCTCGACGAGCCGCCGGCCGACCGACCCTTCCGGCTCGGCGAGCACCGCGCGCACCTGGCCCGCCAGCCGCTGCGAGTGCTCGAGCTGGCGCAGCTCCTCCGCAAGACCCACCCGCAGATTGGAGTCCGAGCCCAGGCCGAACCGCCCCCCGGCGGCGAGGTAGCGCGCGCCGTCGAAGATCCCGTCGCCCAGATTGGCCTCGGTGATCGGGCAGAGCCCCGCCACCGCGCCGGAGCGGGCGAGCCCCTCCGTCTCCGCAGGCGTCATCTGCGTCGCGTGGACGAGGCACCAGCGCGCGTCGATCGGCAGCTCCGCCAGCGCCCAGGCCACGGGGCGCGCGCCATAGGCCGCCTCGATCTCGGCCACCTCGGCCACCTGCTCGGCGACATGCATGTGCAAGGGACCCTCCGGGCAGAGCGCCACCGCGCCCCGGAGCGTTGCCACGGGCACGGCCCTCAGCGAGTGCGGCGCAAGGCCCACCCGATGCGCAGGGCCGACCGCCGCGCGGAGTTCGGCCGCCGCGTCGAGCCCCAGCCGGAAGCGGCGCTGCCCGCCCTCCAGCGGCCGGCCGTCCACCCCGCCCTGCTCGTAGAGCACGGGCAGGAGCGTGAGCGCGATCCCCGTCGCCTCCGCCGCGGCCGTGATCCGGCGGGCCATCTCCGCGGGGTCGTCATAGGGCGTGCCGTCCGGGGCGTGGTGGAGGTAATGGAACTCCCCGACCGACGCGTACCCCGCCTCCAGCATCTCGACGAAGACCTGCGCGGCGATCGCCTCCACATGTTCGGGTGTGAGCCGCGCGAGAAACCGGTACATGAGCGTGCGCCAGGTCCAGAAGCTGTCCGCCCCCTCCCCGCGGCGCTCGGCGAGCCCGGCCATCGCCCGCTGGAACGTGTGGGAGTGGAGATTGCCCGGCGCGGGCAGGAGGATGTCGGCCCGCGCCGCGCCCGCCGCGGGGCCCGTGCCGGGCGCGGGCGCCTCGACCGCCGCGATCCGCCCCTCGGCCAGACGCAGGCGCACCGGCCCCGCCCAGCCCTCGGGCAGGAGCGCGCTCTCGGCCCAGATCGTCTCCGACATTCTCTCGCGCCTCCGCCGCTGCCTCGGCTAGGCTTAGGCGGTCGCGGGGCTCAGGTCAGGAGGGAATCGCATGGAGGCGCACGGCCATCTTCTCACCGGGCTGCGGCTCGCGACCCAGGTGCCCGGCCAGGAGCTCGTGGCGGACGGAGCGGTCGCGGTGGCCGCCGGGCGCATCGCCTATGCGGGGCCGCGCGCGGATCTGCCCCCGGAGATGGCGGCCTGGCCGGCCCAGACCTTCGGCGGACGGCTCGCCACGCCCGCGCTTGTCGACTGCCACACCCACCTCGTGCACGCCGGCAGCCGCGCGCGGGAGTTCGCGCTCCGGCTCGACGGCGCGAGCTATGCGGAGATCGCGGCGGCGGGCGGCGGCATCCGCTCCACCGTGGCGGCGACACGCGCGGCCTCGGCCACCGAGCTTCTCGCACACGCCCTCCCCCGGCTCGACCGGGTGATCGCCGAGGGCGTCGGCACCGTGGAGGTGAAGTCCGGCTACGGCCTCGATCTCGAGACCGAGCTTCGGATGCTGAGGGTGGCCCGGGCGCTGGGGGCCGTGCGGCGGGTCCGGGTGGTGACGACCTGCCTCGCGGCCCACGCCCTGCCCGCCGAGTTCGAGGGCCGGCGCGACGCCTATCTTGACCTCGTGTGCACGGAGGTCCTGCCCCGGGCCGCCGCGGAAGGCCTCGTGGACCAGGTGGACGCCTTCTGCGAGGGGATCGCGTTCACGCCCGAGGAGGTGGCGCGCGTCTTCGCCGCGGCCCGCGCCCTCGGCCTGCCGGTGAAGCTCCACGCCGAGCAGCTCTCCCATCTCGGCGGGGCGCGGCTCGCGGCCGAGCACGGAGCCCTCTCGGCCGACCACCTCGAATATCTCGACGCCGACGGTGTCGCCGCCATGGCCCGGGCGGGGACCGTGGCCGTCCTCCTCCCCGGGGCCTACTACACCTTGCGCGAGACCCAGGCGCCGCCCATCGCCGAGCTCCGCGCGGCCGGCGTGCCGATGGCCGTGGCGACGGACTGCAACCCCGGCTCCTCGCCGCTCACCTCCCTCCTCCTCGCGCTCAACATGGCCTGCACCGTCTTCCGCCTCACGCCCGACGAGGCGCTGGCGGGCGCGACGCGTGAGGCCGCACGCGCGCTCGGCCTCGCCGACGCGATCGGCACCCTGGCCGCCGGCAAGGCGGCGGATCTCGCGATCTGGGACCTGGAAGATCCGGTGGAGCTCGTCTACGGCTTGGGCGCCACGCCGCTCCATGCGCGGCTCGTCGGAGGCGCCCCATGACGATCACGCTCACCCCCGGCAGGGCCGATCTCGCCACGCTCGAGGCCATCTATCGGGGCGCCGAGCCCGTGCGGCTCGCGCCCGAGGCCCGCGCCCGAGTGGAGGCCGCGGCGGCGCAGGTGGCCGCGGCCGCGGCGGGGGACGCGCCGGTCTACGGGATCAACACGGGCTTCGGGAAGCTCGCGAGCGTGCGCGTGGCCCCGTCCGAGACCGCGGCGCTTCAGAGGAACCTCATCCGCAGCCACGCCGCCGGCACCGGCGCGCCCCTGCCGCCCGCCATCGTGCGGCTCACGCTGGCGCTCAAGCTCCTCTCCCTCGGCCGCGGCGCCTCGGGCGTGCGCTGGGAGCTCGTGGCGGCGCTGGAGGCGCTTCTCGCCCACGCGCTCTGGCCGGTGATCCCGGCGCAGGGCTCGGTCGGCGCCTCGGGCGATCTGGCGCCGCTCGCCCATCTGACGCTCGCCCTCATCGGCGAGGGCGAGGTGCTGCATCACGGCCATCCCGTGCCCGCGGCGGACGCGCTGCAGGCCGAGGGGCTTCGCCCGGTGATCCTCGGGCCCAAGGAAGGGCTCGCGATGATCAACGGCACCCAGGTCTCGACCGCGCTGGCCCTGGCCGGGCTCTTCGAGGGTGCCGCCTGCGCGACCGCCGCCCTCGCCACCGGCGCGCTGTCGACCGACGCGGCCATGGGCTCGCCGGCCCCCTTCCGGCCCGAGATCCACGCGCTCCGCGGCCATCGGGGCCAGATCGACGCCGCCGCCTGCCTCCGCGCCCTCCTCGCGGGCTCCGAGATCCGCGAGAGCCACCGCGAGGGCGACGAGCGGGTGCAAGACCCCTATTGCCTCCGCTGCCAGCCCCAGGTGATGGGGGCGGCCCTCGACCTCCTCCGCCACGCCGCGGCCACGCTGGTGACCGAGGCCAACGCCGTCACCGACAACCCGCTGGTGACCGAGGGCGGCGAGATCCTCTCGGGCGGCAATTTCCACGCCGAGCCGGTGGCCTTTGCGGCGGACCAGATCGCGCTCGCGCTGGCCGAGGTGGGGGCGATCGCGCAGCGGCGGATCGCGCTGTTGGTCGACCCAGCGCTCTCCTTCGGCCTGCCCGCCTTCCTCTCGCCCGAGCCGGGCTTGAACTCCGGGCTCATGGTGGCGGAGGTGACCTCGGCGGCCCTCATGAGCGAGACCCGAGCGCTGGCCAACCCACGCTCGATCGATTCCACGCCGACCAGCGCCAACCAGGAGGACCACGTCTCCATGGCCACCCATGCCGCCAAGCGGCTCGGCGAGATGGCGGACAATCTGGCGGGCATCGTCGGCATCGAGCTCATCGCCGCGGCCCAAGGGGTGGAGCTCCGCGCGCCGCTCAAAACCGCGCCGCCGCTTGCCCGGCTGGTGGAGCGGCTGCGGATGGAAGTGCCGCCGCTCACGCATGACCGGGTGCAGGCGCCGGACATCCAGGCGGCCACCGCGCTGGTGCGCCAGGGCGCCGTCCACGCCGCCTGCGGGCCGGAGCACTTTCCCGCGCTCGACCGCGAGGGCGCCCGATGAGCCCGCTCCTCGGGAGCTGGCGCCTCCTGCGCTATGCCATCGAGCTGGCCGACGGCGCGATCCTCGAGCCTTATGGCCCGGCGCCCGAGGGCGTGCTCCACTACGCGGCCGATGGGCAAATGTTCGTTCATATGATGGCGCCGGGCCGGGCGCCGCTCGGCTGCGACACGGCGCTGGCCGACGGCCTCGCCGCCCGGGCGGCCTTGGCCACCCATCTCTCCTATTGCGGGGCCTACAAGCTGCTGGGCGACCGCATCGAGCATGTCGTCACCGTCTCCGCGCTTCCGGACTTCGTGGGTCAGACCCTCCGGCGCGACTGGGCGCTCGACGACGACCACCTCACGCTCACGGCCCGGGAGACGAGCTTTGGCGGGCGCACCGGCACCGCCCGTCTCACCTGGCGCCGCCACGCCCCTCACGACCGGAGCCCGCGATGACCGACCCCCGCCACAACACCCGCACCGTGCGCGCGCCCCGCGGGCCGGAGATCACCTGCCGCTCCTGGACCACCGAGGCGCCGCTCCGGATGCTCATGAACAATCTCGACCCGGAGGTGGCCGAGGCGCCGCACGAGCTCGTCGTCTATGGCGGGATCGGGCGCGCGGCCCGCACCTGGGAGGATTTCGACCGCATCGCCGCCACCCTCGCCCGGCTCGCGGAGGACGAGACCCTCTGCGTCCAGTCCGGCAAGCCCGTCGGCGTGTTTCACACCCATCCGGACGCGCCCCGGGTGCTGATCGCCAACTCCAACCTCGTGCCGGAATGGGCCACCTGGGCGCATTTCCACGAGCTCGATCGCAAGGGCCTCATGATGTACGGCCAGATGACCGCGGGGAGCTGGATCTACATCGGCACCCAAGGGATCGTGCAGGGCACCTACGAGACCTTTGCCGAGGCCGGGCGCCAGCATTACGGCGGCGATCTCACCGGGCGCTGGATCCTGACCGCCGGGCTCGGCGGGATGGGCGGTGCGCAGCCCCTGGCCGCCGTCTTTGCCGGGGCCTCCTGCCTCGCCGTGGAGTGCGACCCCGAGCGGATCGAGATTCGCCTGCGCACCCGGTATCTCGACGCCCGGGCCGACACGTTGGACGACGCGCTCGCCAGGATCGCGGAGTGGACCGGGCGGGGCGAGGCGCGCTCCGTCGGCCTGCTCGGCAACGCCGCCGAGATCTTTCCCGAGATCGCCCGACGGATGGCCGAGGGCGGCCCGCGGCCGGACATCGT
>CAYXPI010000015.1:0-5849 GCA_964467005.1 uncultured Limibaculum sp. | reverse complement strand
GACCAGACCTCCGCCCACGACCCCCTCAACGGCTACCTTCCCGCGGGCTGGACGCTGGCCGACTGGCGCGCCAAGCGCGAACGCGACCCCAAGGCGGTGGAGGCGGCCGCCCGCGGCTCCATGCGCGTCCATGTGGAGGCGATGCTTGCCTTCTGGCGCGCCGGGGTGCCGACGCTCGACTATGGCAACAACATCCGCCAGGTGGCCAAGGACGAAGGCCTGGCCGACGCCATCGCCTTCCCGGGCTTCGTGCCGGCCTATATCCGCCCGCTTTTCTGCCGCGGCGTCGGGACCTTCCGCTGGTGCGCGCTGTCCGGCGACCCGGAGGACATCCACCGCACGGACCAGCGCATGAAGGAGCTCTTCCCGGAGAACGCCCATCTCCACCAGTGGCTCGACATGGCCCGCGCCCGCATCGCCTTCCAGGGCCTGCCGGCGCGGATCTGCTGGATCGGGCTCGGGGAGCGGGACCGGGCGGGCCTCGCGCTCAACGAGATGGTGGCGCGCGGCGAGATCGGGCCCATCGCCATCGGGCGCGACCATCTCGATTCGGGCTCCGTCGCCAGCCCCAATCGGGAGACCGAGGCGATGCGCGACGGCTCGGATGCGGTGTCGGACTGGCCGCTCCTCAACGCCCTCCTCAACACCGCCTCGGGCGCCACCTGGGTCAGCCTCCACCACGGCGGCGGCGTGGGCATGGGCTACTCCCAGCATGCGGGCATGGTGATCGTGGCGGACGGGACCGAGGCCGCGGCCCGGCGCATCGCGCGCGTGCTGTGGAACGACCCGGCGACCGGCGTCATGCGCCACGCCGATGCGGGCTACGAGATCGCGCGGGACTGCGCCCGCGCCCGAGGACTCGACCTGCCGGGGATTCTTTGCTGAGCGGCCCTCAGGCCACGGGCTGGGGCGCCTCGAGCGAAAGCCGCTGGAAGACGGCGATCACGTCGTTGGGGCTCGCCCGCTCCACAGCGCCCTCGGCCACCGCCTTCATGCTCCACATCCAGGAGCGCACGGCGTCGTCGCGCATCGCCCAGCCGCCGAACAGGCGCGAGGCCACCTCGGCCCGCAGGATCGGCGTCACGTCCAGATGCCGGTCGTCCTGCGCGATGCGGCCGAAGGTGCTCATCACCGAGGCTTCGGGCCCCTCGAGCAGCTGGAGATAGAGATCCTCCCGACAGATCAGGACGCCGGTGATAAAGTCCCGTGCGTTGTTCTCGCGGGACTCGAAGAGAATGGCGTTGAGTGTCCCGGCATCGAAGCCGAAGGGCCGCGAGGCGTAGGCGAGCTGGATGAGACTCATGGTCGTGTCCTTGGGTTGACATAGCTATTGTAAACCAATTCCGTCGCCACGTCCATGCGCGGCTCAGAGCCGCCAGTCGTCCACCGCCGCGATGTCGTCGTCCGACCAACCGAAATGATGCGCGATCTCGTGCACGAGCACATGGGCCACGAGCGCGTCGAGGGCCACGTCGCCCCGCTCCGCCCATTCGTCGAGGATCGCACGGCGGTAAAGCCAAACCTCGTCCGGCATCGGCGCGATGTCGTCCACCGAACGCTCGGTGAGCGCACGGCCGCGGTAGAGGCCGGTGAGCTCGAAGGGGTCGGCGATGTCGAGATCGGCCAGGGTCTCGGCATCGGCCAGCTCGGCCACGCGCACGACGAGGCTGGCGGCGGGCCGGGCGAAGGGGTCCGGCAGCGCGGCCTGCGCGGCGCGTGCGATCTCCGCGATGTCCTCGAGGCTGGGGGCCTGGGTCGACCAGGCGCTCACAGCGCGCGCCTCGCCGAGAGGGCGGCGGAAAGGGTGCCTTCGTCCAGATAGTCGAGCTCTCCGCCCACCGGCACGCCCTGGGCCAGCGCCGTGAGCGCGACGCCCGTGAGCGCGAGCCGGTCGGCCACCACATGGGCGGTGGTCTGCCCGTCGATCGTGGCGGGCAGCGCGAGGATCACCTCCTCCGCCCCCTCGGCCGCCACCCGAGCCGCCAGATCGGGCAGCCGCAGCGTCTCCTCCGTCACCCCGTCGAGGGCCGAGAGAAGCCCGCCCAGCACGTGGTAGCGCCCGCGGAACACCCCCGCGCGTTCGAGCGCCCAGAGATCCTGCACCTCGGCGACCACGCAGATCGTGCGCGCGTCCCGCCGCGGGTCGGCGCAGATGTCGCAAAGCTCGGCGGTCGCGATGTTGCCGCAGACCCGGCAGCTCCGCACGCTCTGGGCCACGACGGCAAGCGCCTGGGAGAGGGGCAGCAGCAGCCGCTCCCGCCGCTTGACCAGCGCGAGCGCCGCCCGACGGGCCGAGCGGGGCCCGAGCCCCGGCAGCTTGGCCATGAGCTCGATCAGCGCCTCGATCTCCCGGCCAGCGGCCATCTGCGCCGGCGTCCTCAGCCGCGCGCGAGGACGCCGGTGAGGCAGCCCACCGCGCCCGCGGCCTTGCGCAGCTCCTCCATCGGCGTCTCGACCACGGCCACCCCGAGCCCCTCGTAGAAGGCGCGCATCGCCGGGCACTCCGCCGGCATCAGGATCCGCCGCGGCGCGAGCGTGACGGCGTTGAGCCCCGTGCCGATCTCGCGCGGGTCGATCCCCTCCGGCACTAGAGCGACGCGCAGCCCGAGATCGCGCAACAGCTCGACCGCGCGGTGCGGCGTGCGCCCGGGCCAGGCGATGGCGAGATTGGCGTCGAAGATCCGGAGCATGCCCATGAGATGCATCGTGGCGACCGGCAGATCGACGACGGTGAGCGTCGCGTCCACGGCGTCGAGCACGCGCTCGATCTGATCCACCGCCGCGTCGTTCGTGCGAAGCCCCCGGCCGAGAAGGGCGGTCTCCGCATCGAGCCACATCAGATCCGCGCCCTCGAACACCGCCGTGCCGGTGAGGGTGGCGAGGATCGGGATGCGGGCGGCGGCGAGCGCTGCGGCCACGGCCACCTCCTCTCCTGCGCGCACGGTCGAGGCGGGGCGGGCCAGGATCGCGCCCTCCGGCGTCATGGCGAGGAGATCGGCGCAGAAGATCGCGTTTGCGTGGGTCTCGGAGGGGGCCATCTCGAGCACCTCGATGCCCTCGGCGCGGTAGGCCTCGGCCAGGGCCGCGTGCTCCTCCCGGGCACGCCCGAGATCGAGGGGCGCGAGGAGCTGGGCCGCGTCCGGCGCCTCCGCCGCCGCCGCAAGCGCCGGACCCGGCGGCGCCAACAGCACCCGGCGGAGGGGGGCAAACTCGTTGGCGAGGCCGCAGGGCGCCCAGAGCGCGCCGATCTCCTCCCGGTGCTCGGCCTCCCGTGGCGACCAGGCCGCCCCGCCATACGCCGCCGCACCCGGCGAAGGGGCGGCCTCCTCGGCGTCGAGCTCCTCGTCCGTCTCGTCGTCCTCCATCACCCGAAGGGCAGCTTCATGCCGGGCGGCAGCGGCAGCCCCTCGGTGGCCTTGGCCATCTCCGCCTGGGCGGCCTCCTTGGCGCGGCCCACCGCGTCGTTGACCGCGGCGACGATGAGATCCTCGAGCATCTCCTTGTCCTCCGGGCCCGCGACAAGGCTCGGATCCACCGTGAGGCGCTTGAGGCTCCCATCGGCGCCGGCGACCGCGGTGACCATCCCGGCGCCCGCGCTGCCCTCCACCTCGATCTCGGCGATGCGCTCCTGCACCTCGGCGATCTTCGCCTGCATCTCCTGGGCCTGCTGCATCAGCTTGCCCATATCGCCCAGACCCTTCAGCATCTCAGTCCTCCTCAAAGGGGTCGACGAGCGCCTGGCCGTCGCCCGCATCCTCCCATCCATCCTCGCCCTCCTCGGCCGCCGGCGCAAGGAACTCGCCCGCCACCGGCGCGGCCGGCGGCGGCGCCGGGTCCGTGAGGGAGCGGATATCCCGGATCACGGCGCCGGGAAAGACCTCGAGCGCGCGGGCGACGAGCGGGTGGGCGGCCAGGTCCCGCTCGGCCTTGGCGCGGGCGCGGGCGCGCTCGGCGGCCCGGCTCGGGGCGCCGCGGCGGTCGGTGACGACAACGGACCAGCGCGCGCCCGTGTGGCGGCGCAGCGCCTCGGAGAGCCGGCCCGCGAGATCCGCCGGCGCGCCGGCGGCGGGGCTGAATTCGAGGAGCCCGGGGCGGAGGGTCACCGGCTCGACGAAGCGCTCCACCGCGTCGAGGAGACGGAGCTCCCGCGCGGCCTCGAGGAGGTCGCAGATCTCCGAGAGCGGCGCCGGCCCCGGCGCAGGCCGGACCTCCGGCGCAGGCTCCGCCCTTGGCGCGGCGGCCTCCCTCCGCGCGGGCGCGACGGCGGCGAGCCGAGGGCCCGCCCCCGGGCTCGCCTCGTCCGGGCCCGGGCGCGAGGCAGCCGGGGCCTCTCCCGCGTCGACGAGGCGGCGCACAAGGTCCTCGGGCGGCGGCAGATCCGCCACATGGGTGAGCCGGATCACGGCCATCTCCGCGGCCATGGCCGGCGAGGGCGCCATCGGCAGCTCCTCCATGGCCTTCAGCAGCATCTGCCAGGCCCGGCCGAGCGACCGCATCGAGAGCCGCGCCGCGAGGTCCCGGCCCCGGGCCCGCTCCTCGGGAGCAAGCGTCGGGTCCTCCGCGAGCTCGGGGGCGATCTTGAGGACCGAGATCCAATGCGCGAGCTCGGCGAGGTCGGAGAGGAGCGCCGCAGGGTCCGCCCCGTCGCCCATCATGGCGCCGAGATCGCGGAGCGCGCCCGCCGCGTCGCCCCCCATCACGGCCTCGAAGAGGTCGATCACCCGCGCCCGGTCCGCCACCCCCATCATCGCGCGCACGGCCGCGGCCGTGACCGGGCCCGAGCCGAGCGCCAGCGCCTGGTCGAGGAGGGAGAGCGCGTCCCGCGCCGAACCCTCGGCGGCCCGGGCGATGAGGCCGAGGGCCGTGGGTTCCACCTCCGCCCCCTCGGCCGCCGCGACCCGGGCGAGATGGGCGATCAGGGCCTCGGGCCCGATCCGGCGGAGGTCGAAGCGCTGGCAGCGCGAGAGCACCGTGAGCGGCACCTTCCGGATCTCGGTGGTCGCGAAGATGAACACCACATGCTCGGGCGGCTCCTCCAGCGTCTTCAAGAGCGCGTTGAAGGCCGAGGTCGAAAGCATGTGCACCTCGTCGATGATGTACACCTTGTAGCGCGCGGCCGAGGCCCGGTAGCGCACGCTCTCGATGATCTCGCGCACATCGTTCACCGAGGTGTTGGAGGCCGCGTCCATCTCGAGGACATCGGTGTTCCGCCCCGCGGCGATAGAGGTGCAGGCCGGGCAGACGCCGCACGGGGCGATGGTTGGCCCCGCGCCCGCCTCGCAGTTGAGCCCCTTGGCGAGGATCCGCGCCGTGGTCGTCTTGCCCACCCCGCGCACGCCCGTCAGCACATAGGCATGGGCGATCCGGCCGAGGGCAAAGGCGTTGGTGAGGGTGGTCACCATCGCCTCCTGGCCGATCAGCTCGTCGAAGCTTTGGGGCCGGTAGGTGCGCGCGAGCACCCGGTAGGGCGCGGCGCCGGCGGAGGGCGGGCTCGTCTCGGGCATGCGTCGGGGCCTCCTTCTCGGGGGCACCCTAGCGGGCGGGCGCTCGGGCCGGCAAGCGGGGCTCGCCGCAGAAGGTGCGTCCGGGCTATACCCGGGGGGCGGCAGGGAGGCGCCGATGAAATGGCTCGTGGATCTCGACCGCGCGGCGGCCGAGGGGGTGCTGACCCCCGACCAAGCCGCGGCGCTCAAGGCAACCGCGCGGCGCGAGGCCGCGGCGATGGGGATCGACCTCGTGCTCGTGGGCGGGATCGTGGCCGTGGTGGCCGGGCTCCTCGCGCTCGCGCCCACGCCGGGCGGGCTCCTGGCCACAGGGCTGGGGGTGGCCGCGGTCTCGGGGCTCGGGCT
>CAYXPI010000014.1:0-32922 GCA_964467005.1 uncultured Limibaculum sp. | reverse complement strand
CGCTGCTGTTGTTCGGCCCCCCGCGCCTCGGGGGCCCCCCCCCGCCCGGGCCGGCGCCGCGCCCGGGCCGGAGGGGAGCGCCCCCCATCGGCCCCCGGAGGCGCGGGGCCTTGGACAGATGTCGCCGTCCGGGCTATGCCGGGGCCATGGACGCGCCCATCGAGATCCGCGACGCCGTCGCCGCCGACGCGCCCCGCATCGCGGCCATGGCGCGCGCCCTCTCGGCCGCCATCGAGAGCGGGCCGGGCGCGCTCACCGAGGCGCATGTGCGCGCCGATCTCCTCGGCCGCCCTGGGATCGCGCTCCTCGCCGCGGGGGCGCCGGGGGCCCCGGTGGGCTACGCGCTGACCATGGTGGCCTACGAGACGGCCTATGCCGCCCGCGGGGCCTATGTGTCGGATCTCTATGTCGACGCGGCGCATCGCCGGCGGGGGGTGGCGCGGGCGCTCCTCGCCGAGGCGGCGCGGCGGGCGCAGGCCGCGGGCGGGATCTATCTCTGGCTCGTCTCCGGGCTCGAGAACGCGGGCGCAAACGCGGCTTACGATCGTCTCGGCGCCACGCGGGACCGGCTGTTCTGCCGCGCGATCCACGGGGCCCCGTTCGAGCGGCTGGCCGCCCCGTGAACCGTCTCGGCTCCGAGGCCCTCGCGGCGCGCCTCGAGGCCGCGGCGGAGCGCGCACGCCCCCGGGCCGCGGAGGGCCGCGTGGCGGACTACATCCCCGCCCTCGCCCGGGTGCCGGCGGAGAGCTTCGCCCTCGTCCTGCGCACCGCGGATGGCCGGGAGACCGCCCTCGGCGCCGCCGACACCCCTTTCTCGATCCAGTCGGTCTCGAAGCTCTTCACCCTCGCGCTCGCCATGGAATGGGTGGGGCCCGATCTCTGGGATCGGGTGGGGCGCGAGCCCTCGGGCATGCGGTTCAACTCCCTCATCCAGCTCGAGACCGAGGCGGGCATCCCGCGCAACCCCTTCATCAACGCGGGTGCGCTCGTGGTGGTCGACGCCCTTGCCGAGCGGCGCTGGAACTTCGACACCGCCTTTCGCGCGCAGATGCGCCACCTCTCCGCCAACCCCGCGCTGCAGTATGACGGCGAGGTCTGGGCGTCGGAGCGCGCCCATGGCGACCTCAACCGCGCCATCGCCTTCGTGCTCAAGGCCCATGGCAATCTTCGCGGCGACCCGCAGGAGGTGGCGGACATCTATTTTCGCTGCTGCGCGCTGGCGATCTCGGCGCGGGATCTCGCCCGGGCGGCGATGTTCCTCGTCTGCCCCCAGGCGGCGGGGGCCTGCGCGGGCGGGCGCCACGCCAAGAGGCTGCGGGCGATCATGCGCACCTGCGGGCTCTACGACCAATCCGGCGAGTTCGCCTTCCGGGTCGGGCTCCCGGGCAAGTCCGGCGTCGGCGGGGCGATCCTCGCGGTGCAGCCGCCGGGGCTCAGCGCTGCCTTGCCGGAGGGGTACGCGGCCGTCGCTTGGTCCCCTCCGCTCGACCGCTTCGGCAATTCGGTGGCCGCGCAGGCCGCCCTCGAAGCGCTGACGGCGGAGCTCGCCTGATCGCGGGCATTGACACCTCCCGCATGTGTCGGCACTCACGCGGCGGGGCGAGGGGACGGCCAGCGATGGGAGTGCCAAGCATGGTCCGAGCATGTCGTGTCCTCTGTGCCCTGGGTCTGGCGCTCTTGCTTGCGGCGGCGGGGGCGGCGCCCTTCAACGAAACGTCGCTGCCCGGCGGCGATTTCAGCGACGACCGCTTCGCGCCCACGCCGATCGGTCCGGGTTTCGACCGCGTGACCGGCAATGTCGACGGCGCCGAGGCGTTCGACTTCTTCGTCTTCACCGGGCTGCCCGCGGGGGTGCAGGAGCTCACCTTCGTGATCGCGCCCTTCCTGCCCGTCGCGCCGGACGATTTCGGCTTCAACGCGAGTGGGGCCCTGCGGGTGAGCCTCGTGCCCTTCCAGTTCAGCGATTTCGACGGGCAGATCGTGGGCACCCCCGTCGGCCTCAACATCAACAATCTCGAAGAGACCCGGAGCTTCACCACCCCGGCGGACTTCATGGGCGATCTCTTCTTCTCCTTCAACTACACGGGCGGGACGAATATCGGCTTCGAGGCGACCGTGCCCTCGAACGCGGCGCCGATCCCGCTCCCGGCGAGCGCGCTTCTCTTCCTCGGGGGCCTGGCGGCGCTGGGCGTGGCCCGCCGGGCCCGCGGCTGAGGGCGAGCGGGCCGCGGCACCCGGTGCGGCGGGGAGGTGGGGATGGAGATCCGGCCGAGCGGGCCGGGGGACCGGGCGGCGCTCCAGGCGCTCTACCCCGCGGCCTTTCCGGAGGAGGATCTCCTCCCGCTTCTCCGCGCGCTCATAGGGCCGCCGGCGGTCGCGCGGTCCTTGGTGGCGGTGGCGGGCGGGCAGGTGGTCGGCCATCTGGCCATGACGCCGTGCCGGGTGGGCGAAAGCCCGGTGGCGCTCCTCGGGCCCCTGGCGGTGTTCCCCAGGGCGCAGCGCCGCGGCGTGGGCCGCGCCCTCGTCGAGGCCGGTCTGCGCCAGGCGGCCGCGGCCGGCGAGGTTTTGGCGCTCGTGCTCGGCGACCCGGGCTACTACGCCCGTTTCGGCTTTCGCCCGGAGCTCGGCGTGGCCCCGCCCCACCCTCTGCCGGAGGCGTGGGGCCCCGCCTGGCGGTCCCTCCCGCTCGCCGATGCGCCGCCGCCGCGGGGGCCTCTCGCGGTGCCGCCGCCCTGGCGTCCCCGCGCGCTCTGGGCTCCCTGACCAAAGCCCGAGGCATTTGAACCGAATCTTAACGGTTGTCAGGCAGTCTCTCCGGACCGGGCCCCCGCGGCGTCGCAGCGCAGCGTGCCCGCTCTGGCCGATCCGCCCCGTGCGGCGTAGGCTCACCAACGAGATCAGGGAGACACCCATGGCACATGACACGCTGACCAACGCGCAGATGCGCGACATCGAGGCCCTCCTCCACCCCTACACCAATGCGGGCGCGCATCGGACCAAAGGCGCGCATATGATCGCCGAGGGCGAGGGCATCTACGTGACCGATGGCGAGGGCCGGCGCTTCATCGAGGGGATGGCCGGCCTCTGGTGCTGCGGCTTGGGCTTCGGCGACCAGGAGCTGATCGCCGCGGCGCAGGAGCAGCTGGCGCGCCTGCCCTACTACCACCTCTTTGGCGGGCGCACCCACGAGCCGGCGATCGAGCTCGCCGAGCGGCTGAAAGAGCTCATGCCGGTGGAGATGGCGCGCGTCTTCTACGGCTCCTCGGGCTCGGAGGCGAACGACACCCAGATCAAGCTCATCTGGTACATGAACAACGCCCTCGGCCGGCCCAAGAAGAAGAAGGTGATCGCGCGTCGGCGCGGCTATCACGGGGTCACGCTGGTCTCCGCCTCGCTGACGGGGCTCCCGCTCAACCATGGCGGTTTCGACCTGCCCTTCGACTTCATCAAGCACACGCGCTGCCCGCATCACTGGCGCGAGGCCGAGGCCGGGGAGACGGAGGCGGCGTTCTCCCAGCGGCTGGCCGAGGAGCTCGAGGCGCTCATCCTCGAGGAGGGGCCCGAGACGGTGGCGGCCTTCATCGCCGAGCCCGTGATGGGTGCCGGCGGGGTGATCGTGCCGCCGGAGGGGTACTTCGCCGCCATCCAGCCGGTGCTCGAGCGCCACGACGTGCATCTCATCGCCGACGAGGTGATCTGCGGTTTTGGGCGCACGGGGGCCTGGATGGGGTCCGAGGCGCTCGGCATGGCGCCCAACTCGGTCTCGATGGCCAAGCAGATGACGGGCGGGTATTTCCCGCTCTCGGCCGTGGCGATGGACCGGCGGATGGCCGAGGCCATCGAGGACGGCGCCACCAAGCACCCCGCACTCGGCCACGGCTTCACCTATGGCGGGCACCCGGCGGGCTGTGCGGTGGGCGTGGCGGCCATCGAGATCTACAAGCGGCGCGACATCGTCTCCCAGGTGCGCCGGGTGGCGCCCGTCTTCCAGGAGCGGTTGAGGGCACTCGGCGAGCATCCGCTGGTGGGCGAGGCGCGGGGCGTCGGCCTCCTCGGCGCGCTCGAGCTCGCGCCGGACAAGTCGGGCAAGTCGACCTTCGCCACCCCGGGCAAGGTGGGGGTGCGCCTCATGGAGGAGCTGTTGACCCACGGCGTGATCCTGCGCGCGCTGGGCGACACGTTGGCCTTTTGCCCGCCGATGATCATCACCGAGGAGGAGGTGGAGGCGCTGATGGCGCCGCTGCCCGCCGCCCTCGACGCCACCTATGCCTGGGCCCGCGCCGAGGGCCATCTCGCCTGATGGCGCGCCGGGGTGGCATCCTGGCCCTGGCGATCGGCCTCGCTCTCCTTGTGGGGCCGTCGCGGGCCGAGCCGGAGACCGACGGCTTCGAGGCCTGGATCGAGGGGGAGTGGGCGGATCCACGGGTGCATCGCTGCGGCCAGGTGCATGTGCGCATCCGGGTGGACGGGCCGCTTCTCCAGTTCGACACGATCACCTACGGCAACGCGCTCCCCGGCGCCTTCGGCGAGATCCTGCGCCTCGAGGACGACGGCTCGGCGATCCTGCTGAACGACCTCACGGGGCGTGAGCAGCGGGTGCGCTACGTGACCCCGGATGCCCATGTGCTCGAGAGCCTCGACGGCTCGGGCGGGGTCACCTTCGTGCGCTGCGAGGACCCCGGTGGCCCTGCCTCCTGACGCCGCCGAGGAGCCCTGGACCTTCCGCCGCGTGCCCAACCGGGTGGCCCGGGGGCTCACGCTCGCGGCCATCGCGGCGGTGCTGCTCTTCATCCTCCATGTGGGTGGCTGGGGGACGCTGGGGCGGCTTCACTCCTCGCTCTTCGGACCTGCGCTTCTGGTGGGGCTGCCGATCGCCTTTCTCGTCGCCTTCTTCCTCGCAGCCCCGGCGCTCAGGGCGCTCGCGCGGGCGGGGCGGCTCACCCGGGGCCGCGCGGTGGGGCTCGGCGCGCTCGTCTACGGCGCCATCGCGGCGCTTTGGCAAATGGTCTTCGCCGCCGGGCCGCCGGAGCTCTGGGTGGGCTGGCTCCTCTCGGAGGGCTGGGGCCCGGGCGCGGTGGAGGCCCTCGCGATCGCCTACCGCCACGTGGCCACCCCGCTTGCTTTCGCGGGCTACGGCGCGGTCGCGGCCGGGATCGGCTGGCTCGGCGCCTTCGGCCTCGCACCCCGCGCGCCGGAGGGCTACGGGCGATGACCGCCGCCGCCCACGCGCCGCGAGCGGACCGGCCGGTGGAGGGGATCCTGCTCAAGCTCGCCTCCGTCGCGCTCTTCTCCGTCATGGCCGCCTGCATCAAGGCCGCGCGCGAGGATGGCGTGCCGGCGGGGGAGGCGGTGTTTTTCCGCGCCGCGGTCGCGCTTCTGCCGGTGATCGCCTACGCGGCCTGGCGCGGGCGGCTCCGCGCGGCCGTCTCCACGCGCAACCTCCGCGGCCATGCCTGGCGCGGCGTGATCGGCTGCTCGGCCATGGGGCTCTCCTTCGCGGCTCTGGGGCTCCTGCCGCTGCCGGAGGTGATCGCCATCGGCTTCGCCGCGCCGCTCATCGCCACGGTGCTGGCCGTGGTGCTGCTGGGCGAGGTGGTGCGGCTCTACCGGTGGACGGCGGTGGCCGTGGGGCTTCTCGGCGTCCTCGTCATGGTGTGGCCCCGGCTTACGGTGGTGCGCGAGGCGGGGCTCGCGGGGCTCTCCGACGGCGCGGCGCTCGGGGCCGCGGCCATGCTCGCGGCGGCGGGGCTCATGGCGCTCGCCGGCATCCATGTGCGGCGCCTCACGCGCACCGAGCCGGCCATCGCGGTCGCCTTCTGGTTCCATGTGAGCTGCACGCTGGCGAGCCTCGTCACGCTGCCCTTCGGCTGGGTCGCGCTCTCGGGCGAGGCTTGGGGGCTCCTCCTCGCGGCCGGGATGTTCGGCGGAGTCGCGCAGATCCTCGTCACCGAGAGCTACGCGCGGGCCGGCGCGGCCACCCTCGCGCCCTTCGACTACTCCTCGATGCTCTACGGCCTTGTCATCGGCTGGGCGGCGTTCGACGAGGTGCCGGGGCCCACGGTGTTCGCCGGCGGGGCGATCGTGATGGCGGCGGGGCTCTTCATCCTTGCCCGCGAGCGGCGTCTCGGCCTGGCGGAGCGCGCCCGGGCCCGCCCCGGGCTGGCGCCGGAGGGTTGAGGGCCGACCAGTCCCGCCCGCTGTCGAGGATCTCGACGCCCGCGGCCGTGTCGAGCGCCGAGAGCGCCGCCGCCGCTCCGGGCCGGCCGAGCCAGGCCGCGGCGCGCTCCAGGTCGTCCGAGACCTCGCAAACCAGCGGTGGGCGCTCCCGCATCTGGCAGAACATGCGCATCATCCCGAAGCCGAGGGACGAGCCCACCACATAAGCGCAGCGCAGGAGCCCGCCGGGCCCGGGCGGCGGCGGCACCGGGGCTCGGGCGGCCCGGCGCATCTCGGCGCTCGGGACGGAAAACTCCACGCCGCGCATATCGTGCAGCACCGGCAGCGGGTTGGCGAGCGCCGCGATCTCGCTCTGGCCCGCGACAAGGTCGGCAATCAAGCACCCGTCGAAGCGCCCGACCGAGCGCATGAGCACGACGCCGCCTGTCTCGCAGGCGAGAATTTCGATCCGCATCTATCCCCCAACAGCACACCAATTTGCAGAACGTGCCCGTGGCTCTCGCCGCGTCAAGAGGGGCGGGCGCTCTGCCGCAGCGCCCGGGCGGCCGGTTGCTTTTCCGCGCGCGTCACGTAGGTCAAGGCCCATGCGCATCTACAAGGTACTGACCGACGACGAGCACGCCGAACTTGCGCGGCTGGGCGAGATCCCTGGCGCGCCCGTGGACATCGCGGACGGTTTCGTCCACCTGTCCACCGCCGAGCAGCTGCCGGAGACGCTGGCCAAGCACTTTGCGGGGCAGGCGGGGCTCTGGCTCTTGGCGCTCGAGGCGGAGGCCCTCGGCGCCGCGCTCGAATGGGAGCCCGCGCGGGGCGGCGCCCTCTTTCCCCATCTCTACCGGGCGCTCCGGCGCTCGGACGTGGCGGAGGCCGAGCCCCTGCCGCTCGGGCCCGACGGACGCCACCGCCTGCCGGCCTGGGTGGGCTGAGCGTGGGCCGCGCGCTCGAGGCGCTGGGGCTGCGCGCCCTGCGCAGGCTCGACCCGGAGCGGGCGCATGGCCTGGCGCTGCGGGCGCTGGCGATGGGGCTCGGGCCCGGCACAGGGCCGGTGACCGGGCCCGCGCTCGGGGTGCGGCTGGCGGGGCTCGACCTGCCCAACCCCATCGGCGTGGCGGCGGGGTTCGACAAGAACGCCGAGGCGCTTGGGCCGCTCCTCGGCGCGGGACCGGGCTTTGTCGAGATCGGCGCGGTCACGCCCCGTCCGCAGCCGGGCAACCCGCGGCCTCGGCTCTTCCGGCTGGCGGAGGACGGCGCGGCGATCAACCGCTTCGGGTTCAACAACGACGGGATGGCCGCGGTGCGCGCCCGGCTCGCTGCGGCGCGGCGGAGGCGCTGGGGCGGCGGGGTGGTCGGCGTCAATCTCGGCGCCAACAAGGACAGCGCGGACAAGGCGGCGGACTACGCCGCGGTGCTCGCGCATTTCTACGACCTCGGGGATTTCTTCACGGTCAACGTCTCCTCGCCCAACACCGAAAAGCTGCGCGACCTCCAGGGGCGGGACGCTCTGAGCCAGGTGCTCGCGCGCGTGCTGGCCGCGCGGGCCGAGCGCGGCGGGGCCAAGCCCGTGTTCGTGAAGATCGCGCCCGATTTGTCCGAGGAGGAGATCGCGGAGATTGCCGAGGTCGCGCTCGCGACCGGGATCGACGGGATCGTGGCGACCAACACGACTCTGGCGCGGGAGGGGCTGCGGAGCCGGCATGCCGGCGAGGCGGGCGGGCTCTCGGGCCGACCCCTCTTCGCCCGGTCCACCGCGGTCTTGCGCACTCTCCATCGGCGCCTCGGCGGGCGCCTGCCGCTCATCGGGGTCGGCGGGGTCTCGAGCGGGGCGGAGGCCTACGCCAAAATCCGGGCGGGCGCGACGGCGGTGCAGCTCTACACCGCGCTCGCCTATCGGGGGCTGTCGCTCGCGGCGGAGATCGCGCGCGACCTCGAGCGGCGGCTGGCCGAGGACGGGCTGTCGTCGGTGGCGGAGGCAGTGGGGGCCGACGCGTGAGCCGGCCGCCCCTCGTCGATCCCTTCCGGGATCAGCGCGCGTATTCCAAGCCGTCGGCCTGGCTGAAGATCTGGCCGTTGTCGTAGTACACGATCAGGCTGCACAGCATGCTGGCCGGCCCGTTCCTCTGGCAGTTGTAGTCCCGCTGCGCGACGCGAAACACCTGGTCCTCCTGCCGACAGGCCGCCTCCTGATACGGCACTCGGAAATTGACCAGCGCGTCGTTGATATCGGTCACCTCCAAATCGGCGTTGCACGACCCTTTGACGAGGCCCTGCTGCGGATCTTCCAACGCATACTCGAGATTGAACGTCCCACCCGTCGTGCTCGTAAAGCAAACCGTCGAAAACACGTTGCCGTCGCTGTAGTGCCAGCAGCCAGTGACGCTTTGGCCTGCGGCTGGGCTTAACCAGGCGACGCTACTCGCCAGCATCGCCGGCAAAACGATCCACTTCATGATGCTCCCCGCCTTACATCCCCAAGGACACTTCCCACAGTGTGACCCACAACACCAGTCAATACCAGTCAGGAGGGAAAGTTAACAGGGTTTGCTCGCATTTCGAGCGACGGATATCGAACGGCGAGTGTGAGGGCCCGGAGCGCCATCCAGGCCCAGAGCGCGAGCCACAACCCGTGGTTGCCGTAGGCTTCCGTGAGGGCCCAGCTGAGCGGCAGGAAGACGCCGGAGGAGATCAGCATCGCGTTCCGCATCCCCCGCCCGTCGGCCGCGCCGATGAAGATGCCGTCGAGCTGGTAGGCGAGGACGCCGACGAGCGGCAGGCAGGTGGCCCAGAGCGCGTGCTCGACGGCGACGGCGCGCACCGCCTCCACATTGGTGAAGAGGTGCACGAGCGGCGTGGCGAAGACCGAGGCGAGGAGCGCGAAGGCCGCGGAGAGGCCGAGGGCGGCCACCGTGCTCACCGTCACCGCGCGGCGGAGGGCGGACCGGTCGCGCGCGCCGATGGCCTGGCCCACCAGCGCCTCGGCCGCCATGGCGAACCCGTCGAGCGCGTAGGCCGAGACGTAGATGAACTGCATGAGCACCCCGTTTGCGGCGAGGACCGTGTCGTCCTGCACCGAGCCCAGCCGCGCGAACCAGGCGAAGCCGCCGGTGAGGCAGAGGGTGCGGATGAAGATGTCCCGGTTGAGGGCCATCACCTGGGCGAGCTCCTCGGGCTCGACCAGGCGGCGAAGCTCGAGCCGGTAGCCCTCCGGCGCCACGCGGCGCGCCCGCGCCCGGGCCCGCCACAGCCCCACCGCGAGGCCGAGATAGGCGGCGATGGCGGTGCCGAGGGCCACCCCCTCCACCCCCCAGCCGAGACCGATCACGAAGAGGAGATTGAGGAGGATGTTGGCGATCGAGGTGACGAGCTGCATCTCGAACAGCCGCCGGGTGAGCTCCTGGCCCGTGAACCAGCCGATGAGCGCGTAGTTGGCCAGCTCCGCCGGGGCGCCGAGGAGGCGGATCTCGAGATAGCGCGCGGCCAGCGCCTCGGTCTCGGCGCTCGCTTCGAAGAGGCGGAGCCCGCCGGCGAGGATCGGCGCGCGCAGCAGATTGAGGGCGAGCGCGATGGCGAGCGCGATGAGGAGGGCGCGCAGGAGCGTGTTCATCACCCGACGCCGCGCGCCTTCGCCGAGGGCCTGGGCCGTGAGCCCGGAGGCGCCCATCTGGAGGAAGTTGAACGCCCCGATGAGGAGCGCGATGAGCGTGGCGCCGAGGGTGACGGCGGCGAGCGGCTCCTCCCGGCCGAGATTGCCGATGATGGCGGTGTCGATCGCGCCCTGGAGCGGCACGGTGGCGTTCGAGAGCACCACCGGCAGCGCGATGGCCGCGACCCGGGCATAGGTGATCGGCCTCGGCGCCGCGCTCATGGGCGGGGTCATGGGCGGGGTCAGGCGATCAGCACGTTGAAGGCGATGGAGATCCGCTCGCCCGGGCCGAAATAGGGGTGCACCAGATGCTGGAGCCAGGAGGGGAAGACCAGCATCGCCCCCGCCGGCGGATTGATGAGCGAGCGGCTCTGCAAGATGTTGTCGATCGCGTAGGTGGCGATGGCGCCCGGCCGGGGGTCGACGAACTCGATCTTGCCGCTGAACTCGGGCGAGCCCGCGCCCTCCTCCGGCGGCGGGTTGCCGGTGACGTAGTAGACCCCCGACCAGGTGGAGCTCGGATGCACGTGGATCGAGTTGTACTGGCCCTTGCGCAGCACGTTGGCCCAGCCCTCCACATGGAGCTGGCGGCCCTCCGCCTGCTTCATCTTCTCGGCGAGATCGCCCACCATCGCATGGATGCGCCCGACGAGCCGCCGCTGGAGGGGCAGCGGGCGGGTGAGAAAGTCGAGCGGGGAATGCCATCCGCCCACATTCGAGATGCGCAGGCCCGGGGTCTCAGCCTCCTCGGCCAGCACGAGGTCCCGCAGCTCGGCGTTGAAGCGCTCGCTCTCGGGCCAGACATAGAGCGCGATGGGCGTGGGGTAGATCATCTGCACGCACTGGCCGATGGGCTTGGCCAGGCGCTCGGGCGGCGCCTCTGCGTCGGCGGGCGGGGTCATGCGCGTCTCCTCCAGTTTGCTCGGGCTTAGCAGCGCCGCGCCGGGCTGTCAGCCGGCGGACTCAGAGGCGGTGGGGCGGCGCGTTGTCCGGCGGGATCAGGAAGTTGCCGCGGAGCATCGCGATGGGGCGGGCGCGCTCCTCCTGCCAGGCCTCCACATGGAGATGCGCGACGCGGCGGCCGGCCTTCTCCACTCGTGCGCGGGCGAAGGTCTCTCGCGGGCGGCCGGAGCGCAGGAAATCCACCGTGATGTCGATGGTCTTGGGCAGGGGCGGGAAGACGCCCTCGGCGATGGTCTGGCCGCCGCCCGCTTCCATGGCCGCCAGTGTCTGGTCCCAGGCGAGCTGCATGAGCGCCGTGATCTCGAGGAACGCGCCGATCACCCCGCCATGGAGCGCGGGGAGGAGCGGGTTGCCCACCAGCCCCTCGCGGAAGGGGAGCCGGGCCGTCAGCTCGTCGCCCAGCCGATCCGCCCGCACGCCGAGATGTCGGTTGTAGGGCACGGCGGCCGTCAGCTTGGCGAGCGCCTCGGCCCGGGCGCGCTCGCGTTCGGCCAGTTTGCTCATGGCGCGCGCTCCAGGATGAAGGCGCCGGCGGCGGAGGCGACCGGATCCTCCGCGCTTTCGTGATAGGCCACGGCGCGTGCGAAGCCGATCGCCCGGGTCAGCCGGTAGCACTCGGCCCGGGCGCGCACCTCGAGGCCGCGGGTGGCGGGGCGCATATAGTCGATCCGGAGATCGAGGGTGGCGGTGGCAAGGAGCGTGGGCTCCCGGGCCATCACGGCGATGCCGCAGGCGGTGTCGAGGAGGGTGGTGATCACCCCGCCATGGAGGACCCCGGTCTCCGGGTCGCCGACAAGCTCGGGCGCATAGGGGATGGAGACCACCGCGGCCCCCGCCTCGGCCAGATGCAGGCGCATGCCGATCTCCCGGCTGTGGGGCAGGCCGACGATCGGCGTGCCCTCCGGCGCGGGACGGGCCCCGCTCTGGCCCATGAGGGCGGCGAGGGCGCGGGCGCCGGGGGAGGGCGGGGGCAGGGCGGTCATCGGGGCCTCCGGGCTGCGAGCCGGTCCAGGGGTTGACGCCTGGCGGGGGCTTCGTCAAGCCGTGCGCGCAAGGGCCCCTGGGAGAGGGACGATGGAGCGCTGGCTCGTCATCCACATCATGAAGACCGCGGGCACCTCGCTCCGCCAGGCGCTCTTGGCCGCCGATCCCGCCCGGGTCTACCCGCTCAACCCGGACATGCGGCGGGTGGGGCGCAATCTTTTCTATCACCACGCGCCGGAGGTGCTGGCCGATCTCAGCGCCCGGCCCGAGCTCGCGGCGGAGCGGCAGGTGTTCTTCGGCCATTTCCCGGCGGTGATCCGCGACCACCTGCCCTTTCCCGTGAAGACGGCCGTGTTCCTTCGCGACCCGCTGGCCCGTTCGGTCTCGATGATCAATCACCGCCGCCGCGCGCTCCCCCGGGGGCAGCGGCAGAGGCCGGACCGGGCCTTCCTCACCGATCCTGCGTTCCTCGCCCGAGAGATCCGGGACTATCAGACCAAGGTGTTCGCGATCGACGACGTGGCGGTGACGCCGGAGGCGACGGCGGAGCTCGACGAGGCCGCCTTCGCTCGGGCGCTCGCCCGGCTCGAGGCCTGCGAGTTCGTCGGCATCACAGAGGAGATGGAGCGGTCGATGGCGCTTCTGCGGGCGGTGAGCGGCCTGCCGCTGCCCGAGGAGCTGCCGCGGGAGAACGTGGCCGCCACCCGGCGCTCCCGCCTTCAGCGGGTGCCGATCCTCGGCCGGTATGTCGGGTTCTCGGTCAGCCGTCCCTCGGGCCTTACGCCCGAGGACCGGGCCGTGATCCTGCGTGAGACGGCGCTCGACCGGCGGCTTTACGCCGCCGCCACGCGGCTTTTCGAGGACAGGGCCGCGGCGGCGCTCCACGCTAAGGGCGCCTGAGGGCCTGCGCCGCTCGCGCGGTCCTCGCGGACTCGTGGCTTTCGCGCGGTCCGGGATCTCCCGATAACCCCTTGCGATGGCGCCGGGTTTGACACCCTTGCGGGAACCGGCCCGGGCGATATGACAAAGCCGCGAGACGCGGTTGACGTCAACGTCGGCAACCGCCATGTCCGCGGCGCCGCTGGCCGGACGTAAACCCTTTTGCCGCGGCGGGCGACTGAGAATTGGATGAGAGATCAATCGATGCGAGAGCGCACCTACACGATCCGGGAGCTGTGTGACGAATTCGAGGTCACGCCGCGCACCCTGAGATATTACGAGGCCAAGGAGCTCTTGGCGCCCCGCCGCGCGGGTCAGCGCCGGCTGTTCACGATGCGCGACCGGGCGCGGCTCAAGCTCATCCTGCGCGGAAAACGCTTCGGCTTCTCCCTTGCCGAGATCAAGGAACTGCTCGATCTCTACAATCGGGAGGATGGCCAGGTGGCGCAGCTCTCGGCGGCCCTCGCCGCGGCGCGCCGTCACCGGGCCGAGCTCTCGGCGAAGCGCGACGAGCTCGAGGCCGCTCTGGTCGATCTCGACGCGCAGATGGACCAGATCGAGGCCCTGCTCGTGTCGAAATCCGAGTGCATGGCCGCCAAGCAGTGAGCCGAGCCGCCGCGGGCCCCCCGGGCGGATCTCGGCCAGGGAGACCGCCAATGTACGCTTGCCAGCCGCCGCTCCGCGACTATGCCTTCGTGCTGCACGAGGCCCTGAAAATCCACGACGAGACGGCGATCGCGGGGTTCGAGGACCTCACGCCGGACTTTACCGGGCCGATCCTGGCCGAGGCCGGGCGGATCGCCACCGAGGTGCTCGCACCCCTCAACGCGGTGGGCGACGCCCAGGGCTGCCGGCTCGAGAACGGGGTGGTGCGCACGCCGGACGGGTTCCGCGAGGCCTACGACGTGCTGCGCGCCGGCGGTTGGCCGGGCTTCGAATGCGCCGAGGAGTGGGGCGGGCAGGGGCTGCCCGCGGTGCTGGCGCTGGCGGTCGGCACGCTGAAGTCGTCGGCCAACATGGCCATCATGATGTATCATGGCCTCACCCAGGGGGCCTATGCGGCGCTCGCGGCCCATGGCTCGGACGCGCAGAAGGCGACCTATCTGCCGAAGCTCGCGGCGGGCGAGTGGATGGGGACGATGAACCTCACCGAGCCCCAATGCGGCACGGATTTGGGCCTTGTCCGCACCAAGGCCGAGCCGGCAGAGGACGGCTCCTGGCGGGTCACGGGGCAGAAGATCTGGATCTCCTCGGGCGAGCACGACCTGGCGGAGAACATCGTGCATCTCGTGCTGGCCCGCACGCCGGGGGCGCCCGAGGGCACGCGGGGGCTCTCGCTCTTCGTCGTGCCGAAATTCCTGCCCGCGGCGGAGAACGGCGGGCTCGGGCCGCGCAACGCCGTCACCTGCATCGGGCTCGAGCGCAAGATGGGCATCCACGGCAACGCCACCTGCGTGATGGCCTATGAGGGGGCGACGGGCTGGCTCGTGGGCGAGGAGACCAAGGGCCTCAGGAACATGTTCACGATGATGAACGACGCGCGGCTGATGGTGGGGATGCAGGGCCTCGCCGTCGCCACGGGGGCCTATCAGCAGGCTGCGGCGCATGCCAAGGAGCGCCGTCAGGGCCGGGCCGTGACCGGCGCTGCGGAGCCCGAGGCGCCGGCGGATCCCATCATCGTGCACGCCGATGTGCGCCGGATGCTGATGGAGCAGAAGGCCTTCGTCGAGGGCGGGCGCGGCTTCCTTGCCTGGGTCGCCATGCTGCTGGACGCGGAGAAGCGCCACACCGATCCGGACGAGCGGGCGCGGGCGTCGGATATGGTCGCGCTCCTCACCCCGGTGGTGAAGGCCCATCTCACCGAGGAGGGCTTTCGCATGGCGGCGCTCGGCCAGCAGGTCTTCGGCGGTTCGGGCTATGTGGTCGACACCGGGGTGGAGCAGCTCGTGCGCGACGTGCGGATCTCCGCGGTCTATGAGGGCACGACCGGGGTGCAGGCGCTCGATCTCGTGGGGCGCAAGCTGCCCATGCAGGGCGGCAAGCCGATCATGACCTTCTTCGACTATGTGAAGGGCTACATCCGGGAGAACGAGAGCGATCTCGCGCTCGCCCGCGATTTCCTCGGCCCGCTCAAGGGCGCGTCGAAGGACCTCCAGGCCGCGGCGATGTTCTTCATGCAGGCGGGGATGAAGAACCCCAACGCGGCGCTCGCGGGCGCGGTCGATTTCCTGCATCTTTTCGGGCATGTCTGCATGGGGCTCACCTGGACGCGGATCGCCAAAGCCGCCTCCGGCGCGCTCGAGGCCGGCACCGAGGAGGCCGCATTTTACGAGGCCAAGATCACCACGGGGCGCTACTATATGAGCCGGGTGCTGCCGGAGACGGCGCTGCGCCTCAAGCGGATCGAGACGGGCGCGAGCCCGGTGATGGACCTGGCCCCGGAGGCGTTCTGAGGGTCCGACGGCGGAGGAGAGGATGGCCAAGCGCCTCGAGAAGCCCAAGCGGTTCCAGGCGAGCCTCACCGAGGGCGCCTATGCGCGGCTGCGCGCGCTGAACGCGGCTTACGGGCTGTCGAACAGCTATCTCCTCATCGTGCTCCTCGAGCGGCTGGACGATATCGCGGATCCCGAGCGGCTCGACGCGGCCTTTCGGGAGTTTATCGCCGAGTATGGCGCGCCGGCGCCGGGAGGGGCGGGCCATGGGCGCTGAGTTCCGGCTCCACTGCTTCGGGGCCGCGGGCAACGCCTACAAGGTCGCCCTCATGCTCGCCCTTGCCAAGGCCGACTGGGAGGCGGTGGAGGTGGACGTGCTGGCGGGCGAGACCCAGGCGCCGGCGTTCCTCGCGATCAACCCCATGGGCGAGGTGCCCGTGCTCGAGCACACGAAGCTCGGCGGCGAGGTGCTGACCCAATCGGGCGCGATCCTCGACTATCTCGCGATCGTGACCGGCCAGTTCGACCCCGGCCCCGAGAACGCGCGCGAGGCGCTGCGCTGGATCCTGTGGGACAACTACGCCCTCACCTCCAACATCGCGCCCTGGCGCTCGCGGCTCGCCTTCGTGCCCGAGGCGGAGCGGCCGGCCGAGGTGATGGCGTTTCTCGAGCGTCGGGCGCGGGCCGCCCTTGGCGTGCTCGAGGGCCATCTGGAGGGCCGCGAGTGGATCGCCTGCGACTGGATGTCGACGGCCGATCTCTCCTGCGCGGGCGACCTCTTCTACGACGATCAGCTGCCGATCGACTGGGCGGCGGAGTATCCCAACATCGCGGCCTGGAAGGGGCGCATCCGAGCGCTCGACGGCTGGGCCGCGCCCTACGAGCTCATGCCGGGGCACCCGGCCCGGGCGGCCTGAGGAGGGGCGCGATGACCGAAGCCTATATCTACGACGCGGTGCGCACCCCCCGGGGCCGGGGCAAGGCGGACGGCGCGCTCCACGAGGTGACGGCGGTCGCCCTCTCCGCCGGCGTGCTCGAGGCCTTGCGGGCGCGCACGGGCCTGCCCACCGCCGAGGTCGAGGACGTGATCTGGGGCTGCGTCACCGCTGTCGGCGAGCAGGGGGGCAATGTCGCCCGCGCCGCCGTCCTCTCCGCGGGGTGGGACGACCGGGTGCCCGGCCTCCACATCAACCGGTTTTGCGCCTCGGGGCTCGAGGCCGTGAACCTCGCGGCCGCCCAGGTGCGCGCCGGGGTGGGAGACCTCTATGTGGCCGGCGGCGTCGAGATGATGTCGCGCGTGCCCATGGGGTCGGACGGCTTTCCGATGGCCGCGGACCCCGATCTGGCGGTCAAGGGCCATTTCGTGCCCCAGGGGATCGCCGCGGATCTCATCGCCACGGAGCACGGCTTTTCGCGGACGGACGTGGACGCCTTTGCCGTCGAGAGCCAGGCCCGGGCGGCGACGGCGGTGGCGGAGGGGCGGTTCGCGCGCTCCCTCGTGCCCGTGCGGGATCGGAACGGCGTGGAGATCCTGGGCGCGGACGAGCACCCCAGGCCGGGGACCGACATGCAGGCCCTCGGCGCGCTCAGGCCCGCCTTCCAGCAGGAGGGCGAGGTGATGCCGGGTTTCGACGCGGTCGCGCTCATGAAGTACCCCCATCTCGAGCGGATCGAGCATGTCCACCATGCGGGCAACTCCTCGGGCATCGTCGACGGGGCGGCGGCCGTCTTGGTGGGCTCGGCGGAGGCGGGGGCGCGGCTCGGCCTCACGCCGCGGGCCCGGGTGCGGGCGATGGCGCGGGTGGGCACCGAGCCCACGATCATGCTGACCGGCCCGGTGCCGGCCACCGAAAAGGCGCTCGCCGCCGCAGGGATGGGCCTGGGCGATCTCGACCTCATCGAGGTGAACGAGGCCTTCTCTGCCATCGTACTCCGCTTTCTCCAGGCCTTCGACGCGGATCCGGCCAAGGTGAACGTGAACGGCGGGGCCATCGCCTTCGGCCACCCCTTGGGGGCCACGGGGGCGATGATCCTCGGCACCCTGCTCGACGAGCTCGAACGCACCGGCCAGGGCACGGGTCTCGCCACCCTTTGCGTCGCCTCGGGCATGGGCGCCGCCACCGTGATCGAGCGCGTGTGACCCTCCGCGCGTTTTCCGAGGCCGGTCGCCGCGCGCTCGGGCGTGGCGACCGCCGGGCGGACCGGGCGGCGGCGCGCCATGACGGCCTGCTCCTCACGGTGGTCCGGCCGAACCGAACGGCGGTGGTGACCGAGCGGCCGGCGCTGGAGGCCGAGATCGCCAAGATCATCGACACCTGTGGGGGGCGGGTATGGGCGACGTGGCGATGCTGCGCTTCGAGGAGAGCCTGGGCCTCGTCAAGACCACCTGGGCGCCCCTCGACCGCGTGGGGCGGCGGATCACCACCGTCGACACCACCGACACCTTGCGCGGGGCCTGTCCGCAGATGAAGATCGTGGCCGTGATGCCGCACGACGAGGAGTGCCGGCGAACGCCCTTGGTGGCGCCCACCGCGGCGCGCCGGGGTGGCTGAGCCGGGCCGAGGACAGGAGCGCGTCTGATGCCCAAGATCGACCGTCTCGCCGCCCCGGGCACCGAGGCCGCGGATTGTCCCGGCGATCTGGCCGAGCCCTTCCGCGCGCGGCGGCGCACCCGCCTGGGCGACGCGGCCGGGATCACCGCCTTCGGGCGCAACCTCATTACCCGGCCGCCCGGCGCGGTTTCCTCCCTCCGCCACTGGCACGAGGTGGAGGAGGAGATGGTCTCTGTCCTCTCTGGCGACCTCACGCTGGTGGACGACACGGGCGAGACCCCGCTGGGCCCGGGCGACGCCGCGGGCTTTCCGGGCGGGGTGGCCCACGCGCACCCTTTCGTCAACCAGGGCACCGTGCCGGCCACCTCTCTCGAGATCGGCCCCCGGCCGCGCCAGGACCGCTGCCACTCCGCCGAGCACGACCTCGCGGCCCATGATGCGGACGGGCGCACCTGGTACACCCGGCGCGACGGCACCCCCTTCACCGAGATCAAGGAGCGCTTCGAGTGAGCGAGAGCTTTCACCTCACCGTCGAGGACGGGATCGCGACGATCACCTGGGACCAGCCCGGCACCCGCATGAACGTGCTGACCGAGCCCGCGATCCGCGAGCTCGACGCGCTCGTCGACCGGGTGCTGGCGGACGAGACAGTGCGCGGGGCGGTCATCACCTCCGCCAAGCCCGATTTCGCGGGGGGCATGGATCTCGCGACGCTCGCTGAGATCAAGGCCCGCGCCGCGGCCTCCGACGGGCCCGTGGCCGAGACGCTCTTCGGCTTCGTGATGGCGCTGCACGGGGTGCTGCGCAAGATCGAGCGCGCGGGCGCCGACCCCAAGACCGGCAAGGGCGGCACGCCCTTCGTCTGGGCCTGTCCCGGCACGGCGATGGGCATCGGGGTGGAGATCGGCCTCGCCTGCCACCGGCGCATCGCGGCCGACCGCCCGGGGGCCAAGATCGGCCTGCCGGAGATCAAGGTGGGCCTCTTCCCCGGCGCCGGCGGCACCACGCGGCTCGTGCGGATGCTGGGGCTCATGGCCTCGGCGCCGTTCCTGCTCGAGGGCAAGACGCCGGACCCCAAGGGCGCGAAATCCGGCGGGCTGGTCGACGAGGTGGTGCCGGCGGACGAGCTCCTCGCGCGGGCCCGCGCCTGGGCGGCGGAGGCGGGCGAGGACGCGGCCGTGAAGCCGTGGGACCGGAAGGGCTTCAAGCTCCCCGGCGGCGCGCCCTACACCGCGCCCGGGTTTCCCCTCTTCGTGGGCGCCGCGGCGATGACCCACGGGCGCACCCAGGGCGTCTACCCTGCGGCGACGGCCATGCTCTCGGCGGTTTACGAGGGCGCGCTTGTGCCCTTCGACACGGCGATCCGCATCGAAGCGCGGCACTTCACCTCCGTCCTCCTCGACCCAACGGCCGAGGCGATGATCCGCACCCTCTTTCTTTCGAAGCAGGCGCTCGAGAAGGGGGCGGCCCGGCCCGACACCCCGCCGGCCGAGCTCCGGCGCCTCGGTGTGATCGGGGCCGGCATGATGGGCGCGGGGATCGCCGAGGTCGCGGCGCAGGCGGGTATCGAGGTCGTGCTGCTCGATCGGGACGCCGAGAGCGCGGAGCGCGGGCGCGAAGCCATCGCCGCCTCGCTCGCGGGCCAGGTCGCCAAGCGCCGGATGACCGGGGAGGCGCGGGACGCGGTGCTCGCCCGGGTCGAGGCCACGGCGGAGTATGCCCGCCTTGCCGGCGCCGATCTGGTGGTGGAGGCGGTGTTCGAGGACCCTGAGCTCAAAGCCCGCGTCACGGCCCAGGCGGAGGCCGCGCTGCCGGAGACCGCCGTTTTCGCCTCCAACACCTCGACGCTGCCGATCTCCGGCCTCGCCCAAGCCAGCCTACGGCCCGGGCGCTTCCTCGGCATCCATTTCTTCTCGCCCGTGCAAAAGATGCTGCTCGTCGAGATCATCAAAGGCCGCGAGACCGGGCCGGAGGCGGTGGCCATGGCGCTGGATTTCGTGCGCCGGATCAAGAAGACGCCGATCCTGGTGAACGACGCGCGCTTCTTCTACGCCAATCGCTGCATCATCCCTTATGTCAACGAGGGGTTGACGCTGGTGACCGAGGGCGTCGCGCCCGCGCTGGTGGAGCATGGCGCGAAGGCGATGGGCATGCCCGTCGGCCCCCTTCAGCTCATCGACGAGACCTCGCTCGAGCTCGGGCTCAAGATCCAAGAGGCCGCGCAGGCCGCCCTCGGCGCCGCCTACATCCGCACGGGCGCGGACGATCTTCTGGAGCGCTTGGTGGCCGAGGGCCGGGCCGGGCGGAAGGCGGGGGCCGGGCTCTACGACTACGACGCCAAGGGCAAACGCGCCGGCCTCTGGCCGGGGCTCGCGGAGATCTGGGCCCCCGCCGCAGCCCAGCCCGCCCTCGAATCGGTGACGGACCGGCTCACCCTCGTCCAGGTGCTCGAGGCCGTGCGCGCGCTCGAGGAGGGGGTGCTGGAGGACATCCGCGAGGGCGATGTGGGCGCCATCCTCGGCTGGGGCTTTATGCCATGGTCCGGCGGCCCGTTCTCCTGGGTCGACCGGGTGGGCGCTGGCGCGGTCGCCGCCCGGGCCGAGGCGCTGGCCGCCGCCCACGGGCCCCGCTTCGCCCCGCCCGCGCTCCTCACGGAGATGGCGGCGGCGGGCGAGACCTTCTACGCTCGGTTCCGCGGCCGGGCCGAGGCCGCCTGAGACGGGAGAGGCCCGATGGCCTATATCGACGGGTTCGTCGCCGCGGTGCCCACAGAGAACCGGGCGGCCTTCGTGACCCATGCGGGCGCGGTGGCCGAGATCTTCAAGAAGCTTGGCGCCCGCCGCGTCGTCGAGGGCTGGGGCGACGACGTGCCCGAGGGCACGCGCACCTCCTTCCCGCGCGCCGTTCAGGCCGAGGCGGGGGAGACGGTGGTGTTCTCCTGGGTCGAGTGGCCCGACAAACCGACCCGCGACGCCGCCATGGCCCGGCTGATGGAGGAGATGGAGGCCGCGGGCGTGCCCGAGATGCCCTTCGACGGCACGCGCCTCATCTTCGGCGGCTTCGAGGTGGCGCTGGAGGTCTGACCCCGCGATGGCGCCCATCCTGATCTACGCCGAGGACGCCGAGGCCATCGCCGCCGAGATCCGCGCCGCACGCCCGGAGGAGGCGGTGCACCCGGCCTCCACCCTGGCGGCGGTGGAGGCCGCGCTCGCGGCGGGGCCGGAGGTGGCCTTCACCATCCGCGGTCCCGGCTGCCCGGTGGAGGGGCACGCCCGGATCCTCGCCCACCCCACGCTCCGCTGGTTCCACGCGGGCGGCTCGGGGGTCGAGCATCTCGGCCGGTGGGACGCCAGGCGGGTGCGGGTGACCAACAGCGTCGGCGTCCTCGCGCCTTTTCTGGCCGAGAGCTGCGTGGGCGCGCTCCTTGCGCTCAACCACCAGCTCATCGCCTATCGCGACCAGCAGCGGGAGCGGCTCTGGCGCCCGCGCCTCTTTCGGCCGCTCGCGGGGCAGACGCTCCTCGTGGTGGGGGCCGGCGCCATCGGGGGCGAGGTCTCGGCCCGTGCCGCGGCGCTCGGGATGCGGGTGATCGCGCTCCGCCGCTCGGGCGCGCCGGTGCCGGGGGCGGCGGAGCTGCGCCCGCCCGAGGCGCTCGACGACAGCCTCGGCGAGGCCGATGCGGTGAGCGTCCATCTCCGCCTCACGCCCGAGACCGAGGGGCTCTTCGACGCCGCCCGCTTCGCGCGGATGCGCCCGGGTGCTCTTTTCCTCAACACCGCCCGCGGCGGGCATGTGGTGGAAGAGGATCTGGTGGCGGCCCTCGCCTCGGGCCATCTCGGCGGCGCCTATCTCGACGTGACCCGGGTGGAGCCGCTCCCGCCCCAGAGCCCGCTCTGGGACGCGCCGAATCTCCTCCTGTCGCCGCACAACTCGGACGGGGTGGAGGACTGGCTCGCGCGCTTCACGGGCCTCTTTCTCGCAAATCTGGCGGCCTGGCGGGCCGGGCGGCCGCTCGCCAATCCCGTCGACCCGGCCTGATCGCGACAGGGCGTGCCGCTCCCGGGCGGGACGGCACACAGTGCCGTGGCAGGCTGAGATGGCCACGCAACCGGAGCCGCCCCATGCCCCCCGCCAAGGACCTCACCTCCGATCTCTCCCCGAGCCTCGCCGCCGTGACCCAGCCGGTCGAGCGCGCCCGCGGCCTGCCCAACCCCTGCTACACCGACCCCGCGCTCTTTCGCGCCGAGGCCGAGACGGTGTTCGCGCCCGGCTGGGCGGGCCTCGCCTTCGCGGCGGACGCGCCGGAGCCCGGCTCGGTGGCGCCGGTCAGCTTCCTCGGCCAGCCGCTCCTTCTGGTGCGCGACCTCGCGGGCGAGCTCCGGGTCTTCGAGAATGTGTGCCGCCATCGGGGCATGATCCTGGTGGACGAGGCCGGCACCCGGCCGCGCGCGATCACCTGCCCCTACCACGCCTGGTGCTACGAGCTCGACGGACGGCTGCGCACGACGCCCCATGTGGGCGGGCCCGGGCAGGCCGCGCACCCGGCGATCGACCGCGCGACCCTCGGCCTCACCGAGATCCGCGCGGCGGTGTGGATGGGCGTGGTCTGGATCAATCTCGACGGCACGGCCGAGCCCTTCGAGACCCATGCCGCGCCCTTGATGGAGCGCTGGGCCGGGGTGGTCCCGCCGATGCACGCGCCCGCGGACGGGCTCTTCGAGCTCACGGTCGCGGCCAATTGGAAGCTCGCGGTGGAGAACTATTGCGAGAGCTACCACCTCCCCTGGATCCATCCGGGCCTCAACAGCTATTCCCGGCTCGAGGATCACTACAACATCGAGGCGCCGGGGCGCTTCTCCGGCCAGGGAACGCGGGTCTACCGGCCGATGCTGGCGGAGGACGGGCGGCGCTTTCCGGAGATCCCGGGGCTAGGCGAGATGTGGGCCGAAGGGGCGGAGTATGTGGCGCTCTACCCCAACGTCCTCCTCGGCGCGCACAAGGACCACGCCTTCGCCATTCTCCTTATGCCCGACGGGCCGGAACGGACGTTGGAGCGGGTGGCGATCCTCTACCCGGACGCCGCCGTGGCGGGCGAGGATTGGGCTGAGATGCGCTCCCGCAACGCCGAGATGTGGCGGGGCGTCTTCGAGGAGGACATCTGCGTGGTGGAGGGGATGCAGCGGGGGCGCCGGGCGCGCGGCTTCGACGGCGGGCGCTTCTCCCCGGTGATGGACACGCCGGTGCATTGCTTTCACGCCTGGGTGGCCGAGCGGCTCGCGCCCTGAGGGCTCAGTCGCCGGCCGCCGCCTCCGCCGCGGTCCGCGCCTCTGCCAGAAGGCGGAGATAGACCGAGTATTTGTAGATGTTGCGCACATAGACCACGGGCTCGCGCGAGACCGTCTTGGCCGTGGCGATCTCCACATGGTCGAACCAGCGGTTGGGGTCGAGGCCCATCTTCTCCGCCCGGGCGCGGGACTTGCGGATGTTGGCCGGGCCGGCGTTGTAGGCCGCGAGCGCGAGGAGCACCCGGTCGAGATCGTCGATCTCGGGCTCGGCGAAGTGCCGCTCCTTGAGGAATCGGAGATACTTCACCCCGGCCTCAACGTTCCGGTCTTCGGTGGAGATGTCGGGGATGCCGACATTGGGGTCCTTTGCCGTGCTCGGCAGCACCTGCATCACGCCCACGGCGCCGGCCTTGCTCCGCTTGGCCTGGTCGAGCCGGCTTTCCTGGTAGCCCTGAGCGAGGATCATCCGCCAGTCGAACCCGTAGGTCTCGGCATGGCTCACCACGATGGGGCGGAGCGCGCGCACCCGCTCGAGGGCGGAGCCGTCGAGCCGCTCGACCCAGTCCGCCGTCTCGAGATAGCGCTGGTCGAGCATGTTGCCGAGGAGGGTGCCGCGGCGGATGGTGGCGACGAAGCGGTCGATGGCGGCCGCGAGTTCCGGAGCGTCAGGGCGGAGCGCGAAGGCGGTGGCGCCCCCCTCGTTCACGGCGAGATCCGCGTTGAGGACCACCCCGTCGAAGGCCGCGGCAAAGAGGCGGGCCTTGTGGTCGTCCACCACGATCGCGGGGATGTGGCCCGCCGCTACCATCTCGATGAGGTCCGCATCCTCCAAAACGTCGTCGACCGGCGTGACCGGGATCGGGGCCGCACCCGCGGCCTCCCGCTCGGCGTTGAGCTCGGCGACATGGGCGAAATAGCTGCTCGAGGGGCGCAGGGCGAGGCCGATCTCGGCCAGCGCGTCGAAGCTCTTCACCGGGCCGGTCTCGGCGCCGCTCACCACGATCTCGCGCACCCCCTCGCGGAGGGGGGCGGAGAAGGCCACGCGGTCGGCCCGCCCCTCGATGACCGTGAGATTGGCGTCGACGAGGTCGATCCGCCCCTCCACCAGGGCGTCCAGCAGCACGTCCCGCGGCAAGGGGATGAGGAGGACGGCGAGGCCGGTCGCCTCGGTCTCGCGCAGATGCGTCTCGAGCTCGCGCCCCCGTTCCACCGCGAGGCCGATGCGCTTGTCGCCGTCGAAGGCGACGAAGAGCGGGCTGTGCGGCACGCCCACCCGCAGATACTGCCGTGTCTCCGCCATCTCCGAGAGGTCCCCGGTCCAGGGCTCGAGGGCGTCGGCCACGATGAGATCGGTCTGATCCTCCGCGGCGGCGGGCCCGGCCAGGCCGAGGAGCAGGGCGGCGGCGATGGCGCGGATCCAGGGCATGGGGCACCTCTTCTCGACGGTTCCACGAGTGTCGCGCCTTTGCGCCGGCTGTCCAGACACAGTTCGACGACGCGGGGCGCCCGGCTGTCGCAGGCTCTGTCGCAAACATGTCGCGAGCCGACGCCTCCCGTGGCGTGGCCGGCGGCGCCCCGCGCTTAACTGGACCGAAGTGCAGGAGGAATCGACCAAATGAATACCAGTCCAGCGAGTTCGGCCCGCGTCGTGGTCATCGGCGGCGGGGTCGTCGGCTGTTCCGTCCTCTACCATCTCGCCCGCGCCGGCTGGACCGATGTGACGCTGCTCGAGCGCTCCGAGCTCACCTCGGGCTCGACCTGGCACGCGGCCGGCGGCTGCCACACGATCAACGGCGACCCCAATGTGGCCAAGCTCCAGAAATACACCATCGAGCTCTACAAGGAGATCGAGGAGCTCTCGGGTCAGTCGACGGGGTTCCACATGACCGGCGGCGTGATGCTGGCCGCCACGCCCGAGCGGTTCGACTGGTTGAAGGGCCTCGTGGCGAAGGGGCGGTATCAGGGCATCGAGGCGGAGATCATCACGCCGGAGGAGGCGCATGCGATCATGCCGCTCCTCGACCCCGCGCAGTTCGTGGGCGCCGTCAGCACCGTGGTGGACGGGCATCTCGACCCCTCGGGCGTGACCCACGCCTACGCGAAATCGGCCAAGACGCTCGGCGCCACGATCCACACCCACACCATGGTCACCGGGCTCACGCAGACCCATGAGGGCTGGATCGTGCACACCGACAAAGGCGATGTGCGCTGCGAGCATGTCGTGAACGCCGCCGGCCTCTGGGCGCGCGAGGTGGGGCGGATGGTGGGCCTCACCATTCCGATCCTCGCCATGGAGCACATGTATCTCATCACCGAGGACATGCCCGAGGTGGCCGAGGTGAACCGCACCACGGGCAAGGAGGTCGTCCACGCCGTGGATTTCGATGGCGAGCTTTATCTTCGCCAGGAGCGGGGCGGCATGCTGATGGGCACCTACGAGAAGGCCTGCGTGCCCTGGGCCGAGCGCGAGACGCCCTGGGCGTTCGGCCACGAGCTCTTGCAGCCGGATATCGACCGCATCGCGCCCTCCCTCGAGGTCGGCTTCGAGCACTTCCCCGCCTTCCAGACCGCCGGGATCAAGCAGATCATCAACGGGCCCTTCACCTTCGCGCCGGACGGGAACCCGCTGATGGGCCCCGTGCGCGGGCTGCCCGGCTACTGGTCGGCCTGCGGGGTGATGGCGGGCTTCAGCCAGGGCGGCGGCGTGGGTCTCGCGCTCGCCAACTGGATGGTGGACGGCGACCCAGGCTTCGATGTCTGGGCGATGGATGTGGCCCGCTACGGCGATTGGGCGACCATGGCCTACACCAACCCCAAGGTGCAGGAGAACTATTCCCGCCGTTTCTCCATCAAGTTCCCCAACGAGGAGCTGACGGCGGCCCGGCCCTACAAGACCACGCCGATCTACGACCGGCTCTCCGAGATGGGCGCGCAGTGGGGCGACAGCTGGGGCCTCGAGGTGCCGCTCTGGTACTCGCCCGACGGAACGCGCGACGCCTTCTCCTGGCGCCGCTCGACCGACTGGCCGCATGTGAAGGCCGAGGTGGCGGCCGTGCGCGCCGGTGTGGGGTGCATGGAGATCTCGGGCTTCTCCAAGTTCTCGGTCACAGGGCCAGGTGCGCGTGGCTTCCTCGACCGGGTGCTGGCCTGCAAGATCCCGAAGCCCGGCCGGATGACGCTCGCGCCCATGCTCAAGCACGACGGCAAGCTGATCGGCGACCTCTCGGTGGCCTGCTGGGCGGAGGGGCGGTTCTTCCTCGCCGGCTCTGGCATGGCGGAGGAGTACTATCTGCGCTGGTTCGCCGAGCATGCCCCGCGCGACGGGTCGGTGGAGGTGGCGCCGCTCGGCCTCTCGGTCACGGGGCTCTCGATCGCTGGCCCCAAATCGCGGGAGCTCCTGGCGCGGCTCACGCCGGAGGATGTCTCCAATGCCGCCTTCCGCTTCATGGCGGTGCGGGAGATGGATCTGGGGCTCGCGCCGGCGCAGGTGGCGCGGGTCTCCTTCACCGGCGATCTCGGCTACGAGATCTGGATGAAGGCCGAGTATCAGCGCCATGTCTTCGCACGCATCCTGGAGGCGGGAGAGGATCTAGGCTTGCGCATGTTCGGGCTTCGCGCGCTCAACGCCATGCGGCTCGAGAAGAATTTCGGCGGCTGGGCGCGGGAGTATCGGCCGATCTACGGGCCGCTCGAGGCCGGGCTCGACCGGTTCGTCGCCTATGAGAAGGAGGCGGATTTCATCGGCAAGGCGGCGGCGCTGGCCGAGCGGGCCTCCGGCGGCGCGCTCCGGCTGAAAACCTTTGTGGTGGACGCCAAGGACGCGGATGTGATCGGCGACGAGCCCATCTTCCTCGGCGGAGATTGCGTGGGCTGGGTCACCTCGGGGGGCTTCGCGCACCACTCGGACCGCTCGATGGCCATGGGCTATGTGCCCAAGGAGCACGCGGCGGCGGAAGGGCCTTGGCAGATCGAGCTCTTGGGTGAGATGCTGCCGGCCACGCTCCAACACGCGCCCATCTGGGACGCGAACGCCGAGAGGATGCGCGGCTAATGCAACGCTACAATGTCTGGCAGGTGATCCGGAACGGGCTCAACGGCCAGTCCGGTTGGGAGCCGGTCTGGGGCCGGCCCGAGCCCAAGCCCTGGTACGACGTCGTCATCGTGGGCGGCGGCGGCCACGGGCTTGCCACCGCCTACTACCTCGCCAAGGAGCACGGGGTGACCAATGTCGCAGTCCTCGAGAAGGGCTGGCTCGGCGGCGGCAATGCGGGGCGCAACACCACGATCGTGCGCTCCAACTACATGATCCCGGGCAACACCGAGTTCTACGAGCACTCGCTCAAACTGTGGGAGACGCTGTCCCACGAGCTCAACTACAACGTTATGTTCTCGCAACGGGCGCATGTGAACCTGGTCTTCACCCCAGGGCAGCGCGACGCGATGGCCCGGCGCTACAACGTCATGCGCTTGAACGGCATCGACGGCGAGTACTGGGACAAGGACGAGCTTCGCCGGCGGATCCCGCATCTGAACTACGACGACTGCCGCTACGAGATCCTCGGCGCCTACGCCCAGCCGCGCGCGGGCACGGCGCGCCACGACGCGGTGAACTGGGGCTTTGCGCGTGCCGCCACGGCGCTGGGGGTCGACATCATTCAGGGCTGCGAGGTGACGGGCTTCGTGAAGAAGGCCGGCGCGGTGGTGGGGGTCGAGATCCGGCGCGGCGACCGGGCGGACGAGATTTACACCGAGAAGGTGGGCCTCGCGGTCGCCGGGCACACCTCGGTGCTGGCCGCCAAGGCGGGGCTCGGCAAGCTGCCCATCGAGAGCCACAAGCTCCAGGCCTATGTGTCCGAGGCGATCAAGCCCATCCTCGACACGGTGGTGGTGTTCGGCGGGCCGGGGCATTTCTACATCTCCCAGTCCGACAAGGGGGGGATGGTGTTCGGCGGGGATCTGGACGGGCACTGCTCCTACGCCCAGCGGGGCAGCCTCCCGGTCTACGAGGACGTGGCGGCCAACTGCGTCGCCATCATGCCGTGCCTCGGCCGGGTGAAGCTCCTCCGCCAATGGGCGGGGATCATGGACATGTCGATGGACGGCTCGCCCGTCATCACCAAGACCGAGATCCCCGGCCTCTATCTCAACGCCGGCTGGTGCTATGGCGGGTTCAAGGCCACGCCGGGCTCGGGCAACGTCTTCGCGCACACCATCGCGCGGGACGAGCCCCACTGGGCCAACCGCCGCCTCACCCTCGACCGCTACGCCCAGGGCCGGCAGATCGACGAGTCGGGCCACGGCCCCTATGCCAAGGCCCACTGATGGCCGGAGATGAAGCTGTCGAGGCCGTGAGCGCAGCGGCGGAGCCTGCGCCGGGCGCCGTCACGATCCGGCCTGCGGGGCCGGCTGATCTGCCGCGGCTCGCCGCGCTCTATGTCGATATGGCGGCGGCGCACGGGCTCGAGATGGCCGAGGCCGACGCGGCGGCCAAGCTCGGGCTCGGGCTTGCCGCCGGCCAGCGCGCCGTGATCTTCGAGGCGAACGGGCAGAATCTCGGCATGTGCGTTTGGGCCGATCTCGGCGACCACCGGATGATCCGGAACTTTGTGATCGGCGCCGGCCACCGCGGGCGCGGCCTCGGCGCGGCGCTCTTCGCGCGGCTCTGCGCCGAGGTCTTCGCCGATGGCCGCCCGGTGCGGCTCGAGGCATCCGCCGATCACGCCCGGGCGTTCTGGGAGGCTCAGGGCTTGCGCGCCTGGTCTGTCGGGCTGCGCAGCGACCCGTTCTGAGGAGGGCTCATGCTCATCATTCGTTGCCCGATCTGCGGGCCTCGCGACCACACCGAGTTCGTCTATGAGGGGGACGCGACGGTGGTCTACCCGGAGCTCGACGCGGCGCCTGAGGCGTGGTGCGAGGCCGTCTTTTTGCGCACGAATCCCAAGGGGCCGCATCTCGAGCTGTGGCACCACACCCAGGGCTGCCGCTCGGTGCTGATCGTCGAGCGCGACACGGTGACCCACGAAATCGGGGCCGTGCGCCTCGCCCATCCGGGCCTGCAGGAGGCGGTGGAGTGAGCGCGCATCGTCTGGCCCAAGGGGGCGTGATCGACCGGGCGGAGCGGCGGCGGTTCACCTGGGACGGGCGGGAACTCACAGGCTGCGCGGGCGACACCCTGGCCTCGGCGCTTCTGGCCAATGGCGAGCGGGTGGTGGCGCGCGGCTTCAAATATCACCGCCCGCGGGGGATCGTGAGCGCGGGGCCGGAGGAGCCCTCCGCCCTGGTCACGACCGGTTCGGGCGCCCGCCGGGTCACCAACCAGAAGGCGCCGGAGGTCGAGCTCTTCGAGGGGCTGGAGGCGCGGGGGCAGAACGCCTGGCCCCATGTGCGCTTTGACCTCGGGCAGGTGAACGACCTCTTCGGCCGGTTCTTCTCCGCAGGCTTTTACTACAAGACGTTTTTCGGGCTCTCGAAGGACACCTCCCACTGGATGCAGTTCGAGAAGGCGATCCGCCGTGCGGCGGGGCTCGGCACCGCCTCGCGCGAGCCCGACCCGGACGCCTACGAGATCGTGCACGGCTTCTGCGACCTTCTGGTGGTGGGCGCAGGGCCGGCGGGGCTGGCGGCGGCCGAGCTCGCGGCGGCGGAGGGGCTCGACGTCCTCCTCGTGGAGCAGGACTTCGCCTTGGGCGGGCAGCTCATCGGCGCGGCGGAGGAGGTGGAGGGCCAACCGGCGGGCGCCTGGCTCGGCGCGCGGCGGCGGGAGCGCCCGGGCCTTCGACGGCTCGCGCGGACCACGGCCTTCGGGCTCTACGACGGCAATGTGGTCGGCCTTTACGAGCGGGTGACGGACCATCTGGGCGCGGCGCATCCGGCCCTTCCGCGAGGGCGCGTGCATGTCGTGCGCCCGGGCGCCGTGATCCTCGCGACCGGGGCGATCGAGCGGCTCATCGGCTTCGGGCAGAACGACCGGCCGGGGGTGATGCTGGCCGGCGCGGTGGAGCGCTATCTCCGCCGCTTCGGCGTGGCGCCGGGCACGAGCGCGGCCATCGCGACCACCTCGGACTCGGGCTACGGCGCGGCCATCGCGATGGCGGAGGCGGGGCTTCAGGCGACGGTGCTCGACGCGCGGCCCCGGGCCTCTGAGGCGGTGGCGGCCGCGGCCGATGCCGCGGGCGTCGAGCGGATCATGGGGGCCGCGCCGATGGAGGCGGACGGCGCCAAGGGCGTGCGCGCGCTCGAGATCGCGCGGGCCGAGGGGGCGGGCTGGGTGCCCGGCCGGCGGATCTATCGCGATGTGGTGGGTGTGTCGGGCGGCTGGTCGCCGGCGATCCACCTCATCTGCCACCGGGGCGTGAAGCCTGTCTGGGATGCCGAGCGTCTCTGCTTCCGTGCGGCGGAGACGCCCGCGGGCGTGTGGCTCGCCGGGGCGGCCAACGGCGTCTTCGCCACGGAGGCGGCGATCTCAGACGCCCGCGCGGCGGCCGCGGAGGCAGTGGAGCGGTTGACGGGCCGCCGGGTCCCGGCGCCCAACCGGCCGGAGCCCGGGGGCCTCGGCGAGGTCGCCGAGCTCTGGGAGGTGCGGGTGCCCGGGCGCAAGCTCAAGAGCTTCGTCGACCTTCAGCACGACGTGACGACCGCCGACATCGCCCAGGCCGCGCGGGAGGGGTATGTCTCGGTCGAGCACATGAAGCGCTACACCACGCACGGCATGGCGACCGACCAGGGCAAGACGGGCGGTGTGGTGGGCCTCGCCCTCCTCGCCGACGCGCTCGGCCAGTCGATCCCGGAGACCGGGATCACCACCTTCCGCCCGCCCTACACGCCGGTGCCGATCGGGGCGCTCGCGGGCCGGGCGACCCGGGCGCATTGGCGGCCCGTCCGCCGCACGCCGATGCATGGCGCCCAGGCCGCGCAGGGCGCGGTCTTCACCGATGCCGGGCTGTGGAAGCGCACCTGGTACTTGCCGGCCCATGAGGGGGAGAGCCTCGGCGAGGCTTACGTGCGCGAGGCGACCGCGGTGCGCGCGCGCGTGGGCATGGTGGATGTCACCACGCTCGGCAAGATCCAGGTGCAGGGGCCGGACGCGGCCGAGCTCCTGAACCGGGTGTATGTGAACGGCTTCGGCAAGCTGCCGGTGATGAAGTGCCGCTATGGCGTGATGCTGCGGGACGACGGGATCGTGTTCGACGACGGCGTGACCTGGCGCCTGGCCGAGGACGAGTTTCTGATGACCGCCACCACCGCGATGGCGGGGCCGGTGCTCGCCTGGCTCGAGATGCTCTTGCAGACCCGGTGGCCGGAGCTGCGGGTGCATGTCGCCTCCACCACCGACCAGTGGGCGGGCCTCGCGGTGGCGGGCCCCCGGGCGCGGGCGGCGCTCGCCCCTTTGGTGGCGGACGATATGGGGCCGGAGGCGCTGCCCTTCATGGGGATCCTGCGGAGCCGCCTCGCGGTCGCGGGCGGGGAGATCCCGGTGCTGATCGCGCGGATCTCGTTCTCGGGCGAGATGGCCTATGAGGTCTACACGCCGTCGGACTACGGGCCCGCGCTCTGGGCGGCGGTGCACGCGCGGGTGACGGCCGAGGGCGGCGCGGTCTACGGCATGGAGGCGCTGGGTGCGCTCCGCATCGAGAAGGGGCATGTGACCCATGCCGAGCTCGACGGCCGCGTGACGCTCGAGGATGCGGGGCTCGGCCATATGGCCTCCACCAAGAAGGCCTTCATCGGCGACACCCTGCGCAAACGCCCGGATCTCACCCGGGCGGACCGGCCGCAGCTCGCCCATTTCGAGCCCGTGGACCCGGAGGCGCGGTTCTCCATCGGGGCGATCGTCTGCCGGCCGGAGGAGGTTTCGGGCCACGGCATCGGCTGGATCACCGGCGTGACGGTGGCGCCGGCGCTGGAGGGCCGCTGGGTCGGCATCGGCTTTGTCGCGGGCGGGCCCGAGGCCTGGGCGGAGGGCGAGGTGGTGATCGCCGACCCGGTGCGCGGGCGGGAGACGCGGGCGCGGGTGTTCTCGCCCCACAGGCTCGATCCCAAGGGGGAGCGGATGCATGGTTGAGCGCGTGTCGGCCCTGGCGGGCCATCTCGAGCCCCGGGTGTTGGGGCCGGTGGGCGCGGCGGGCCCCGGCGTGCGGATCTCGGAGATCCGGCTGGGCGGGCTCTGGCAGGTGGCGGCCTGGCCGGGACGGCTCGCGGAGGCAGGGGCCGCGGTGGCCGCCTCGGCCGGGGTCGCGGCCGCCCCGGGCTTCGGCCAGGCGGCCTTTGGCAGTCGGGGCACGGCGCTCCGCACCGAGGCGCTCAAATGGCTGGTCGCGTCGCCCCACGCGCTTTCCCGCCCCGAGATCGCGGTGGAGGACGGCACGGCGCTCGACCTCTCCCATGCGCGCACGGTGCTGCGGCTCGAGGGGCCGGCGGCACGGGATGTGCTTGCCCGGCTCGTCGCGATCGACCTCCGCGCGCAGGCCTTTCCAGACGGCCGGGTGGCGGTGACCGGCGCCCATGGCATGGGGCTCACGCTGGTGGCGCGGGAGGGCGGGGTCGATGTCCTCGCCTTCCGCAGCTTCGGGCTGGCGCTTCTCGAGATGCTGGAGGAGATCGCCGCCCAGTTCGGCGCGGAGATCGGCTGAGCGCGCTTGTCCGCCGGCCGGGGCCTGGGCTATAGAGCGCCAACCCCGGCTTCTGGAGCGCACGCATGGCCAAGATCAACGGCAACGAAATCCGGCGCGGCAACATCATCGAGCACAATGGCGGCCTCTGGGTCGCCGTGAAGACCGACCATGTGAAGCCCGGCAAGGGCGGCGCCTTCGCACAGGTCGAGCTCAAGAACCTGCGCAACGGCTCGAAGCTCAACGAGCGCTTCCGCTCGGCCGACAAGGTGGAGCGCGTGCGCCTCGAGCAGAAGGACCAGCAGTTCCTCTACGAGACCGACGGGATGCTGACCTTCATGG
>CAYXPI010000013.1:12194-33465 GCA_964467005.1 uncultured Limibaculum sp. | reverse complement strand
CAAGACGTGGGAGAGTAGGTCACCGCCAGACCAAAACAAACCCGCACTCTCTCTTCGCGATTCCCGCGCCAACCCACGCTCACGGGCCTTGCCCCGTTGATTTGGGTTGACGCCACCAAAATCCTAGGCATATAGGTGGTATGGATGACACCCGTGCCGCCGCCGCCCTTGCCGCTCTCGGCCACGAGGCGCGGCTCAAAGTTTTTCGCCTGCTCGTGCGCGCTGGCCATGACGGGCTCAACATCGGCGAGATCGGGCGGGTGCTCGGCCTCGCGCCCTCCACGCTCGCCCATCACCTGGGCACGCTTGTCTCCGCCGGTCTTGTGGCCCAGGAACGGCGCGGACGGGAGGTGGTCAACCGGGCCGACTTCGCCGCCATGGCGCGGCTGCTGGCCTTCATCGACGACGAGTGCTGCGCCGGCATCGGCGCCGCCGGAACCGCGGCGTGATCATTTTGCGCCCAAACACACCTAGATCCTTAGGAGCTTCGCTATGACGGATCTCGTCCTCGGCCTTCGCCGCCTCGCCCTCCAAGGGCCCGACCGGGTGTGGATCGCCATCCTGTCCATCTTCGGCCTCGTGGCGCTCCATGACGCGGCGTTCGGGTACGCCCAGGCCCCCGTGAGCCTCGATTTCACGCTGGAGGCGCTGGTCTCCGTCGCGCCCTGGCTCCTCCTCTCGATCGGGCTTGCGGCCTATGCCGCGGCCTCGGGGGCGGACAATCTCATCGCCAAGGCCTTCCAGGGCCGGGAAGCGATGATGGTCGTCACCGCTGCGCTCTTCGGCGGGCTCTCGCCGTTCTGCTCCTGCGGGGTGATCCCGCTCATCGCCGCGCTTCTGGCCATGGGCGTGCCGCTCGCCCCGGTCATGGCCTTCTGGCTGGCCTCTCCGGTGATGGACCCCGCGATGTTCGCCCTCACCGTGGGTGCGATCGGGCTAGACTTCGCCATCGCCAAGACGCTGACGGCGGTGGGCATCGGCCTTCTCGGCGGCTTCGGCGTTCTCGCGCTCTCGCGGCAGGGCTGGCTGACCGATCCCTTGCGCGAGGGCGTCGGCAATGGCGGCTGCGGCGGAGCGAAGGTCCGCGACCCCAAGCCGCCCGTGTGGAACTTTTGGACCGAGCCCGCCCGGCGCGAGAAGTTCTGGGGCGAGGCGCTCAAGACGACGCTCTTCCTCACCAAGTGGCTCACCCTGGCCTTCCTCCTCGAGAGCCTCATGATCGCCTATGTTCCGGCGGATCTCGTGGCGAGCGCCGTCGGCGGCGGCGGCGTGATGCCGGTGATCGTCGCCACGCTCGTGGGCGTCCCGGCCTATCTCAACGGCTACGCGGCGCTGCCGCTCGTCTCCGGGCTCATCGAGCAGGGTATGGCCCATGGCGCGGCGCTCGCCTTCCTGGTGGCGGGGGGCGTCTCCTCGATCCCGGCGGCGATCGCGGTCTGGGCGCTCGCTAAGAAAGAGGTGTTCGCGCTCTACCTCGCCTTCGCCTTCAGCGGTTCGCTGATCGCTGGGTTGCTTTTCGAGCTCGTCCAATGACCGCGCAGGCCCGGATCGCCGGGGTGGAGGTGGTGAGCGCCCCCCGGCCGGAGCCCGGGGCGCGCCTTCTGGCGCCTCTGGGGAGCGCGAGCGGCCTCGGGACCGCCGTCGCGCTCGAGCTCGCGGGCGGGCGCGTCCTGGCGGGGCTCTCCGAGGCGGAGACCGGGCAGGGCGCCCTCCTCGTCGCGCCGGAGGGGCCGGGGCCCGTCACCCTGCGCTACCGCTTCGCCGCCACGCCGGCCGCCCCCCGATACCCCGAGGCGGCCTTTCGCGCGCGCGATACGCGGTACACCCGGGCTGCGGCGGAGCTTGCCGACGCGTCCCGGGCCATCGCGGCCGCGGCGGGGGGCGGCCGCGCGGGGATCGAGGCGCTGGTGGCTGAGGCGCGGGCCCGGTTCACCTACGACCACCCGGAGGCCCGGTTCAACGACGGGGCCGACGCGGTGCCCCATCTCGGCTGCGGCGTGACGCCCGGCTCCTGCGTCGACATCAACACCTATCTCGTGGCCAGCCTGCGGGCGGCGGGGTACGAGGCCGCCTATCTCTACGGCTACTTCTTCCCGGCCGAGAAGGGCGGGAGGGCGCGCGACATGCATTGCTGGGTGGCGACCCGACTCGGCGCCGAGGTGCTCGACTGGGACATCGCGCATCACATCAAGGCGGGGCTCGAGCCGGTGCGGGCGGGGCTCAACCCAAAACCGGGCGCGCGGGTGTTCATCGGGCATTCCATGGGCCACCGCTACGAGACCGCGGGCGGCGCCGTCGAGCTCAAGCTCTTGTCCGAGCCCGTCTGGCTCACCGCCGAGGGGCGGCCGATCGACCTCGACTGCGGCGCGATCACGGCGGAGGAGGAGGCGGCGCTCGCCGACAGCCCCCGCTGAGTGCGGTGCGAGAAGTGGGTTTTTTCGGCGAACGGGATGGGTAGAGTGCGCGGGTCCTGCCATGAGCCAAGGAGCCCGTCGATGCGCCGTCTTGCCGTCCTGGTCCTCACGCTTCTGGCATGGGGCCCCGCCGCCTTCGCCCAGCCCGCCGAACCGCCGGTGGACGTGGCGCATCCGCTCGTGCGCGAGACCATCGACTACGATCTCTACACCGGGCGTTTCGAGGCGATCGACCGGGTGGAGATCGTCGCCCGCGTCTCGGGATATCTCGACGAGATCCACTTCACCGACGGCGATCGAGTGGATGCGGGCGACCTCCTCTTCACCATCGATCAGCGCACCTTCGAAGCCGCGGTCGCCCGCGCCCGGGCGCAGGTCGCCTCGGCCGAGGCCACCCGGGACCTCGCCGAGATCGAGCGGGCCCGGGCGGTGCAGCTCGCCGAGCGCAATGTGGGCACAGCGCAGGAGGTGGATCGCACGAGCGCGGCCCTCGCGGAGGCGGAGGCCGGGGTGCAGGTGGCCGAGGCCGAGCTCGTTCAGGCCGAGCTCAACCTCGACTTCACCGAGGTGCGCGCGCCCTTCGCGGGGCGCATGTCCGATGCGCGGGTGGATGTGGGCAACTACATCTCCGGCGGCACGGCCGGGGCCACGGTGCTGGCCACAATCGTGGCCACCGATCCCATCCATTTCGTCTTTACGGCGTCGGAGGCCGACTTCCTGCGCTATTCTCGCCTCACCGGCACCGGCGAGCGCCGGGTGGAGGCCGCGCTCTCCCTCGATGTCGAGGTGCGGCTCATGGACGAGGACAGCTTCGACCATCACGGCACGATGGACTTCGTGGACAACGAGCTCGATCAGGGATCGGGCACCATCGAGGGGCGGGCGGTGTTGGCCAACGAGGACGGCTTTCTCGTACCCGGCATGTTCGGCCGGCTCCGGCTGCCGGGCTCCGGCGCCTATGACGCGGTGCTGGTGCCCGAGACCGCGGTGCTCTCGGACCAGGCGCGCAAGATCGTGATGGTGGTGGACGAGGCGGGCGTCGTCTCCCCCCGGCCGGTCGAGACCGGCCCGCGCAAGGGCGCGTTCCTCGTGATCCGCTCCGGACTTTCGCCCGAGGATCGGGTGATCGTGGCCGGCGTCCAGCGCGCCCGCGCGGGCCAGACGGTGACGCCTCAAGAGGTGACGCTCGAGTTTGGCGAGGAGTGAGGGCATGCGGTTCTCCCTCTTTTTCATCGACCGGCCGATCTTCGCGGCGGTCGTCTCCATCGTCATCACGATCGTGGGCGCCGTGGCCTATTTCAGCCTGCCGGTCACGCAGTATCCCGAGATCGCGCCGCCCACCATCCAGATCTCCGCGAGCTATCCAGGGGCCTCCGCCACCACGGTGGCGGACACCGTGGCCACCCCGATCGAGCAGGAGGTGAACGGCGTCGAGAACATGCTCTACATGGTGAGCCAGTCCACCGGCGACGGCCGGATGACGCTCAATGTGGTGTTCGATCTCGGCACCGATCTCGAGGACGCGCAGGTCCTCGTGCAGAACCGGGTGGCGATCGCCGAGCCCCGGCTGCCGGAGGAGGTGCGCCGCCTGGGCGTGACCACCGAGAAGTCGTCGCCCGACCTTATGATGGTGATCCATCTCCTCTCGCCAGACGGGTCGCGGGACCAGCTCTACATCTCGAATTACGCGCGCACGCAGATCGTCGACCGGCTTGCGCGGATCGACGGGGTGGGCCAGGCGACGATCTTCGCCGAGCGCGCCTACTCCATGCGGATCTGGCTCGACCCCGACCGGGTGTCGGAGCGCAATCTCACCGCGGGCGAGGTGGTGACCGCCCTCCGCGCCAACAACGTGCAGGTCGCGTCCGGGGTGGTGAACCGTCTGCCGGTGCCGAACCCGGGGGCCTACGAGCTTCAGGTGGTGACCCAGGGCCGCCTGACCGCGCCCGAGGAGTTCGAGGACATCATCGTCCGCGAGACCGACGACCAGATCGTCCGAGTGCGGGACATCGCGCGCGTCGAGCTCGGCGCCCAGGACTATTCGATCAACGGGTATCTCGGGCGGAACGCGGCGCTGCCCATCGGCATCTTCCAGCGCCCGGGCTCGAACGCGCTGGACACCGCCGATGAAATCATCGCGGCGATGGACGAGATGGCCGAGGGTTTCCCGCCGGGCCTCGAATACACCATCGTGTACAACCCGACCGAATACATCGGCGAGTCGATCGACGCGGTGATCCAGACGCTCTTCGAGGCGGTGGCGCTCGTGGTGATCGTCATCGTCGTCTTCCTCGGGAGCTTGCGGGCCGCGATCATCCCCGTGGTGGCCATCCCGGTCTCGCTCATCGGCACCTATGCGGTGATGGCGGCCTTCGGCTTCTCGCTCAACACGCTCACCCTCTTCGGCCTCGTGCTCGCCATCGGCATCGTGGTGGACGACGCCATCGTGGTGGTCGAGAACGTGGAGCGCTATCTGCGCGAGGGCGAGACCCCGACGGACGCGGCGAAGAAGACCATGGTCGAGGTCTCTGGCGCGCTGGTGGCGACAACCCTCGTGATGCTGGCGGTGTTTATCCCGGTGGCCGCCGTGACCGGCATCACCGGGCAGTTCTTCCAGCAGTTCGCTCTCACGATCGCGGCCTCGACGACGATCTCCACCCTCGTCTCCCTCACCCTGTCGCCGGCTCTGGCCGCGCTCCTCCTCACGGAGAAGGGCGCCAAGAAGCGCCGCGAGGCGCCGGGGGTGCGGGTTCTCCTTTGGCCGTTCCGGATGTTCTCGCGCGCCTTCAACTGGTCGTTCGCCAAGCTCGAGGCGGGCTATGCGGCGGTGGTCACCGGGCTCTTGCGGGTGAGCGTGGTGGTGCTGCTGGTCTATGGCGGGCTCATCGCCCTCGGCGTTCAGCAGTTCCAGAAGGCGCCCACGGGCTTCATCCCAGAGCAGGATGTGGGCTACCTCATCACCGTGGTGCAGCTCCCGGCGGGCGCGTCCCTCGCGCGCACGGATGCGGTGGCGCGAAAGGCGTCCGAGATCATCCTCGACCATCCGGCGGTGCTCGACAGCGTGGCCATCGTGGGGCTCGACGGCGCGACCTTCACCAACGCGCCCAACGCCGCCGCGATCTTCGTGCCGATGCTCGACTTCGAGGAGCGCCTGCCCATGGGCTATCCCGCGGGCCGCGTCTTGGGCGAGCTCCAGGGCGCGCTCTACGGGCAGATCAAGGAGGCCAACATTTTCCTCCTCAACCCGCCGCCCGTGCGGGGGATCGGCACCGGCGGAGGCTGGAAGCTCTATGTGCAGGACCGTCGCGGCCGTGGCATCGAGGCGCTCGAGGAGACGACCCTGGGCGCCATGATCCAGGCCAACGAGATCGACGGGCTCTCCCAGGTTTTCACCCTCTTCAACACCAAGACCCCAGAGGTCTTCGCCGATATCGACATGGTGAAGGCGCAGCTCATCGGCGTCACCCCCCAGGCGGTGAACGAGACGCTGGAGGTCTATCTCGGCTCCGCCTTCGTCAACGATTTCAACTTCCTCGGCCGAACCTACCGAGTGACGGCGCAGGCCGATGGGCAGTACCGGGACTCGATCGACGACATCGCGGATCTGCGCACCCGCTCGAAATCGGGGGGCATGGTGCCCATCGGCACCGTCGCGACCTTCGAGGACGGGACCGGCCCCTACCGTATCGCGCGCTACAATCTCTATCCCGCCGCCGCGCTCCAGGGGCAAACCCTGCCGGGCACCTCCACCGGCGAGGCGATCGAGCGGGTGGAGGGCCTCCTAGACGAGACCTTGCCCTCGGGCTTCGGGTACGAGTGGACCGAGCTCGCCCTCCAGGAGAAGCTGGCTGGCGACAGCGCGATCTACCTCTTCATCCTCGCGGTGGTCTTCGTGTTCCTGGTGCTCGCCGCGCAATACGAGAGCTGGATGCTGCCGCTCGCGGTGATCCTGATCGTGCCGATGTGCCTCTTGGCGGCGATCACGGGCGTCCTCTACCGGGAGATGGACAACAACATCCTCACCCAGATCGGCCTCGTGGTTCTCGTGGGCCTCGCGTCGAAAAACGCGATCCTCATCGTCGAGTTCGCGCGCCAGGCCGAGGCCGAGGGCAAAACCCGGGTCGAGGCCGCGATCCAGGCCGCGCGGCTCCGTCTCCGGCCGATCCTCATGACCTCCTTCGCCTTCATCCTCGGCGTCGTGCCCCTGGTGATCGCGCAAGGGCCGGGTTCCGAGATGCGTCAGGCCCTCGGCACGGCGGTGTTCTCCGGCATGCTGGGGGTCACCTTGTTTGGCCTTCTCTTCACGCCGGTGTTCTACGTCGTCTGCCGCTGGCTGCCGACCGCCTTCGCCCGGAAATCGCCCCAGGAGGCCCCCTCATGAGCTGGAACCCCGCGCTCGACCCCGGTTGCCCGACCTCGCCCGAAGCGTGCGACGCGATCGAGACGCTGATCGTCCCCCGTGCGCGGGACATCGGCGCCTTCGAGGTGCGGCGCGCCCTGCCCGCGCCCAAGCGGCAGATGGTGGGGCCCTTCATCTTCTTCGACCAGATGGGTCCGGCGGAGTTCGTAACCGACGAGGGCATGGATGTCCGCCCGCACCCCCATATCGGGCTCGCGACGGTCACCTATCTCTACGAGGGCGGGGTGTACCACCGCGACAGTCTCGGCACGGCGATGGAGATCGAGCCGGGTGCGGTCAACTGGATGATCGCGGGCCGCGGCATCACCCACTCCGAGCGCACCGCGCCCGAACGGCGCCGCGCGGGGGAGCGGCTCTTCGGCATTCAGACCTGGGTGGCACTGCCGGAGGCGGAGGAGGACCGGGAGCCGGGCTTCGAGCACGCGCCGGAGGCGGATCTGCCGCTCCTCGAGGGCGAGGGCAAACGCCTCCGCCTCATCCTCGGCACAGGCTGGGGGGAGCGGGCGCCGGTCCACACCTTCTCCGACACGGTCTATGCCGACGCGGTGCTGGAGGCGGGGGCGAAGATCCCTCTGCCCGCCGAGCACGAGGATCGCGGTCTCTACATCGTGTCCGGCGAGATCGAGATCGCGGGCGAACGCTTCGAGGCCGGGCGCATGATGGTCTTCCGCCCCGGCGACGCGATCACCGTGACCGCGGTCACGCCCGCGCGGTTCATGATCCTGGGCGGCGCGACGCTGGAGGGCCCGCGCCACATCTGGTGGAACTTCGTCTCCTCCAGCCGTGAGAAGATCGAGGAGGCCAAGCGCGCCTGGGCGGAGGGGGACTGGGCCCATGGCCGCTTCCAGCTTCCGCCCGACGACAACGCCGAGCACATCCCGCTGCCCCAGCGCTGAGATGACCGGCGCCGATCTGACGGTCTCGCGGGATCTGCCCCCCACGCCTCAGCGGATCTGGCGGGGTGGGAGCGAGACCCGCCTCCTTGAGCGGCGGGTCGCGGCGGCGTCGGAGACGGTGCGGGTCGAGCCCGTCATCACGGCCGTCATCGCAATCGCGCCGCACGAGGGGGGCAGACGCGACACGGCCGCGGCGCTCCACGCGGATGGCGAGGCGGCGATCGCGCAGCTCGGTTGTTTGGCGGCGGAGCGATGATGCCAGGGCCAGACCCACGCACGCCGCGCTACCGGGCTCTCGACAAGCGGGATCCGTCGAGCCTCAGCGCCGACGAACTCGCGGAGATGATCGCGGTCGCCGAGCGGATGATCGGCTGGGTGTCGGCGGCGAAGGCCCGGCGCGGCTGGATTGCCAAGCGCGACGCCCTGGCCGCGCGCCTGAAGGCGATGGCGCCGGAGGCTTGATCCGCCGGGTCGCCTCCGTTAGGCGAGCCGCTCCGGCGCGCTAGGTTGAAGGCTCCGGCAAGGGAGGATGAGCATGGGCGCACCGTCCGACATCTATGGGATCGACCGTTGGAGCCGCGGCCTGTTGCGCGTGCTCGAGACGGGCGAGATGGGCCTCGTGAACCCGCTCGAGCCAGAGGCGCCGCCTGTGCCGCTTCTCACCGTCATGCACGAGCTCGAGACCCGCGGCATCCGCGCGCCCGTCCTCCTCCGCGTGAACGCCTTCATCGAGCACCAGGTGCGCGAGATCAACGAGGCCTTCGCCGAGGCGATCCGCACGGCGGGCTACGGCGGCAGCTATCGCGGCGTGTTCCCGATCAAGGTGAACCAGCAGGCGGAGGTGGTGGACCGCATCGTGCGCCATGGCGCGCCCTACGGGTTCGGCCTCGAGGCGGGGTCGAAGCCCGAGCTTCTTATCGCGCTCTCCCGCGGCCTCGCGCCCGGGAGCCTCGTCATCTGCAACGGGATCAAGGACGCGGAGTTCGTGCGCCTCGCGATCCTGGCCAAGAAGCTCGGCATCACCTGTGTGATCGTGCTCGAGAGCCCGCGGGAGCTCGACACGGTGTTGGCGGAGGCCCGCGCCCTCGGCGTCGACCCGACGCTCGGCGTGCGCGTGAAGCTCACCCGGCAGATTTCCGGCAAATGGGCCGAGAGCTCGGGCGACCGCTCGGCCTTCGGGATGACGATGAACCAGGTGGTGGATGTGCTCGACCGGCTGAAGGCCGAGGGGCTCTTCCATTGTCTCACGCTCCAGCACTCCCATCTCGGCAGCCAGATCCCGAGCGTGAACGAGGCGCGGATGGCGGCCGACGAGGCCGCGCGCGTCTTTGTCGCGCTCGTGCGGGAGGGGGCGCCGCTCACCCATCTCGACCTCGGCGGCGGGCTCGGGGTGGACTACACGGGCGAGCACCGGGCCACGGCCAACTCGATCAACTACACGCTGGCGGAGTACTGCACGAACCTCGTAGAGACCGTGAAGGTCGCACTCGACGCCGAGGGGGTGGACCACCCCGTGCTCGTGACCGAGAGCGGGCGGGCCACGGTGGCGACGTCCTCGATGCTCCTCTTCAACGTGCTGGAGGCCACCTATTACGACCAGGCGGCGCCCGCGACCGCCGAGCAGGGGGACCACCATCACCTCCAGGCCCTCGCCGAGATCCCGGGCTATGTGTCCGAGGCGCGGTTGCAGGAGTGCATGTCCGACGCCCAATGGTATCGGGAGGAGCTGCGCGCGCTCTTCCGACGCGGTCAGATCGGGCTTCGCGAGATGGCCCGGGCCGAGCGGGTCTATCTCCACGCGGTCGACCGGATCAAGCGGGCCGCAGCCGAGGCCAAGGAGATGCCGGAGGATGTGGCCGAGGCGCTGGAGCGCCAGGCGGACATCTATCACGGCAATTTCTCGCTGTTCCAGTCGCTCCCGGATGTCTGGGCGATCGACCAGGTGCACCCGGTGGTCCCGCTCCAGCGGCTGGGCGAGGCGCCCTCCCGCCGGGCCGTGATCGCCGACATCACCTGCGACAGCGACGGCAAGATCGACCGCTTCGTGCTGGCCGACGGGGTGCACAGCGCGCTGCCGGTGCACGATCTCCGTGAGGAGGAGCCCTACTATCTCGGCGTCTTCTTCGTCGGGGCCTATCAGGAGACGCTGGGGGATCTCCACAATCTCTTCGGCGACACCAATGTGGTGACCATCGACCTCCGCGCCGACGGGGGCTACGATCTCGTTCACGAGGTGGAGGGGGACAGCATCGCCGAAGTGCTGGCTTATGTGGAGTACGACCCCAGGGACTGTCTCGACGCCTTCAAGGCCCGGGTCGAGGCGCGGGTGTCGGAGGGCGGGCTGACGACGGCGGAGCGGCGCGAGCTCATCGCCCTCTTCAAGGACAGCCTCGCGGGCTACACCTATTACGAACACTGAGGGAGAGGCGGATGTCGAAGGTTCTGGTGATCGGCGCGGGGGGCGTGGGCTCGGTCGCGGTGCACAAGATGGCGATGAACCCGGAGATCTTTCCGGAGATCGCGCTGGCCTCGCGCACGCTCGCGAAATGCGCGGACATCCAGACCGCGGTGAAGGCGCGCACTGGCCGGGAGATCGAGATCCACGCCGTCGACGCCGACAAGGTCGAGGAGACCGTCACGCTGATCCAGCAGGTGAAGCCCACGGTGCTGGTGAACCTCGCGCTGCCCTACCAGGACCTCGCGCTGATGGAGGCGTGCCTGGCCACAGGGGTGCACTACCTCGACACGGCGAATTACGAGCCGCCGGATGTGGCGAAGTTCGAGTATTCGCACCAGTGGGCGTATCACGAGCGCTTTCAGGAGGCGGGGCTGATGGCGGTGCTCGGCTCGGGCTTCGATCCCGGCGTCACGAGCGTCTTCGCCACCTGGCTCCGGAAGCACCAGTTCGACCGGATCGACACCCTCGACATCCTCGACTGCAACGGGGGCGACCACGGCCATCCCTTCGCGACGAACTTCAACCCGGAGATCAACATCCGCGAGGTGACGGCGCCGGCCTTTCACTGGGAGGACGGGGCGTGGGTCGAGACGCCGGCGATGAGCCACAAGGTGCCGTTCGACTTTCCGGAGGTGGGGGTGAAGAACGCCTATCTGATGTATCATGAAGAGCTCGAGAGCCTCGCCAAGCACATGCCCGATCTCAAGCGGGCGCGGTTCTGGATGACCTTCGGCGATGCCTATATCCAGCATGTGACGGTGCTGCAGAATGTCGGCATGACCTCGATCGAGCCGGTGGAGTTCGAGGGCCATCGGATCGTGCCATTGCAGTTTCTGAAGGCGGTGCTGCCGAACCCCGGAGATCTGGGCGCGCGCACCAAGGGCAAGACCTGCATCGGCGACATTGCCACGGGCGTGAAGGACGGGGCGGAGAAGACGCTCTACCTCTACAATGTGTGTGATCACGAGGCGTGCTTCCGCGAAGTGGGCTCCCAGGCGGTGAGCTACACCACAGGGGTGCCCGCGATGATCGGGACGGCGCTCATGCTCACGGGCGCCTGGCAGGGCACGGGGGTCTTCAACATGGAAGAGCTCGATCCCGATCCCTTTATGGAGATGCTCGGGCCGCAGGGCCTGCCCTGGAAACTGACGGAGCTGGATGGGCCGCTCGATTTCTGAGCTCCGCGCGTCCGGGGGCCCCGCCCACCCGGACCGGCCGCGCGCGAGCTTGGACGGCGTGCCCCCCATCGGCCCCCGGACGCGCGGGGCTCAGCGCGGAGGCGGGAATGGACCAGAGCGTGATGGAGACAAAGGCAGGCGACCCGGGAGCCTTCGCGGGGTTCGACCTCGCGCGGGTGCCGTCGCCGGCCTTTGTGGTCGACGGTGCGAAGCTTGACGCGAACGGGAGGGTCCTGGGCGACATCGCCGTGCGCTCGGGCGCCACGGTGCTGCTCGCGCTCAAGGCTTTCTCCATGTGGGCGGCCGCGCCCATCCTCATGCGCCATCTCTCGGGGACCTGCGCGAGCGGCCTCTGGGAGGCCAGGCTCGGGCGCGCCCGTTTCGGTGGGATCGTCGAGACCTTCGCGGCGGGTTACAAGGCGGCGGAGATCGACGAGATCGCGGCGCTCTCCGACACCGTGGTGTTCAACTCGCCGGCCCAGGCGGCCCGGTTTGGCGCTGCGGCGCGGGGGGGCGGGGCGGACACCGGGCTCCGCATCAACCCCGAGCACTCGGAAGGCGAGGTGCCGCGCTACGACCCTGCGGCCCCAGGCTCCCGTCTCGGCCACCCGGTGAGCCAGCTCGAGGCTGCGCATCTCGGCCCCCATGCGGGCGTGCACATGCACACGCTCTGCGAGCAGGGGTTCGGGCCGCTCCGGCGCACCTGGGAGGCGGTGCGGCCCGCGCTTGCGCCCCATTGGGGCGGGCTCGACTGGATAAATCTGGGCGGGGGTCATCACATCACCCGGGCGGACTACGACCGGGAGGCGCTGGTGGCCTTCCTCCGCGAGGTGGCGGACGACACGGGCTGCCGGATCTTCCTCGAACCGGGAGAGGCGGTGGCGCTGGATGCGGGCATCCTCGTCGGCGAGGTGCTGGATGTGATGGAGAACGACGGGCCCATCGCCATTCTCGACGTCTCCGCCACCTGCCACATGCCCGATGTGATCGAGGCGCCCTACCGCCCCGCGCTCCTCGGCGAGCCGGCGGAGGGGATCGCGGTGCGGCTCGGGGGGCCCTCCTGCCTGGCGGGCGACGTGATCGGCACCTACCGCTTCGCCCGGATGCCGGAGCCCGGGGACCGCCTCGCCTTCCTCGACCAGGCCCATTACTCGATGGTGAAGACGACGACCTTCAACGGCGTGCAGCTGCCGGCGCTCGCGCTCTGGGACTCGGAGACGGACGATCTCCAGCTGATCCGCGCCTTCGACCAGGCGGATTTTGAGGGGCGGCTCTCGTGACTGTCTTCCTCGGGTCGGAGCTCACGGAGGCGGAGCGCGCGCCCGAGCGGGCGCGGGTGCGGGTGATCCCCATGCCGCTCGAGCGCACGGTGTCCTATGGGGCCGGGACGGCGGCTGGGCCGGCCGCGATTCTCGAGGCGAGCTACGAACTCGAGCGTCTCTGGCGGGGGGCGGAGCCTTGCGCGGCGGGCATCCACACGGAGGCGGCGGTGCCGTGCGACGCGCCCTTGCCCGAGGTGATGGCCCGGCTGGCCGCGCGCACCGAGGCGGCGGCAAAGGCGGGGCGCCTGCCGCTCGTTCTCGGCGGCGAGCATTCGATCACTTATGGCGCGGCGACGGGCGTGGCACGGGCGCTCGCGGCGCCGGTGGGGATCCTGCAGGTCGACGCCCATGCGGATCTCCGCGTCGCCTATCAAGGTGAGCCGCACAGCCACGCCTCCGTCATGCATCTCCTGGCCGAGGCCGGCCATCCGATTGCCCAGATCGGCGTGCGGGCGCTCTCCAAAGAGGAGGCGGTGGCGCGGCAGGCCTATGGGGTGGTGCATTGGGACGCCGAGAGCCTTGTGACCGAGGGCACCCTGGCGATCGCCCTGCCGGAGGGCTTTCCTGAGGCGGTCTATCTCACCTTCGACGTGGACGGTCTCGACCCCTCGGTGATGCCGGCCACGGGCACGCCGGTGCCGGGGGGCCTTGGCTTCTACCAGGCGCTTGGGCTTGTCCGCTCGGCGCTCGCGGGCCGGCGGGTGGTGGGGCTCGATGTCGTCGAGCTGGCCCCGCGCGCCATCGATGCGGCCTCGACCTTCACCGCGGCCCAGATCGCCTACGCGCTCATCGCCATCGGGCTCGGCGAGCGGGCCTGAGCCTCAGCCGAGCGCCGCCCGGTTCGCCCGCCGGGCATAGGGCGCGAACCAGCCGAGGCCCGCCTCCGTACCCGCCGCCGGGTGGTACTCGCAGCCGATCCAGCCCGTGTAGCCGATCCGGTCCAGCACCTCGAGTAAATGGGGTAAGGAGAGCTCCCCCCGGTCGGGCTCGCCCCGGTCCGGCACGCCGGCGATCTGCACATGGCGGATGAGGGGGGAGAGCGCCTCGACCCGCCGGGTGATGTCCCCCTCGGTGATCTGGCAGTGATAGAGGTCGAGCTGGAGGCCGAGATTGCCCTTGCCCACCGCGTCGATCACCGTGCGCGCGTCCTGAGTCTCGGTGAGGTGGTAGCCCGGCATGTCGCGCGGGTTGATCGGCTCGATGGTGAATTGCTGCTGGGGCCCCATCTCGCAGGCGCGCGAGAGGTTGGCGACGTAGATCGACCGCGCCCAAGGCCCCCGCGAGACGCCGGCCATCACATGGATCCGTTCGGGCCGGAGCACGGTGGCGTAGGCGAGCGTCTCCTTGATGGAGGCGACGAAGTCCGGCACCCGCCCCGGCAGGGAGGCGAGGCCACGCTCGCCCCCCTCCCAGTCCCCCGCCGGGGTGTTCATGAGGGCGACCGTCAAGCCGTGGGCGTCCAGTTCGGCTCGGATGGCGTCGGCGGAATGGGCGTAGGGCGACATGAACTCGACCGCCTCGAAGCCCGCCTCCGCCGCGGCGGCGAAGCGCTCGAGGAACGGGCGCTCGGCAAACATGAAGCTGAGATTTGCGGCGAAGCGGGGCATCAGCGGGCTTGGCGGGTCATGGCATGTCCCGTTCGGGCTTGGGCCGGTCGAGATCGCCGAAGAGCTCGTCGAGCCCGACCCGCCCGTCCGCCTCGGATTTGGTCGCGGGCGAAGCGGGATCGTCGAGGAAGCCCATGAGGTCGTCGAGGCCCACGCGCTCGGCGGCCGGCGCGGCGGGCGGAGCCGGGGCCGCGAGGGCCGCGCTCTCGGCGGGGTCGAAGGCGTCCTCGGGCGGCGCGCCCACAGGGGCCGCCGGGCCGCCGGCGCGGAAGACGGCCGTGAGCCCGCCCTCGGCGAGCGCCCCGAGGCTGGGAAAGCGGAAGAGCGCCTGGGCGTCCTCGGGCCCAAGCCCCAGGCCCCAGATCTCGGCGGCGTCCGAGAGCGCAGGGGCGCGGGCGGTGTGGGGCAGCGCGTCGAGGCCTGCGGCGATCGCCTCTGGGCCCAGCCCCGCCACCGCGGCCTGGACGAGCTCGCCCGCCGCGGCGAACCAGGGATCGTCGGGCGCGAGGGCGAGCCCCCCCACCGCCACGAGGAAGGGGAAGCGCCGGCCCACCCGGTCCGCGCTCAGGCGGAAGGCGCCGGAGACCGGACGGTCCCACAGCACGCCCGGGCCCGCACGGATCGCCCAGAGCCCGCCTCCGCCGACGGCCATCGCCTCCGGCAGGGCGCGCTCCATCCACCGGTCCCACCGCCCGGTCATCTCGCGCGGAAGGCCGCGGGAGAGAAAGTCACCCGCCGCGGGCACCTTGCCGTAGAAGCCGAGGGCGGGCAGCGCGGCGGACATCGGCGCGCTCAGCGGGCGGGAGCGCGGGCGGCGCGGACCTGGCCGGGCGCCTGGGCGGAGGCGGTGTCAGCCCGGTTGCGCCCGGCATCGCCAATGGCCGAGAAAGCTGCCCAGTAGAAGGGGTGCGAGGTCTCCGGCCGGCCGGCGAGCTCGGCCCGGGCGCCCCGCATCGCGGCCGCCGGGTTCTCGCCTTGGGCCAGCCCCCGATAGAGCCCGTCCATCAGCGCCGCCGTCTCCGCATCGGGCACGAGCCAGTGCGAGGCGACCACGTTGCGCGCGCCAGCGTAGAAGAAGGCGCGGACGAGGCCGGAGAGCGCCTCGCCGCCCGAGCCGCGGAAGCCGGTGCCAAGGGCCGAGGTGGCACCACGCCCGCCGGTGTCGCAGGCGGAGAGCACCACGAGGTCGGCGTCGAGCGCGAGCTCCACGATCTCGCCGGCCTCGAGGAGCCCGTCGCCGCCCGGCGCGAGGGTTGTGGCGAGGGCGGGCTCGGGCAGACAGTCCGCCGAGAGGGGGAGGAGCCCGTGGGTCGCGAAATGCAGGATCCGGGCGTCCGTGAGGTCGCCCTCGAGGAGCGCGACATCTGTGAACTCCCGCCCGAGCACGGCGCCCGAGGGCCCGGCGCCGGCCAGCTCGGCGAGGCGGATCACCTCCGCGTCGGTGTTGGGCAGTGGCGCGAGGCCACCGAGCTGGGCGATCACGTCGGCGCAAACCTGGGGCGCGCTGCGGGTGGCCAACACCTCGGGCGCGCGCTGGGGCCCGAAGGGCTCGAAGGCGCCGAAGCCGCGGAAGGGCGCCGCGGCGTCCGACGGCGCAACCTGGCGGAGATGGTGGAAGGAGGCGACCGAGAGGGTCACCGACACCGCCGAGCGCGCGCCGAACCAGGGCACGGACGAGTAATCGAGCGAGCGCGGCGTGTAGCCCGAAAGATCGCCCGCCACCATGAGCGCGGGCGGGAGCGAGAGGAGCGGCCCGTCCGGCGCGATGATCACCGAGCCGGCCGTGGCGATCTCGGCCTCGAGCGGCCCGTAGATGCGATCGTAGAGCTCCCTGGCGGCCTCGACGTCGAAAAAGGGGCTGTAGACGCTCTCCCGCACCTGGGCGACGAGGGCCTCGGCCTCCCGCCGGCCAAGCTCGATGGGCACGAGCCGGAGACCGCTGGCCGTGACGGCGGCGACGGCGCCGCGCTCCTGCCCGAGACGGATCTGCAGGAAGAGCTCGCCGGGCGCGAGGTCGGCCTGAAACTCCGCGAGCGGCACGGAGCGGTCGCCGAGCTGCTGGAAGTTGGGGGCCGCGGCGTCGATCTCCGCGCGGGCCCGGGAGAGGGCTGCGCGAGCGTCCGCGAGGCGCGTGCGGGTGACCCGGATCGCGTTGGTGTCGCGGGGGCGGGCGGCGGTCAGCCGGTCGAGACGGGCGGCTTCGCGGTTGACCGAGCGCTCGGCGTCCTGAAGCGCGCGGATCGCCTCCGCCTCGGCGGAGGAGCCGGCGGTAAGCCGGGCGGCGAGGCGGGCCAGCGTCTCCGAGGTGGCCGGGTTCCGGAGCTGCTGGAGGGTGAGAAAGACCATCTCGTCCCGCTCCGGCCCGGGAGGCGCTTCGGCCAGAAGATCGAGATAGGGCGCGAGCGCGTCGAAGGACACGCCGCGGCCGCCCCGGCTCAGGATCTCAAGCGCCCGGGCAAAGGCGGCCTCGGCGCCCGCGGCATCGCCGGCCTCGAGCCGCACGCGCCCCTGCTGGAGGCGCAGGAGCGCCTCCGGTCGCTCGCCGGCGGCGTAGCGTCGGGCGATGCGCACGGCCTGGTCGGTCTCGTCGTCCGCCGCGCCGAGATCGCCGCGGGCGAGGGCGAGATCCCCGGCCAGCCGGGCAAGCTCGGCGCGGAGCCAGAGCGCGTTCGTGACCGGGGCTGCCTCGAGATGGTCGCGGGCGGCGGCGAGGGCGGGCCCGGGGTCCTGCCCCTCGGCCCGACGCCCGGCAGCCGCCACGTAATGCGCCTGGGCGAGGAGGATCGCGAGCTGTTCGCGTGGGGTGAGCTGGCCCGGGGTGAGGGCGCCGGTGAGATCCGTCTGCGCCTCGCCCGCCAGAAGCTTGGCCGTCTCCTCCGGGATCTCGAGCCCCTCCGGCCCCAGCACGAACGCGGCGGGTTGGGCCGCGAGCCCGTCCACCCCCCGCTCCGCCGCGCCGCTCGCCAGCGCCGCCTCGCCGAGGGTGATCGCGCGCTCGGCCTCGGCCCGGCTCTCGGTTACGCGCCGCTGGTTGAGGCGATGCTGGGCGTAGAAGACCGACGCCTTGACCCGGCTCACGAGGTTTCCGGAGCGCTCGATCCCCTCCCGCGCGGCCTGAAAGAGCGCCTCCGCTGGCTCGAATTCGCCGAGATTGCTCTTGTTGAGCGCGAGATAGAGCTCCTGCTCAAGCTGGGCGATCGCGCCCGCGGAGAAGGTCTCCCCGGTTTGGAGCGCGCTTTCGCGGTAGAGGGTTTCGGCCGCCTCGAAACGCATGAGCGCGTTGTCCGCGAAGGCCCGGCGCTGGAGAGAGAGCGCGCCGCTGTCCAGAGCAGGGCCCGCGCCGTCGGCCGGATCGGGCGCCCGGGCGATGGGGGCGCAAGCGCCGAGGGCGAGCAGAAGGGCGAGGGCCCCCCGCGCGGCTGTCGGTCTCGTCATCGGCGCCTCCTCATCGCTGCGGCCAGCGAAGCCTAGAAGAAGGTGGTGAGCCGGAACAGCCCCCGCACATCGTCCTCGTCCACCAGGTCCGAGCTCTGCACCGGCACCGCCACATAGACCTCGGCCGCCACCCGCTCGAAGAGCTGCCAGCGTGCGCCGGCGCCCACGGAGGTGAGGCCGGCGTCGAGTCCGTCCTCGTTCCACACCCGGCCGGTGTCGACGAAGCCGAAGGCCTCGGGCGCGGCGAGCGCCTCGATCCCCTCGATCGGCAGGGCGTAGGCGAGCTCGAGGCTCGCGGCCAGGCCATGGTCGCCCGTCAGCGCGCCCGGATCGAAGCCGCGGCCGATTGTGTAGTTTCCGAGGGAGAAGGTCTCGATGCTCGGCAGATTGCCGGTGGAGACCTGACCCCGCACCCGCCCGGTCACCGCGAGGTCGAAGGGCAGCGGGCGGCGATAATCCGCGCTCACCCCGGCGGAGAAGAAGGAGGGGTCGGTGTCAGGTCCCCCAGTGAGGCCGGCATCCCCCTCCGAACTTGCGCCGAGCGCCTCGACACCGAGGCGGAGGGCCGTGGTGGTGTCGAGGATCCCACCGCCGAGATCGGACTCGATGAAGCGGAGGTCGGTGAAGAAGACACGCAGGTTCTCGTCCACCTCGATGGGATCGAAAAGGGCGTCGCTGTCCTGTCGGATGGCCTCGAAGCCGCCGCGCAGGCCGAGGGTGCGGGCCCGGCTCCGGATCACCGCGTAGTCGAGCCCGGCGCGGACGATCTGCGAGCGGTAGACGACGTTGAGATCGCTCAAGGGACCGCCGGTCTCGGAGTAGGTGAGGGAGGCGGCGGCGAAGAGCCGGAGGCCCTCCACCCCGGTGGGCGCGCTGTAGGTGAGCTGGCCGAGCACCTGCTCCCCGATGTCGAGGGAGGTGAGCGCCACGGCGTCCAGCCGGTCGCCGCTGAAGCCGAGGCTGTTGAGCGCGGCGCCTCCGGTGAAGACGGTGGGGCCCGCGAACTCCGAGGCGAGGTTGGAGACGCTGACGAACCCGTCGAGGGGCGCGTGGGTGCCCTCGACGAGCAGGATGAGATCCCCCGGCACCTCGCTCTCCCGCGCGCGGAGGGCGGCGAGGAGGTTCACCCCCGGCAGGTCCCGCGCGAGGAGAAGCGCCCGCTCCGCCGCGGCGGCGGAGAGCGGCTTCACGCCCACCAAGCGCTCGAGCTCGCGGCGGATCTGGGGTTCGGCCCGGCCGAGCTCGCCGCGGAGGAGGACCTCTGAGATGCTGGCCTCGACGATGGTGACGCGCACCTGGCCGCCGGCGATGCGCTGAGCGGGGATGACGGCGCGGACGGCGAGGAACCCGTCCGCCCGGTAGAGCGCCTCCACCCGGTCGGTGATCTCCTGGAGCCCGGTGAAGTCCACGGGCTGGCCGATCTTGTCGGCGATGAGGGCGCGGAGGCGCGCGGCGTCGTAGGCGCTCGAGCCCTCGAAGGCGACGTCCTCCAGCACGAATTGCGGGCCGCCGGCCTGGGGCCGCTGGCGCTCGGGTTCGTCCACGCGGAGGGCGGGTCCCGGGCGGGGGGCCGCCGGCCGCTCGGGAAGCTGGGGCTCCACCGCCTCCCGCGGGAAGGGCCGGCCGGCAACCTGTGCCGAGGCCGGCGCGCCCTGGCCCAGCGTGATCGCCACCGCGAGGACCGCGGGCGCCAAAAGCCCGAACGCGCCGCCTGACTGTCGCCTCATCCGCCTCTCCCCCGGGCCGGCTCGGCTGCCCGAGCCCCTGCTCTTTTGCCAGCATCTCATGAAGTGGCGCGCGAGGCGAGGCCCAGATGGCGAAACTGTGCGCAAACCGCGGCGACCCCTCGCAGATCTGGGCCAGGATGTGGTACCCTCCTCGAGACCCCCGGCGACCGGGCGGGCCCTTTTCCCACTGATCCGATGGAGGCATCTCATGCGCATCCCGTTCCTTGCCCTGGCGGCGACCGCCGCGCTCGCGCTGTCCCACGCCGGCGCGCAGGCCCAGACCTCGGAGGCCGATCTTCTGAAGAAGTTCGAGACCCACCAGCAGACCCATCGCGGTCTGTCGCTCTCGCCGGTCACCGCGGCCGGCGCCACCGCCGCGGGCCAGGCGGCGACGAGCTCGGCCGGCGCGCAGACCGAGGCCGCCCCCCGGGTCCGTCCCGAGCCCGGGTCGAGCGCCGCGGCGCCCCAGGTGGAGTATGTCCGGATGCCGGCGGACGCGCAGATCAACGTCCTCATCCAGTTCGACTACAACAGCGCCGCGCTCCGCCCCACCGAGTTCGACAAGCTCACGATGCTCTGCAACGCCATGCGCGCGTCGGACGTCAAGCTCTTCCGCATCTTCGGCCACACCGACGCGTCGGGCTCCAACGGCTACAATCTCCGGCTGTCGAAGCGGCGGGCGGATTCGGTGCGCCAGCACCTCGTGGTGAATTGCGGCATCGCGCCCGAGCGGCTGCAGGCCATTGGGGTGGGCGAGGACTATCCGCTCATCACCTCCAACCCCAACGCGGCCGAGAATCGCCGGGTGGAGTTTCAGGCCATCGGCTGACGGCCGCGCCCCCCTTCGGCCCGCTTGCCAGGCCCGGCGAATCCGGGGCTAATGGCGGCCGGCCGGAGTGGGCCGCCGAGCGGGGGAGGGTGCGATGGCTGAACCGAGAGACGACGACGTCTTCGCCATCGGCACCCTCGTCAACAACACCTACCGCATCTCCCGCATTCTGGGCCGCGGCGGCATGGGCGAGGTCTACCTCGCCCGCCACGAGATCACCGAGCGCCAGGTGGCGATCAAGGCGCTCAAATCGACCTTCACCGACAATGACATGCACATCGCGCTCATGAGGCGCGAAGAGGCGGTGCGGGCAGTCTCCCACCCCGCCGTGATCCACTACATCGACCTCGGACGCACGGCGAACAACGACATCTATCTGGTGATGGATTACGTCGCGGGCGATCCGCTCGACACGCGGATGCGCGCCCGCCCGCTCTCGGCGTCGGAGGTTCTCGTCCTCGGCCGCCGGGTGGCTGAGGGGCTTGCCGCCTGCCACGCGCTCGGCGTGATCCACCGGGATCTCTCGCCGGACAACATCCTCTTGCGCGGCGGCCGGGTGGACCAGCCGGTGATCATCGATTTCGGCATCGCGAAGGACACCGGCTCGGACCAGACGGTGACCGGCGGGCAGTTTGCGGGCAAGTACAAATACGCCCCCCTCGAGCAGATCCAGGGGCGGGTCGACCAGCGCTCGGATCTCTACGCCCTCGGGGTCACGCTCCTCGCGGCGTTTCGGGGCCAGCCGCCCTCCTTCGGCGCCAACGATTTCGAGCTCATGCAGAACAAGGCGCGCCCGCTCGATCTGTCGGACGTGCCGGTGCCGCTCCGCGGCGTCATCGCCGCGCTGACCGAGCCCGACGCGGCCCGGCGGCCGGAGACGGCGGCGGCGCTCGTCGCCCGCATCGACGGCCTCTCGACCGCGGCGCCCGACGACGAGGCCACCGTGATCGCGGGCGCCGGCGGGTCTGTAGCCCCGCCCGGGGCC
>CAYXPI010000013.1:0-12094 GCA_964467005.1 uncultured Limibaculum sp. | reverse complement strand
GCCCCGCCCGGGGCCGGCGGCGACCTCACGGATTTCGGCGGGCTCCTGCCGCCAGCGCCGGAGCCGGATCCGGTCGGCGCGCCAGAGCCGACAGCCGGGACCCGGGTCGCGGCCGACGCACCGGCGCCCGCTCCCCAGCCCACGCCCAAGAAGCGGCGCGGATCGGGCGGCCGCGGTCTCGTCCTCGGCGTCCTCACCCTCGCGGTTCTGGCTTTGGGTGGCTTCGGCCTTCTCCAAAGCGGGCTTTTGGGCTCGGGCAGGCCGGGCGGCGTGGTGCCGGGCCCCACGCCTGAGGCTCCCCCGCCGGAGGTCGTGCAGGTGGATCCGCCGGCTCCGCCAAAGCCCGAGACGCCGACCGAGCCCACGGACCTGGCAGTCGCGCCACCGCCGGAGCCCGATCCGGACCCGATCGCCGAGCCCGCCACCGTCTCGCCCTACCGCGTCTCGATCACGCGCGACCCCACAGGCCGGATCGCCACCCGCGGCCACATGCCGAGCGCCGCCGCGTCCGACGCCCTCTCGCGCCGGCTCGAGCAGCTCTACGGCACGCCCCCCGCGCCCCTGCCGATCGCCGGCGGCGCGCCGGAGGACGCGCTCGGCCAACATCTCGCCGAGGCCGCGGAGGCGCTCCGCCAGCTCGAGACCTGGACCCTCACGCTCGAAGACCGGGCGCTGATGGTCGAGGGCGTGGCGCCGAGCGCGGCCAGCCGAGACATGGCGGCCAGCGCGCTCCGCCGCTCGGTCGCGCTCGCGGCCTACGAGATCACCACCCGCCTCCTCATCGGCCCGCGGATGTTGAGCGCCGAGGTGCTGGAGACCGAGCTCTCCGAGGTCGGCGGCTGCGGCCCCCTCCGCGTGCAGGGCCCGGCCCGGACCTTTCCACTGGGTGCGCGGGTGCCCGTCTCCGGCTCGGTGCGGGACGCCGAGGCCCGGGCCGCGGTGGAGGCGCGTCTGGCGGGCCTCATCGGCAGCCGCACTTACGACCTTCAGCTCGAGACGCTGAACCCGCCCGTCTGCCTCGTGGGCGCGCTCTTGCCGCCCGAGCGGTCGGACGATTTCCAGCTCTGGTTCGGCCACGGGCGCGACCCGTCCGAGCCCGCAAATCCGACCGGCGTGTTCCGGGTGGGGGACAACCCGCTCATCGACATCCGCATGCCCGAGCGTCAGAGCTGGGGTCACCTCCATGTCGTCGCCGTGGATGTGCAGGGGACCGTCTTCCACCTCCTGCCCAACACGCATCGGCGGCAGACGCAGCTCGCCCGGCTCGGCCAGGTGGTGGGCGAGGAGCGCCGGGTGCGCGTGGCCTTCTCGCAGGCGCAGCGCCAGCAGAACCCCCGGGTGATCGCCTTCACGGTGAACGAGAACTCGGGTCAGTCCCTCATCGTCGCCTTCCACACCGAGACGCCGCTGTTCCCCACACTGCGTCCGATCGACGAGCCCGCCCAACAGTTCGCCGACGCGCTGAGGGCTCGGGCGGCTGAGGGCGCGCTGGCGGGCGCCGAGATCGTCACCCGCATTCTCGACACCCGGGGGCGGTGAGACTCATTCGGCGGCGAGGGGTGCCTCGCGCGGGAGGTAGCCGTCGCGGGTCTGCGGCAGGCGCATGCCGAGCGCCGCGCTCGCGATCTGGGTGCGGAGAACTTGTGCCGTGCCCCCGCCGATCGTGAACATCCGCACGTCGCGATACATCCGCTCGAGCGGCTCCTCGGCGCCGTAGCCGCGCGCGCCGAAGATCTGGAGGGCGTCGCTCACGGCCTTGATCGCGGTCTCCGAGGCGAAGAGCTTGGCGCGGGCGGCCATTGCGGGCTCGGGGAAGGCGCTGCCATTGGGGCCGCGGGAGCGGGCGGCCTCGTGGAGCAGAAGCCGGGCCGCGGTCAGGCCCGTGTCCATATCCGCCAGCATCCATTGGAGGCCCTGAAACTCGGCCAGCGGTCGGCCGAATTGCTCGCGCGCAAGGAGGTAGTCCCGCGCCCGCTCCATGGCGCCGACGGCGATGCCGAGGGCCACGGTGCCGGCGCCCACGCGCTGGGAGTTGTAGGCGTTCATGAGCTGCGCGAAGCCGCGGCGGAACCCGCCCGGCGGCGCCAGAACCATCTCCGCCGGCACTTCGAGGCCCTCGAAGGCCAGTTCCGCCTCCGGCATCCCGCAGAGGCCCATGGTGCGCTCGTGCCGCACGACGCGGTAGCCCTTGGGCGGGGCCGCAGGATCGATCTCGACGAGAAAGCCGCCGATGCCCTCGTCTTGGCCGCCCGTGCCGATCACGCGCGCGAAGATAAGGTGGAGCCGCGAGACCCCGCCGCCGGTGATCCAGTGTTTCGTTCCGTCAATCACGTAGCAGTTGCCGCGCCGGCGGGCGGTGGTCGTCATCTGGGAGGCGGCGCTGCCCGCGCCCGGCTCGGTGATGCAGATCGCCGGCTTGTCGCCGGCGAGGACGAGCCGGGCCGCCAGCGCCTTCTGCTCCGCGCTGCCATAGGCCATCACGGCCGAGACCGCGCCCATATTGGCCTCGACCACCACGCGGGCCGTGAGCGTGCAAGCCCGCGCCACCTCCTCGATCACCCGGGCCGCGTCGAGGAACGAGGCGCCGAGGCCGCCGAGCTCGCGCGGCAGCGTCATGCCCATCAGGCCATGGGCGCGCAGCACCGCGATGTTGTCGTGGCAATACCGGCGCTCCCGATCCCAGAGGGCGGCGCGGGGGGCGAAGACCTCGTCAGCCAGGCGTCGCGCGGTGGCGGGGAGATCGGACAAGCGGAGAACTTCACGGGTCTGTGACATGACGCAAGGGTAGCCGCTTGTGTCTCGAGTGCAATCGAATAAAACTGGCTTACAGGTTCAGGATTTCTGAAGATATGACCCCGCGCAGCCTCCGCACCCTCGTGGCCATTTCCGAGCTCGGCTCGCTCAGCCGCGCGGCCGAGGCGCTGGGCCTCACGCTCTCGGCGGTCAGCATGCAGATGAAGGCGCTGGAGGCGGAGCTCGGCCGCGCGCTGTTCGACCGGACGACCCGGCCGCCGCGGCTCACACCGATCGGGCGCCGGGTGGCCGAGGCCGCGCGCGAGGTGGTGCGCTCGGAGGACCGGCTGCGGGCTCTGTCCGCCGCCGACGGGCTGGCGGGGGACTGGCGGATCGGCTTTATCCTGACGGCGAGCGTGCGCATCCTGCCGGGCTTTCTTCTTCGCGCGCGGGAGGCGGCTCCGGCGGCGCGCTTCGCCGTGGAGACCGGGCTCTCCGAGGCGCTGGCCCGGGCCGTGGGGCACGGGCGGCTCGACGCCGCGGTGATCACCCGGGCGGGCCCCGCGGCGGACGCGCTCACCCTCACCCATCTCGCGACCGAGGAGCTCGTTTACGCAATGCCCGCGGATGCCGCCGACTGGCCGCTCGAGGACTGCGCCGCGCGGCTCCCGTTCTTCCAGTTCGCGCCGGAGACGGGGATCGGCCGGCTGGTGGCGCGGCATCTCCGCGACACGGGGCTCGAGCCCGCCGACACGATCCCGATGGACGGCATCGAGTCGATCCTCGAATGCGTGGGGCGGGGGCTCGGCTTCACGGCGCTGCCGAAGCCAGACGTGGCCCGCTACGGCGCGGCGCGCGTCGCGTCCTGCCCGATGCGCGCGCCCGCTCTCACCCGCGACGTGGTGCTGGCCACCCTGCCCGGGGGGCCGGCGGAGGCCGAGCGCACCCGCCTCGCGGCCCTCGCCACCGGTGCCGTGTCCGCCAACGGCTCCGTTGCGGGGGGCGACAAAGCGGTGTAGGACGCGCCATCGACCGCAGAGCTGAGGGCACTCCAGGCGCGATGACCATCCTCGCCTTCCTGATCCGGCGGAGCGCGCAGGCGGTTCTCGTCATGCTGGTGATCAGCCTCATCGGCTTTTCGATCCAGGACAATCTGGGCGACCCGCTGCGCGAGCTCGTGGGCCAGTCGGTCTCAGAGGCCGAGCGGGACCGGCTCCGCGCCGAGCTCGGGCTCGACGATCCGTTTCCCGAGCAGTATCTGCGCTTCCTCTCCCGGGCGGTGGAGGGCGATCTCGGCACCTCCTACTTCTTCAAACGTCCGGCGCTGGAGGTGATCCTCGACAAGCTGCCCGCCACCGCCGAGCTCGTGCTTGCGGCCACGCTGATCATACTTCTCGTTGCGATCCCCGCCGGGATCTACTGCGCGACCCATCCGGGCGGCGTGATTGCGCGGGCGATCATGGGGCTCTCGATCCTCGGGATCTCGGTGCCCGTGTTCCTGACCGCGATCCTCCTCATCTGGGTCTTTGCCGTGGAGCTCAACTGGCTGCCGGCCTTCGGGCGTGGCGACACGGTGGATCTCGGCTGGTGGGACACCGGGCTTCTCACCCTCGACGGGCTCTCGCATCTGGTGCTGCCGGCGTTGGCGCTCGCCTCCATCATGCTGCCGCTCTTCATCCGGCTCGTGCGGGCGGAGATGATGGAGCAGTTGGGCCAGGACTATGTGCGCTTTGCCCGGGCCAAGGGCCTGCCCGAGCGGCAGGTGCGCGACCACGCCTTTCGCAACACGCTTCTCCCCGTCGTCACCGTGGGCGGGCTGCAGATCGGCACGCTGGTGGCCTATACGATCCTCACGGAGACGGTCTTTCAGTGGCCCGGCATGGGGTTCCTCTTCCTCGAGGCGGTGAACCGCGTCGATACGCCCCTCATCATCGCCTACATCATCGTGGTGGGGGCGATCTTCGTCGTCGTGAACACGGTGGTGGATCTCCTCTACACCATCATCAACCCGATGGTGAGCGTGCCGGGGGCCGAGGCGTGAGCGCCGCCGGGGTGGAGGCGGCCGCGCTGGTCGGCGCCGCGCTCGCCGCGCTTCTCGCGAGCTTTCTGGCGATCAATCTGGGCCTGCGCGCGATCCCGGAGGGCCGGGCCTTCCTCGCCGCCGCGCGGGCCGAGGGGCGGCTCCTCGCCAATCCCTCCCGGCACGCGGCGCGCCCGGTGAAGGCGGTCTTCGCCCTCGCCCTCGTGCTGGCGCTGATCGCGGCCGTCCTCGCCTATCGCACGCTCGCGGCGGAGCTTGCCCCCCTCTCGCTGCCGCGCGCGATCCAGCTGGCGGAGGCGGGCGCGTGATCGGCCCGCGCGAACTCCGGCGCCGGTTCTTCGGCGACGCGACGGCGGTGCTGGCCGCGCTCGTCCTCCTCGCGCTCGTGGGCATGGCGGTGTCGGCCCCGCTCCTCGCGCCGCAGAACCCCTACGACCCCCTCCAGCTCGACATCATGGACAGCGAGATGCCGCCTGCCTGGCTCCCGGGGGGTGACGCGCGCTTTCCCCTCGGCACAGACGCCCAGGGCCGCGGCGTGCTCTCGACCATCATGTACGGCACCGGGATCTCGCTTCTCATCGGGTTGGGGGCTGTGGCCGTGCAGGTGGTGGTGGGGGTCACCATCGGGCTCGTCGCGGGTTACCGCCGGGGCTGGCTCGACACGGTCCTGATGCGCGTGGCCGACATCCAGCTCTCGCTCTCCACGCTCATGCTCGCCATCGTGGCGCTGGCGGTCGTCTCGGCGGCCTTCGGGCCCGATCTCTATGGCCAGCTCGCGATTCCGATGCTGATCCTGGTGATCGGGCTGGCAGACTGGCCGCGCTTTGCCCGCACCGTCCGCGCCTCGGTGCTCGCCGAGCGGGAGAAAGACTATGTGGACGCCGCCCGCACCCTCGGCCTCGGCTCGGCCACCATCCTGCGCCGGCACATCCTGCCCAACACGCTGACCCCCGTCCTCGTGCTCGCCACCATCCAAGTGGCCGAGGCGATCGTGACGGAGGCGGCGCTCTCCTTCCTCGGCCTCGGCATGCCGGCGACGCAGCCCTCCCTCGGCGCGCTCATCCGCGCGGGCTTCGAGGTCGTGCTCTCGGGCGTCTGGTGGATCACGCTGTTCCCGGCGCTCGTGCTCGTGCTCCTCATCCTCTCGATCAACCTTCTGGGCGACTGGCTGCGCGACACGCTCAACCCGCGGCTGAGGATCGGCCGGTGAGCGCGCTCCTCGAGGTGCGCGATCTCAGGGTCGCCTTCCCGGGCCCTGGCGGGGCGGAGCTCCCGGCGCTGGACGGCGTCGATCTCGCCCTGGCCCGCGGGGAGCGCGTGGGCATCGTCGGCGAGTCCGGCGCCGGCAAGTCGATGCTCGCCTTCGCCATCCTCGATCTCATCCAGCCGCCGGGCCGGATCGCGGGGGGCACGGTGCGGCTCGACGGGCGGAACCTCCTCACCGCCGAGCCCGAGGAGATGCGGCGCATCCGCGGCAAGCGCATCGCCATGATCTTCCAGGACCCGATGGCCACGCTCAACCCGGTGCTCACCATCGGGCGGCAGATCACCGAGACGCTGAAGGCCCATGAGCGGATCTCGGACCGGGCGGCGCGCAAGCGGGCGATCGCGATGCTGGAGGCGGTGCAGGTGCCGGCCGCCGCGCGGCGGATCGACGCCTATCCGCACGAGCTCTCGGGCGGGCTCCGCCAGCGGGTGGTGATCGCCATCGCGCTGGTCACCGAGCCCGAGATCGTGATCGCCGACGAGCCGACCACCGCGCTCGACGTGACCATCCAGGCCGAGATCCTCGCCCTTCTCCTCCGGCTCTGCCGCGAGCGGGGGGTGGCGCTCCTCCTCATCAGCCACGACCTTGCGGTGGTGGCGGAGGTGACCGAGCGGCTCATGATCCTCTATGCCGGCCGGGTGGTGGAGGAGGGGCCCACGGCCGAGGTGATCGCCGCCCCGCGCCACCCTTATGCCGAGGGGCTCTTGGCCGCGCTTCCCGGGCAGGCGACGCCAGGGGGGCGGCTTGCGCAGATTCCGGGTGCGATGCCGCCCTTAGGCGCGCTTCCCACCGGCTGCGCCTTTCGCCCGCGCTGCCCCCGCGCCTATGCCCGCTGCCATCTCGAGCGGCCGGAGCTCGAGCCCGCGGGGCCCGGCCGCGGGGTGGCGTGCTACCGCCCGCTGAAAGCCCCGGCATGAGCGCGCGCGTCGAGCCGCAGGAGCAAGCCGCGCCCGCGCCGCTTCTCGAGGTGCGCGACCTCGCCCGGAGCTTTCGCCTGCCGCGCGAGGGCATCCTTCTCCGCCGCCCCCTTGTCCGCGCGCTCGACGGGGTGAGCCTCGCCGTTCCCAAGGGCGCGGCCTTCGCGGTCGTCGGCGAATCGGGCTGCGGGAAGACGACGCTCGGCCGGGTCGTCATGGGGCTGCTCGCGCCCTCCCGCGGCGAGGTGCTGGTGGACGGACGGCGGATCGACCGGCTGAGCGCGCGCTCCCGCCGCCGCTACCGCGCGCGGATGCAGATGATCTTTCAGAACCCCTACGCCTCGCTCAACCCGCGGCGGACGGTGGCCGAGACCCTCTCCGAGCCTGTGCGGGCGCTCCTCCCCGGGGTGCGCGGGGCCGAACTGCGGGCTCGGGTGCAGGCGGTGATGGCGGCCACGGGGTGCGAGCCTTCCTGGGCGCCGCGCCTGCCGCACGAGTTCTCCGGCGGCCAGCGCCAGCGCATCGCCATCGCCCGGGCGCTGGTGACGGAGCCCGACCTCGTGGTGGCGGACGAGCCGGTCTCCGCCCTCGACGTCTCGATCCAGGCGCAGATCCTCAATCTCATGATGGACCTCCGGGAGGCGCAGGGGCTCACTTACCTCTTCATCACCCACGATCTGAGCGTCGTCCGCCAGTTCGCGACCCATGTCGCGGTGATGTATGCTGGCCGGGTGATGGAGACGGGCCCGGCGCCCGCGCTCTTCGCCGCGCCGCAGCACCCCTACACGCGGCTCCTGCTCGCCTCGGTTCCCAAGCTCGCCGGCGGCAGTTTCGGGCCGGACCGTCCGCCCGCCCCGCCGCCCAGCCTGGGCCCGCCCGAGCGGGGCTGCCCCTTCGCCCCGCGCTGTGACCGGGCCGACGAAACCTGCCGGCGCGAGCGCCCGGCGCTCCGCCCGCTCGGGGGCGTCGAGGTCGCCTGCCATCACGCCGAGGCCGGCGAGGACGGGGGACCGCCCGATGCCCGCTGAGCGCCTCGACCTCGCGACCCGGCTCCGGCTCCTCCGCCGCCTTCTTAGCTCCGACGGCCTGACCGCCCTGGGGGAGGCGGACCGCGCCGGGCTGGCCCGGGCCCTCGGCCTCGTGCCGGTCGACCCGCCGGCCGGGCCGGACGCCCCGCCGCTCCCCGTCCTCACGGCCGACGCCGCACGCCTGAGCGCCGAGCTGGAGGCGGAGCGCTCCCTCGACGCGGCGAGGTTCGACGCGGTGTCCGAGGCCGCGCTCTCCGATCTCGACGGCCTGCCGACCGGGCCGCAGATCGGCTATCTCCGCAACCATCGCGCGCGGTTCCTCGAGCTCGACCGCATGGCGGTGCGCCTCACACAGGGTCTCGACGCCCCGCGGCTCCTCGATGTCGGGATCAGCGTCAACACCTACATCCTCACGCGCCTGATGCCCGGGGCGACGATCGCGGTCGCCGAGCGGCCCAGCTTCCGGATGCCGCCCGATCGGCCCCCGCGCGTGCACCCGGTGGACCTCACCGATCCCGAGCTCGACACCCGCGACCTGGGCGAGCGGTTCGACCTCATCCTCTTCGCCGAGGTGCTGGAGCATCTCCTCGCCAACCCGGCGCGGGTGCTGCGGTTTCTTCTCGCCCATCTCGCGCCGGGCGGCCATCTCGTCGTCACCACACCCAACGTCCAGTCCGAGATCAAGCGGCGACGATGGGCCTCCGGGCGCAACCCGCAGCCGATCTACGCGGCGAGTCTCGGGCGGGGGCAGGAGCCGGCCCATCACGTGCGCGAATACACGCTGCGCGAGCTCCTCGAAGCCGGGACCGAGGCGGGCGGGCGCGTGGCGGCCGCCTTCTTCAGCGCCTGCTGGGACGGCGGTCGGGAGGTCCCACGGCCCGATCTCCGCTCGAACCTCGTCGCGGTGTTTCGGGCCGGCGGTTAGTCCGCGCTCCGGCCCGCGGCGGTCGGCCGGTCTCCGCGGCAGGGCGAGGCGGTGCCGCGGCCCCTGCGTCGTCGAGCAGCGCCACACAGGCCGTCGGCGCCACCCGCCCTGTGCAAGTGGCCTCGGACCGCCGAGCCGGGCGCCCGTGGCGTGGCGTTGCGCGGATCCAGAAGTTGAGGAGCGCCGACCGATCGTCACCGCGCGGTGGGAGGCTGGGAGGTTCACGTCCCGCGGGATGCGCTGCTCCCGGGATGGCCGGGTCGGGCGATCCCACGGTCGATGAGCCCCAGGAGATCGGTCGCCGGCAGCGTCGAGTGACCGGGATCGCGCCGACGGCGCCCGCCCCGATGCGCGGGCCGCCGGCACAGACCTGGGGCAAGAGGCAAACGCCCGGCCCGTGCCAGTCCCACCGGTCGAGGGGGGTGACCTGGGCGGCGGGCCCCGGGATCGTGGCGGTTCAGAGGGGCAGAACCGTCCGTCATGGGCACCAAGACGCGCAACACCATGAAAACCCCGCCGACGCGGACCACACTGCCCGTCCAGGCCAGGGCGGCCGCGGTCAGCGTCGCCGGCACCGCCGAGCGCAGGAGCCGCAGGAGCGCCGGGAGGACCGCCACGAGGAGCGGCATGAGCGTGGGTCGGGACCAACCGGTCGAGATCGGTGGGGCCTCAAGCGCGGGTCTCGACGGAGGGCCCCGGCCGCCTCGCCCCGGAGGACCGCGACCGCCGCCGCCATCATGAGCGCGACGGTGAGGGTTTGCAGGCCGGCCTCGGGCCCGCCGCCGGTCGCGTGAGCAGGGCGAGGCCCGGGCCGAGGCGCCACCCGTTTTCGGAGAAGACCCGGACGCCGAGGACGCGCACCGCCCCTATCGTGGCGAGGGCGGCGAGGAGGAGGCATGTGAGTGGCGCGGCGCCGAGGGATTTCCCGCCGGCGAGGAGCGGCACCCAGAGGAGATGGGGGAGCCCATCGCCGTTTCGGCAAGCCCTCAGACGCGCCCGGGCCCGCCCGCCAGATTTGCGGCGCGGCGGAAGGACGCACCGCTCCCACCGATCCGGCCAGCGACGGCGGGCGCAGCCAAGGCCAGCGGGACCCGGGCGGCGGGGGCCCGGCCGTCGAGCGGGCCCCAGCGGCCGACCCTCACATATTGGGGTAGTTCGGCCCGTCGCCCCCCTGAGGCGTGGTCCAGACGATGTTCTGCTCGGGATCCTTGATGTCGCAGGTCTTGCAGTGGACGCAGTTCTGGAAGTTGATCTGGAACCGCGGGCCCGCCTCCTCGTGCACATACTCGTAGACCCCCGCGGGGCAGTAGCGTTGGGACGGCCCGCCATACACGCCGAGCTCGACCTCGACCGGCAGAGACGGGTCCTTGAGCGTGAGATGCGCGGGCTGGCTGTCCTCGTGATTGGTGAAGGAGTAGGCGATGTTGGTCGCGCGATCGAAGGAGATCACGCCGTCGGGCTTGGGGTAGTCGATGGGCTCGAAGTCCTTGGCCTTGCCTGTGGCTTCGTGGTCGGCCTTGCCATGGCCGAGGCTCGGCAGGAGGGTGCCGCCGGGGATGCCGATCTGGGTGGCGGCCCAGGCCGTCCACATGTCGATCCCGCCGACGCCGAGGGCGGCCACCAGCCCGTAGCGCGACCAGAGCGGCTTCACATTGCGCACGGATTTGAGGTCGCGCGCGATGGGGCCGAGCTCCACCAGCCGCTCGTAGCGCGTCAGCCGGTCCTGGGCCCGCCCCTCGCCCAGCGCCTGCCAGGCCGCCTCCGCCGCGCCCTTGCCCGAGAGCATGGCGTTGTGGTTCCCATTGATGCGGGGGACGTTGACCATGCCGGCTGCGCAGCCGAGGAGCGCGCCCCCCGGGAAAGTCAGCTGGGGCATGGACTGCCAGCCGCCCTCGGAGATCGCCCGCGCGCCGTAGGAGATCCGCTTGGCCCCCTCCAGCATCGGCGCCACCAGCTCATGGTGCTTGAAGCGCTGAAACTCCATGTAAGGAAACAGGTGCGGGTTTTCGTAGTTGAGATGCACCACAAAGCCCACATAGGCCTGATTGTTGTCGAGGTGGTAGATGAACGAGCCGCCGCCGGCATTGCCGACAAGCGGCCACCCCATGGTGTGCATCACGAAGCCGGGCTTGTGCTGCGCGGGGTCGAGCTCCCAGAGCTCCTTCATGCCGAGGCCGTATTTCTGGGGCGAGCGGCCCTCGGCAAGGCCATACTTCGCGATCACCTGCTTGGAGAGGGAGCCGCGCACGCCCTCACCGAGCAGCACGTATTTGCCGCGGACCTCCATGCCCGGCTCGTAATTCGGGCCCGGCATGCGGTCCTTGCCGAGGCCCATCTCGCCGGCGACGACGCCGACCACGCGATCCTCCTCGTCAAAGACAAGCTCGGAACACGCCATCCCCGGGAAGATCTCGACGCCAAGCGCCTCCGCCTGCTCCGCCATCCAGCGGCAGACATTGCCCATCGAGACGATGTAGGTCCCGTGGTTCGACATGAAGGGCGGCAGCACGAAGCCAGGGATGCGCATCTGCCCCGCCTCGCCCAGGATGTAGAAGCGGTCCTCCGTAACAGGCACGGTCACCGGCGCGCCCTGCGCCTGCCAGTCGGGCAGGAGCGCGTCGAGGCCCGAGGGGTCGAGCACCGCGCCGGAGAGGATGTGGGCGCCCACCTCCGAGCCCTTCTCGAGCACGACGACCGAGACATCGTCTCCGCCGAGCTGCTTGAGCCGGATCGCGGCCGAGAGGCCCGCCGGCCCCGCGCCCACGATCACGACGTCCACCTCCATCGCCTCGCGCTCGATCTCGCCCATTCTTCTCGCTCCCGGGAACCCTTGCGCCGCTCAGCCTGCGGCCGCTGGACGCAACTATTGGTCTCGACGGGGCGCCGTCAACACGCTGCGGCAATTCGGCGACGGAGAGGGCCCGGGGGGTTTCCCCGGCGTGGCCTGGGCGCCATGATCGCCGGCGCGACACGAGGGGAGCGGAGGATGGCGGACTTGGACGCGGCGACGCGGGCGGCCCTCGAGCTCCTGCGCCACCATCTCGAGCTGGGGGCGGACGAGGCGCTGGCGGAGCGTCCGATCGACCGCTTTGCCGAGGCCCCGCCCGCGCGGCCCGCGGCACCTCCGCCACGGCCGGAGCCCGCGGTCGCCCCCGAGCCCGCGGTCGCCCCCGAGCCCGCGGC
>CAYXPI010000012.1:0-33717 GCA_964467005.1 uncultured Limibaculum sp. | reverse complement strand
CCTTCGTGACCGACCGCTTCGCCCAGTTCGCGAAGGTGCTGATCCTCCTCTCCTCCGCCGCGATGCTGGTGCTGGGCCACGGCTATCTGGAGCGTCGAGGGATCCTGCGCTTCGAGTATCCGATCCTCATCCTCCTCGCGACGCTCGGCATGATGATGATGGTGAGCGCGGGCGATCTCATCGCGCTTTATGTCGGGCTCGAGCTGCAATCGCTGGCGCTCTATGTGGTTGCGGCCTTCAACCGAGACAGTGTGCGGTCAACCGAGGCGGGGCTCAAATACTTCGTGCTGGGCGCGCTCTCCTCGGGGCTGTTGCTCTATGGCGCGTCGCTCGTCTACGGCTACACGGGCTCGGTCAACTTCGTCATCATCTCCGGCATCATCGGATCGGAGGGGGTGTCGCTCGGCCTCACCTTCGGGCTCGTCTTAATCTGAGCGGCGAAGGCCATCAAGATCTCGGCCGCCCCCTTCCATATGTGGACGCCGGATGTCTATGAGGGCTCGCCGACGCCGGTCACCGCCTTCTTCGCCACCGCGCCCAAGGTGGCCGCCGGCGCGCTCTTTGCCCGCGTGCTTTACGACGGGTTCGGCGACGCCGTGGGTGACTGGCAGCAGATCCTCGTCTTCGTCGCCATCGCTTCGATGTTCCTCGGCGCGATCGCGGCGATCGGGCAGAAGAACTTGAAGCGGCTCATGGCCTATTCCTCCATCGGGCATATGGGCTTTGCGCTGGTGGGCCTCGCCGCCGGCACGGAGGAGGGCGCCCAGGCCCTCATGTTCTACCTCGCCATCTATGTGGTGATGAATCTCGGTGTCTTCGCCTTCATCCTGTCGATGGAGCGGGAGGGCAAGCCGGTGGTGCAGATCACCGACCTGCAGGGCTTGGCCTCGGTGAAGCCCGCCCAGGCGCTGGCGCTGGCGATCCTTATGTTCTCGCTGGCCGGATTGCCTCCGCTGGTGGGCTTCTTCGCCAAGTTCTTCGTCTTCAAGGCAGCGGTTGAGGCGGGGCTCGCACCGCTCGCCGTCGCAGGCGCGATCGCGAGCGTGATCGGCGCCTATTACTACCTCAACATCGTGCGGCTCATGTACCTCACCGAGCAGGAGCGCCCGCTCGACCTCGTGGCCGGGCCCTTCGGCCAGGCGGTGGTGGCGCTCTCGGCGGTGGCGATGGCCATCGGCTGGCTGCCCTTCGTCGCGAGCGGGGTGGGCCTCACGGATGCGGCGCTGGTCGCCGCCCAGTCGCTCGGGCGATGAGGGCGGCCGAGATCGCCGACGCGCGACGGCTCGTCCTCGAGGAGACCGACAGCACCAACGCGGAGGCCCGGCGCCGCGCCGGGGCCGGGGAACCGGGCCCGCTCTGGATCCTCGCACACCGGCAGAGTGCCGGGCGGGGGCGCCAAGGCCGGGCCTGGGCCTCGCCGCCCGGCAACCTCATGGCCACGCTGCTGATCCGCCCCGCCCTGCCCCCGGCCGCTGCCGCACAGCTTTCCTTTGCCGCCTGCCTTGCCGTGGCCGATCTCCTCCAATCCTTGGCGCCCGGGTCGCGGGTCACGCTCAAATGGCCGAACGATCCGCTCCTCAACGGGCGGAAGGTGGCCGGCGTTCTCCTCGAGAGCGAGGGGATCGGCGCGCGCCTGGCCTGGCTCGCCCTCGGGATCGGCGTCAATCTCGCGGCTCATCCGCCGGCCGACGCGATGCGCCCCGGCGGCCGCGCGCCCACCTCGCTGCCGGCCGAAGGCGGGCGGCTGCTTGCGCCCGAGGCCGCGCTCGACCGTCTTGTCCCCCGCCTCGCCCACTGGGTGGCGCTTCACGCGGCCGAGGGCTTTGCCCCCCTCCGAGACGCCTGGCTTGCCCGCGCCGAGGGTCTCGGCCGGCCCATCGAGGCCCGGCAGGGCGCCACCACCCACATGGGCATCTACGAGGATGTGGACGAGCAGGGCCGGCTTGTACTAAGAGAGCGCGCCGGGGTGAGGCGGATCGCCTCCGCCGACCTCCATGTCCCGGGATGATCGCGCATGCTGCTTGCCATCGATGTCGGCAACACCAACACCGTCTTCGCGCTGCATGACGGGGCGGGCTTCGTCGACCAGTGGCGCTGCAACACCGAGAGCGTGCGCACGGCCGACCAGTATTTCGTCTGGCTCAACCAGCTTATGCGCCATGGGGGGTGGGAGCCCTCCGAGATCACCGAGGTTGTGATCTCCAACGTCGCCCCCGCCACCCTGTTCAATCTCCGGGTGCTGTGCGACCGCTATTTCGGCACGCGCCCGCTCGTGGTGGGCAAGGAGGGGTGCCGGCTGCCGGTCGAGGTGCGGGTGGACAACCCGCGCGAGGTGGGGGCGGACCGGCTGGTCAACACCGTCTCGGCCTACGAGACCTACGGGCCCGATCTCGTGGTCGTCGATTTCGGCACCGCGACCACCTTCGATGTCGTGGCCGAGGACGGCGCCTATGTGGGCGGGGTGATCGCGCCGGGCATCAACCTCTCGCTCGAGGCGCTCAAGACCGCGGCCGCGCATCTGCCGCATATCGACGTCACGGTGCCCCAGCGCGTTGTGGGCACCAACACCGTCGAGTGCATGCAGTCCGGCATCTATTGGGGCTACGTCGCTCTCATCGAGGGGCTTTGCGCCCGCATCTCGGCCGAGCGCGAGCGGGCGATGACCGTGCTCGCCACCGGCGGCCTCGCGCCTCTCTTCGCGCGCTCCACCCCCACGATCAAACATGTCGACGACGAGCTCACCATGCGCGGCCTCGTCCTCATCCACCGCTACAACACCGAAGGCGCCCATGTCTGAGAACGCGAACGAGCTGGTCTATGTGGCCTTGGGCGGTGCCGGCGAGATCGGGATGAACAGCTATCTCTACGGCCTCGGCCGGGGCTCGGGGGCCGACTGGATCGCCGTCGATCTCGGCATCGGCTTCGGGGATATGGAGACCGCGCCCGGCGTTGAGCTCGTGCTGCCGGACATCGCCTTCCTCCGCGCGATTTCCAAGCGCGTGCAGGGCCTCTTCCTCACCCACGCGCATGAGGACCATATCGGCGCCATCCCCCATCTCTGGGCGGAGATCGGGGCGCCGATCTACGCGCGCGCTTTCACGGCCGAGGTGGTGCGTCGGAAACTCGACGAGGCTGGGCTCGACACCCGATCGGTGCGCGAGGTGGGCGCGGGCGAGCCCATCGCCGCCGGCCGCTTCGAGGTAAGCTTCCTCCCGATCACCCACTCGATCCCCGAGGCGTCGATGCTGGCCATCCGCTCGCCCCTAGGCACCGTGGTGCATTCTGGGGACTTCAAGCTGGATCCGGACCCGCAGCTCGGCCAGCCCTACGATCTGGCACCCTACGAGGCGCTGGGGCAAGAGGGCGTGCTGGCCCTCGCCTGCGACTCGACCAATGTGTTTCTGGCCGGCGCGGCGGGGTCGGAGGCGGAGATCACTCCCCACCTCCGGCGCATCGTCGCCGCGGCGCCCGGGGCGGTGGCCGCCACCTCCTTCGCGTCCAACGTGGCGCGGCTGCGCACCCTCGCCAAAGCCGCCTCGGATGTGGGGCGGAGCGTGGTCGTGGTGGGCCGCGCCATGCGCCGGATGATCGAGGTCGCGGTCGAGACCGGGCAGCTCAAGGACTTCCCCAAGGTCGTGCCGGACGACCAGGCGGGCGACATCCCGGCCGAGCACATCTTCTACCTCGTCACCGGCAGCCAGGGGGAGGCGCGCGCGGCGCTGGCCCGGATTGCGGGCAACAGCCACCCCACGGTGCGCCTCGCGCCCGGCGACACGGTGCTCTTCTCCTCGAAGACGATCCCGGGCAACGAGGCGGGCATCTACCGGCTCTACAACCGCCTCTCCGAGCAAGGGATCCGCGTGATCGACGGGGATATGGAGCGCATCCATGTCTCGGGCCACGCCCGGCGCGACGATCTCGAGCGGGTCTACGCCGCCCTCCGCCCCCGTGTCGCCGTGCCGATCCATGGTGAGCACCGGCATCTCGTAGAGCATGCCAAATGGGCGAAGGACTGGGGGGCGGCGCACGCGCTCGTCGCGCCCAACGGCACGATGGTGCGCCTCGACGGCAACGCCCCCGGCATCGTCGACGAGGTGGAGACGGGCCGCGTCTATCTCGACGGACACACCCATGTGGGCGCGATGGACGGGGTGATCCGCGACCGCCTGAAGCTCGCGCGCCAGGGCCATGTGGTGGTGTCCGTCACGCTCGACGAGGACGGGGACCTGATCGCGGACCCGGAGGTGCGCGTGGTCGGCGGGCCGAAGGAGGCGCCGGGCTGGCCCGCCTCGCTCGTCGAGCTCATCGAGGAGGCGGTCGACGACGCCCTCGAGGACGCGCCCAAGAAGGCCCGGCGGACGGATGCGAGCGTCGAGGAGCTGGTGGCCAAGGCCGCCCGCCGCGTCTCGGCCAAGCACTGGGGCAAGAAACCGGTCGTGACGGCGCTTGTCACCCGCTTGGAGGACGAATGATGGCGGTCAACGCGCGACGGGTCGAGGTGCTGGTCGATCTGCGAGACGACGGCCGCGGCCGCTCCGGCCTCGCGCCGCGGGAAGGGGGCTTCGCGCTCGTTCGGTTGCCCGTCACCTCGCGCGGTCTCGCGGTGCTCGCCGCGCGCTGGGCGTGCCGGTCGCTCGGGATGCGGGTGGTGGCGGCGGAACCGCCGGTGCTCGCGCGCAAGCATGCCCCCGCCCACCGGCGGCTGCCGAACGGGCCTAGGGGCGCGGAGATTGGCACGATCCACGCCTACCCCCTCGACGACGACGCGGAATGACGGATCGCCGCTGAGATCTGCCCCGGGCCGAGAGCGAGGGAGCAGCGGCGTGGGTCGCCTTCTGCGCAGTCGCTCCCTGCATGATGGTTCCGCGCTTGGCTCGCCTCGGCTGGGCCGGCTGCCATCCTAGCGGCGCGGTGATCACCGAACTCTCCCGGCTTGCCGTTGGCGCCGCTCGGGTTCGGCCCCGTGTCGGCGTGTGAGGCGGATCAGGCGGCCTTGGGTTCGGAACCGGCCTCGGTAACGTCGGGCTGGACCGGGGTGTCGGGCGCGTCGTCCTCCTCAACCTTGGAGGAGGCTCGTGTGGCGGACTTCTTGAGCTTCACCTCGCGCAGCAGGAACGCCGGCACATGGTCGCCGAGCCCCACCACGGGCTTGTCGGCCTCGCGGGAGCCGCGCCCGCGCCCGCCGCGGCTCCGCCCGCCGCCGTCGCGGTCCCGCTCACGATCGCGTCCGTTGCCGGCGGGCGCCGCCTCCGCGCGCTCGGGCTTGGGCTCGCTGCGGCCCCGGCCCCGGGGCGCGGCGTCGGCCGTCATCTCGGCGACCTTGGGGATGGGCTTGCCGAGCAGCTCCTCGATCTTGTCGAGATGCTTGCCGTCCGACGGCGCGCAGATCGAGATCGCCGTGCCCGAACGCCCCGCGCGGCCCGTGCGCCCGATGCGGTGCACATAGTCCTCCGGATGGGTGGGCACGTCGAAATTGAACACATGGCTGACCGTCGGGATGTCGAGGCCTCGGGCCGCGACGTCCGAGGCCACGAGGAGCGTGATCTCCCCGTCCCGGAAGCCGTTGAGCGTGGCCATCCGCACCGACTGGTCGAGATCGCCGTGGATCGCGCCCGCGTTGAACCCGTGCTTGACGAGCGACTTGTGGAGGACGCCGACATCGCGCTTGCGGTTGCAGAAGATGATGGCGGTGGTCAGCTCGCTCTCGGCCCGGATGAGGGCGCGGAGGCAGTCCCGCTTCTCCTTGTCGGCCGCGTCCTTGGCCGAGGGCTTGAAGGGCACAACGCGCTGGGTCACGGTCTCGGCCGCTGAGGCCTGGCGCGCCACCTCCACCCGCTCCGGCGCGTGGAGGAAGGTCTCGGTGATGCGGGTGATCTCGGGCGCCATGGTCGCGGAGAAAAAGAGGGTCTGCCGCGTGAACGGGGTGAGGCCGAAGATCCGCTCGATATCCGGAATAAAGCCCATATCGAGCATCCGGTCCGCCTCGTCCACCACCATGATCTGGATGCCGGTGAGCATGAGCTTGCCGCGCTCGAAATGATCGAGGAGCCGGCCCGGGGTGGCGATCAGCACATCGACCCCGCGGTCGATCAGCTTGTCCTGGTTGTTGAAGTTGACGCCGCCGATCAGCAGCGCCATCGAGAGCTTGTGATACTTCCCGTACTTCTCGAAATTCTCCGAAACCTGGGCGGCGAGCTCCCGCGTCGGGCAGAGGATCAGGCTCCGCGGCATCCGCGCCCGCGCCCGCCCCTTCGAGAGGAGGTGGATCATCGGCAGCGTGAAGGAGGCGGTCTTCCCCGTGCCGGTCTGCGCGATGCCGAGCACATCCTTGCCCGCGAGCGCGTGCGGAATGGCCGCCGACTGGATCGGCGTCGGCTCGGTGTAGCCGGCTTCGTGGATGGCTTTGAGAAGATCGTCGTCGAGCCCGAGTTTGGTGAACGGCATGAGACCCCTTAGGTGTCGCTGCGGGTTTGCGGCATGACTGGCCGCACACTCACGCGACCGGGGGCGGTCCGGATTGACCGCTTGCGTGGCTCGCCTGCCACAATATTCTTCCAGTGTCAAGAATTGCGCTCGGTCGAGCCCGCCGGAGACCGGTTACATGCCCCAGTCGATCCCCCGCCGGCTGCGCGGTGTGGAGGCCCTCGAGGATCTCGAGCCCCGCGCGCGGCGGTTCCTGCCGCGGCCGATCCACGCATATGTGTCCGGCGCGACCGAGCGGGACGCGTCGAACGCCGACACGCGTACGGCGCTGGCGGCGCTTGGCTTTCTGCCGAGGGTTCTTCAGGCGCCCGTTTCGCGGGACCCGGGCGTCCGCCTACTCGGCCGGAGCTGGGCGCAGAGCTTCGGGATCGCGCCCATGGGGATGTCCGCCCTCGCCGCCTATCGGGGGGACCTGGCGCTGGCGGCGGCGGCGAAGGTGGCGGGGATCCCGATGGTGGTCTCGGGAACCGCGCTCGTCCCGCTCGAGGCGGTGGCGGAGGTCTATCCCGACGCCTGGTTCCAGGCCTATGTGCCCGGCGAGCCGGAGAAGATCGCCGGCCTCGTCGCCCGGGTCGCCGCGGCGGGCTTCGGCACCCTGGTGATCACCGTCGACCTGCCGGTCGCGGCCAATCCCGAGCATTACCGGCGCGCAGGCTTCTCGTCGCCGGTGCGGCCCTCCCTCCGCCTCGCCCTCGACGTCGGGCAGCGCCCGTCCTGGGCGCTCGGCACATTCCTGCGGACCTGGGCGCTCCACGGCATGCCGCATTTCGAGAATTCGGGCGCGACACGCGGGGCGCCGATCCTCGCGCGGCGTGCGGCGCGGGAGTTCGGCCTGCGCACCCATCTCTCCTGGGGCCACATCGCGGAGATCCGCCGCCTCTGGCCCGGCACGCTGATCGTGAAGGGGATGATCGCCGCGGAGGACGTCCGTCGCGCCGCCGAGGAGGGGGCCGACGCGGCCTGGCTCTCCAACCATGGGGGCCGGCAGCTCGACGGCGCGATCTCCCCCCTCCGGACCGTCGCGGCCGCGCGCGCCCTCTGCCCGGACCTGCCGCTTCTGCTCGACAGCGGCCTCCGCCGTGGAACCGATGTGCTGAAGGCGCTGGCCCTGGGGGCGGACATGGTCTTCGTCGGCCGGCCCTTTCTCTACGCCGCGGCGCTCGGGGGCGAGGCCGGCGTGGCCCGCGTCATCGAGATCCTGGCCGAGGAGATGGATCGCAACATGGCCCTCCTCGGCATCACCCGCCTGGACGAGATGACGCTGGACCGGCTCGTCGCCATCGGGCCTCAGGCGCCGGCCCCGGCTGCCGGGCTTTCCCGATCGCCGGCGGAGGCGTAACTAAGGAGAAAGCCAACGGAGGACCCCATGCTCGATCGCGCCGATCTCAAGACTAGCCTGACGGACCCGGAGCTCCTCGCCGAGCGCGCCTATATCGACGGCGCCTGGGTCGGGGCCGACACGGGCGCGACCTTCGCGGTGACCAACCCCGCGCGCGGCGCGACCGTGGGATCGGTGCCCGACATGGGCGCGGCCGAGACCGCCCGCGCCATCGATGCGGCCTTTCACGCCGGGCCGGCCTGGGCCGCCAAAACCGCGAAGGAGCGCGCGGCCCTCCTCAAGGCCTGGCACGGCCTGATGGTCGACCACGCCGACGATCTGGCCGCCATCCTGACCGCGGAAATGGGCAAGCCCTTCGCCGAGGCGCGGGGCGAGATCCTCTATGGCGCGAGCTTCATCGAGTGGTTCGCCGAGGAGGGCAAGCGGATCTATGGCGACACGATCCCTGGCCACCAGGGAGATAAGCGGATCCTCGTCATCAAGCAGCCGGTGGGTGTGGTTGGCTCGATCACGCCCTGGAACTTTCCCAATGCGATGATCGCCCGCAAGGTCGCGCCCGCGCTCGCCGCCGGCTGCACCTTCGTGGCCAAACCCGCCGAGCAGACGCCCCTTTCTGCCCTCGCGATTGCCGTGCTGGCCGAGCGTGCGGGCATCCCGGCGGGGGTCTTCAACGTCGTGACCGGGGAGGACGGGCCCACCATCGGCCAGGAGCTTTGCTCGAACGAGAAGGTGCGCAAGATCACCTTCACCGGGAGCACCGAGGTTGGGCGGATCCTCATGCGCCAATGCGCCGACCAGGTGAAGAAGGTGAGCCTCGAGCTCGGCGGCAACGCGCCCTTCATTGTGTTCGACGATGCGGATCTCGATGCCGCGGTCGAAGGGGCCATGATCTCAAAGTACCGCAACAACGGGCAGACCTGTGTCTGCGCCAACCGGATTTACGTTCAGGCCGGGGTCTACGACGCTTTCGCCGAGAAGCTCGCGTCGGCGGTTGGCGCCATGGTCGTGGGGGATGGCTTCGAGGAGGGGGTGACGGCCGGGCCGCTGATCGACGCACAGGGCCTCGCGAAGGTCGAGGCGCACATCACGGACGCCACCGAGAAGGGCGCAACCGTGCTCACCGGCGGCGAGCGGCACGCGAAGGGCGGCACGTTCTTTCAGCCGACGGTGCTCACCGGCGTGACGCGGGAGATGGTGGTGGCCCGGGAGGAGACCTTCGGCCCCGTGGCGCCCCTCTTCCGCTTCGAGGACGAGGCGGATGTGGTGGCCCAGGCCAACGACACGATCTTCGGCCTCGCCGCCTATTTCTACGCCCGCGATCTGTCCCGGGTGTGGCGGGTGGCCGAGGCGCTCGACTATGGAATGGTGGGGGTCAACACCGGCCTCATCTCCACCGAAGTCGCGCCCTTCGGTGGGGTGAAGCAGTCGGGCCTCGGCCGCGAGGGCTCGAAATACGGCATCGAAGATTTCCTCGAGATCAAGTATCTCTGCCTGAGCGTCTGACCCGGTCGCGTCAGAGCCGCATCGCGAGGCCCTGGGGGTCGTAGGGGGAGGGGGAGAGCACCTCGGCGCTCCGCTCCACCCCCACCACATGGGTCGAGAGGGCCGTGCCGGGGACGGCGAGCTCCGGCTCCACCAGCGCCATGGCAAGGCTTGTGCCGAGCGTGTGGCCGAAGCCACCCGAGGTGACGAAGCCCACGCGCCGGCCGTCGGACCACACGGGCTCGTAGCCCGAGGCATCGGCCCCGTTCGCCGCGACCGCAAGCGTGGCCAGCACATGCGTGGGCGGCGGGCCCTGCCGCTCGGCGATCGCCGCGTCGCGGCCGACGAAGCCCTCCTTGTCCCAGTCGATCCAGCGGTCCATGCCGGTCATCCGCGGCGTGCGGTCCTGGGTGAACTCGGCCGACCAGATGCCGAAGGACTTCTCCAGCCGCAGCGTGAGGAGGGCGTTGAACCCGACCTCTTTGAGGCCGAGGCCGAGGCCCGCCTCGAGGAGCGCGCGCCGGAGCGCGATGTGCTCGCCCGCGCCGCAATGGATCTCATAGCCGAGCTCGCCCGTCACCGAGAGCCGGCCGACACGGGTGCGCGCGAGCCCGATGTCGAGCGTGGTGCAGCCCATGAAGGGGAGCGCCGTGGCGGAGACGTCCTGATGCGTGGCGCGCGCCAGCACCTCCCGCGCCTTGGGGCCCGCCAGCGCAAAGCCCACGGTCGCGTCCGAGATGTCCCGCACCTCCACGCCGGGCGCGCGGTGATCGTCGAACCAGCGCATGTGCCACTGGCGGAGATAGTAGCTCCCCATGATCCACCAGGTGCCGTCGCCCCAGTTGAAGACCGTGAGGTCGCCCTTCAGTCGTCCATTCTCCGAGAGCATGGGCGCGAGGCGCGCGCGGCCGGGCTTGGGCAAGCGGCCCGCCATCAGACGGTCGAGCCACGCCTCGGCGCCCGCTCCGGTCACCTCGAAGCGCGAGAAGCCGGTGATGTCGAGAAGGCCCACCTCCGCGCGCACCGCCGCGTGCTCGGCCGCCACGATCTCATGGGCGTTGGAGCGGTGGAGCGTGGGGGTTTCCTCGAAGCCCTCGGGCGCGAAATAGAGCGGCACTTCGAGGCCCCAGGACACACCCCAGCGCGCGCCGGCCGCCGTCATCTCGGAATGCGCGGGCGCCAGGCGCAAGGGCCGGCCCGCGGGCAGCTGCTCGTTGGGATAGGTCATCACGAAGCGGCGGGAGTAGAACTGCCCCGTGGTCTGGCGGATGTACTCCCGGTTGGCGCACCAGGGGCCGTAGCGGGCGATGTCCATGGGCCAGGCGTCGGTCTCGGGCTCGCCGTGGATCATCCACTCCGCCAGCGTCTTGCCCACACCTCCGCCCTGGAGGAAGCCCGCCATCACCCCGCAGGCGCACCAATAGCCGGGGACGCCCGGCACGGGGCCGACCAGCGGATTGCCGTCCGGCGAGAAGGTGAACGCGCCGTTCACCCAGTTCTCGATCCCCACCCGCTCGAGCACCGGATAGCGCTGGAACGCCATCTCCAGCTCACGCTCGATCCGGTCGGTGTCCTCCTGGAGGAGCTCGATCCCGTAGTCCCAGGGCGCACCGTCCATCATCCAGTGCTTGTGGTCGATCTCGTAGATGCCGACCAGGATGCCCTTCTTGTCCTGGCGCATATAGGTGAAGCCCTCGAGATCCACGGTCATCGGCAGCTCGAAATCGAGCTCGGCCACCTCGGGGATGGTCTCGGTGAGGAAGTAGTGGTGCTCGAGCGGCGACAGGGGCAACTCGATGCCGGCCATGCGCCCCACCTGCTTGGCCCAGAGGCCGCCCGCGTTCACCACATGCTCGGCGCGGAGGGTGCCGTGCTCGGTCACCACGTCCCAGCCCTCGGGTGTGCGATGGAGCTCGAGCACCCGGTTGTGCTCGATCACCTCAGCGCCCCGCATCTTGGCGCATTTGGCGTAGGCGTGGACGGTGCCGGTGGTGTCGATATACCCCTCGCGGTCGGCCCAGAGGCCGCCCAGCACGCCCTCGACATCCATGATCGGGCAGGCGCGCTTCACCTCCTCGGGGGTCATGAGGTGGCAGTCCTCGATCCCGATCGTTTGGAAGATCCGGTAGGCGGATTTCAGCCACTCCCACCGGGCGGGCGCCGAGGCGACGGTGACCCCGCCGGTCATGTGGAGGCCGATGGACTGCCCGCTCTCCTTCTCGATCTCGGCGAGGAGGTCGATCGTGTAGGCCTGGAGGGCGGCCATGTTGGGGTCCGCGTTGAGCGCGTGAATGCCGCCGGCCGCGTGCCAGGAGGAGCCCGCCGTGAGCACCGAACGCTCGATGAGGCAGACATCGGTCCACCCGAACTTCGCCAGGTGGTAGAGCACGGAGGCGCCAACGACGCCCCCGCCGATCACGACGACCCTGTAGGACGATTTCATGGCGCGCCTCCCGCAGCTCTGCACCGTCAGCCCAGCGCGGGATGACCGATGCGGCACGCCGGGATGCGACCGCCCAGCCGCGACGAGCGACGGGCCGGCTCAGCGGAGGTGGCGGCGGAGCGCGTCGAGCCGGGCGTTGGCCCCCTCGAGCCGGGCGCGCGGGATGTGCCCTTCGCCCACCGCGCGGACCACCGCGGCGGCCACCTTTTCCGCGCGGGCGGGGTCGGGCTCCCAGCTGTTCGAGAGGAGCACGAGATCGGCCCCCGCGGCGATGGCCGAGACCGCGGCCTCGACCGGCGCGGCCCGCACGCGCACGGCCGCCATCTCCAGGTCGTCGGTCATCACCACCACATCCCAGCCGAGAAGGGGGCGGAGCCAGCGCTCGACAAGGCGGCGCGACAGGCTCGCCGGGTGGTCACGGCCTCCGGTGAGCGTCGCGTGGGCCACATGGGCGAGCATCACGGCGTCGAGGCGGCCCTCGCGGGCCAGGGCGGCGTAGGGGGCGAGCTCCGCCTCCCGCCAGCTCTCGGTGATGTCGGCGGGGCGCTCATGCGTGTCCGCCAGGCTGCTGCCATGGCCCGGGAAATGCTTGGCGGCGGTGGCGATCCCCCGAGCCCGGTGCGCGTCGACGAAGGCGCGGGCGAAGGCCGCGACCCGGCCGGGATCGGCGCCGTAGCTGCGGCCCTTGCCGACGATCACGGGGTTGGCGGGCTCCACGGCGAGGTCCAACACCGGGCCGAGATTGAGCGTGATGCCGAGGGCCGCGAGCTCGTCGGCCATGGGCGTGTAGACCGCGCGCGCGGCCTCCGCGGGGCGGCGTGCCACGGCCGCGGCGGAGGGGACGGCCCGCGCCCCCGCCTCCGGCCCGAAGCGCTGAACCCGTCCGCCCTCCTGGTCGATGGCGATGAGGGGCGGCGGGCCCGGCGTCACGTCGCGGAGATGGGCGACGAGCCGCCTGAGCTGAGCCCGGTCGCGGATGTTGTGGCCGAGGAGGAGGACGCCGCCGAGGCGCCCGCCCCGGAGCTGGCCGGCGACCCGCTCCACCTCGGGCTCGCCCGGCTCGAGGCCGCGGAAGCCGAGGAGAATCATACGGCCGGCGAGATCCCCGAGCGGCGCCGCGGAAGCCGGCATGGCGGCAACGGCGAGCGCCAGGACGACGGCGACGGCCGAGGCCCTCATCGCGCGGCCCCGGCCGCGAGGAGGGCGGCCGGCAGGTCGAGCCCCCGCGGCAGAAGGACCGCGTAGCTCCCGCTCTCGGCCATCCGCCCCGCCGCCGCCCCGGCCTCGGCCCCCGTGCCCCAGAAGAGGTCCGCCCGCACCACGCCCTTGATCGCGCCGCCCTTGTCCTGCGCCACGGTGAGGCGTCGGAAGGGCTGGCCGGTCTCGGGATGCGTGGTCTCGAGCCAAAGCGGCGCGCCATAAGGGATCGCGCGCGGGTCGATGGCGAGGGACCGGCCGGCCGTGAGATCCGTGCCTTGAGAGCCCTGCGGAGCGTCCTCGGCGATCCAGTCGAAGTACACGTAAGACGGGTTGGTGTTCATGAGCTCTTGGGCGCGCTGGGGATGCGCGCGCAGCCAGGCGATGATGGACTGCATCGAGATCTCGTCCCGCGTCATCTCTCCCCAGCGCAGAAGCGTTGTCCCGATCGCCACATAGGGGTGACCGTTGAACCGCGTGTAGCGGAGGCGCCGGGTCCCGCCCTCGGCCAGGCGGATGCGGCCCGACCCTTGGATCTCGAGAAAGAAGGCGTCGATGGGATCGTCGATCCAGACGAGCTCCAGCCCCCGGCCCGCGAGGCCCCCGGCGGCGATCGCGGCGCGGGACTGACGGCGGAGCGCCCGGCGCTCCGGGGTGCGGTAAAGGGGCACTTGGCTTGGGCTCCGACGGGCGAGCGAGCCCGTGAGCTCGGGCTCGAAATAGCCCGTGACGAGCCCGTCCTCCCCCGCCCGCCGGTCCACCACGCGGTAGGGGCGGTAGGCTGCCTCGAGGGCTGCGCGCAGGGCGGTGCCGTCGGGGTCGGGAGACAGCGCCTCGAGCTGCGCGCAGGCGGTGAGCCACGGCGCGCGGCTGCCGAAGAGGGGCGCTGGGGTGGCCGGCACGGTGGGCCGCCGATCCGCGAGGGCCGCGCAGCTTGCCCGGATCGCAGGAAGCGCGGCCTCCAGGCGGTCCTCCGCCCAGCCGGGAAGGTCGGCGAAGGACAGGGGCCGGAGCCGCAGATCCGCCGCGGGCCCGCCGCGGGCCGCCGTGGCCAGGGCAATGGCCGCCGCCAGCGCCGCGCGCCCGATCCATCGGTGCATGGGTCCTCCCTCGCAACCCGCCGCGCAGCCTAACGAAAGGGCGCCGACGGGCCAAGCCTCTGTCCTTGAGCCCGGATGCCATGGATCGCATCGCGGTCGCCACCGCCATCTTCGGCCGCGGCCGCACGGGCCTGCGCGCCATTCGGCGCCGGTCAGCAACCGGGGGGCGGCTTGTCGCGGGCGGGCCCTCCGGCTCCACGAGCGCGCGGATCGACGGCCGAACGGAGAGAACGCGCCGGCGCTCTGAGGGGATCGGAGCCGCAAGGGACCGCTCCCATCGCAGTCTTGCGGGGAAGGCCCATGCCCGCGATCCATTCCGGCACGAGGCGCCGGCTGTGGGATCCTGAGATCGGGAGGGGTCGCGAGAGTCGTGCGGCCCTGGCGGTCCGGGGCATGAAGGTCGAGACCGGGGAGGTCGACGGGCCGGATGAGAGCCGGGCCCGCGGCAGGCGTTGGATGAAGGGCTCCTCCGCGTCGGTCGCGAACGCACCGTCCGCTGCCGGCGGAGGGCGCGCGCACGGCGCTGAGGGGGCGCAACGCTGCGCTCGCGCCGGGGGTGCCGGGCCCGTGGCGGCGCTTGGACCGCGGGCCCGGCAGGCGAAGCGGGATCAGAGGTCGCTCAGCGTCTCGTCGAAGGCGAAATTGTCCTCCGTGAGATCGGCGAGGAGCTCAAGGGCTTCGGCGCGGCCGGGGTCGTCCGCCGCCAAGGTGTCGCCGAGATTGGCGATGTGCTGGAGCGCGCCGCCCACCTGGTCGATGTCGTCGGCCTCGAAGAGCCGGACCCGGCCTTGGCCCTCGTTGAAATAGATGAAGAAGGCCGATTGCGCGCCCTCTGTTTCGCCATCGGCGGCGAGGATGGCCGTGGCCAGGGCGTCCCGCGCCGCGGTGGCCGCGCCCACGCCCTCGACGATGAAGACATTGGCGGAGGTGTCGATCCCGTCGATCACGCCGTCGACCGCCGTCACCGCTTGCACCGAGATCTCGCCCGCGACGCCGAAGCTGCCGGCGTCAAGCACGAACCGGTCCTCCAGCGCGAAGTCCACGATTTCCTCGGCGCCGTCGCTGTCACCCGAGACGAAGGCGAAGCTGTCGGCCCCGTCGCCGCCCGTCACGAGGTCGTCGCCCCCGCGGCTGAGGATAAGATCGTCGCCGCCATTGCCGTTGAGCGCGTTCACCCCGTCATCGCCGGCAATCCGGTCGTCGGTCGCCACACCGCCCGAGAAATCCTCGATGGAGATGAGTGCGTTCACCTGGGTGCCGGTGACGGCGATCCCCGCGGCGAGGTCGGCGATCACGCTGGCCCCCGCCTGGTTGAAGAGCGCGAGGTCGGTGCCCGCGCCGCCGTCATAGACATCGTTGCCCGCGAAGGCGTGGAAGACGTCGTTGCCTGCCAGGCCCTCCAGCACGTTGTCCTCCGCGTTGCCGAACAGGCGGTCGCCGAAGGCGGTGCCGCGGGCGTCCTCGAAGTCGTCCGCGCCGATGGCGAAGGTCTCCTCGCCGCCCGAGACGGTGCCGATATTCGCCACTCGGCCCGACTGGGAGAGCCCGGGATTGGGCGCGCCCGCGAACTCGGTGTCAAGGTCGACGAAGACGCCCTCGGCAAGATCCGCAAGGTCGAGCGTGTCGCCGAGATCAGTGGCGGTGAAGCCCGTGCCCGCGAAGTCGCGCTCGGCGATGGGGGTGGCGGGGTCCACGCCCGCATCAGCCAGAAGGTCGACGACGATGGGCCCGTTCTCCCCCGCCGGCGCGTTGTGAAGGTGGAAGACGGTGAGCTCCTCGAGCGTCACGCCGCGGATGGTGACCGAGACGGTGTAGGAGACGACCGCGCCGTTCTCGACCGTGAAGGTGACGACCCCTTGGCCGGCCGCGTCGGTGACGACGGGCGGGTCCTGCACCTCCTGCCCGCCGTCGAGGAGAGCGCCGAACACCACGCTGCCGGTGCCCGAGGCGTCGCGGGTGTCGGCGAGTTCCGAGAGCTGGCCGCGCACCTCGCCCGCGGGAAAGTCGGTGGAATGGGCGTTGAAATAGATTGCGCCGGCCTCCGCCTCGGCCAGCACCGCGTCGAGATCGGCGAGCGCGCCGCCTGCACCCAGCGCGACGCCCTCGGCCGCGGTGTTGACGAGCGTGAAGCCCTGGCCGCCCGCCACGTCCGCGCCGCCGTCGAGCTCCAGCGCGATCTCGCTGGCCACCGCACCCGAGAGCCGCGCGGTGTCACTGCCCCCGCCGAAATTCACCTCCAGCGTCTCGGTGCGCACGATCTCGAGCTGGAAAAGCCCGGCCTCGGACTGCCCGTTGAGCTCGGTGCGCGCGAAGCGGATGGCGCCGTCTGCGGAGATCTCGGCCACGTCGTCGTTCTGCAGATCGGTATCGACGAGGTTGGTCTGGAAGTTCACCTGCATCCGGTCGTCGCCGAAGCCGCCGTCGATCGCGTCCGATCCGTCGCCGTTGTTCCACACCATGAGGTCGTCGCCGAAGCCGCCCCGCATGAGGTCGTTGCCGGTGTTGCCGACGATCACGTCGTCGCCGAAGCCGCCGTCGATGCGGTCGTCGCCGGCGCCGCCCGAGAGGAGATCGTCGCCGAAATTGCCGAGCACGAGATCGTCGCCCGCGGCGCCGTCGAGGGTGTCGGCCCCGAAGAGCCCGAGGAGGAGATCGTCCTGCTCGCTGCCGGTGCGCTCAATGCCGCTGAACAAGCCGCCGAAGCGGATGGTGAAGGGACTGATGGCCATCGCTGGTTCCTCTGCGTTGCGTGTCGAGAGCCCGGATGCGGGCCTGCGACATTGGGTGCCGGCGGAGGTCGCGAGGGTTCTTCACAGTCTTTCTTGGGTTTCTCGCCCTGCGCGCTGAACCCGCAGCGACAGGCGCGGCACTGACCGCCAAAGATGGAGTGGGCGATGCACGCGGTGGCAACCGGACAGAACGGTCGGTCGAAGATGGTGGAGGACACGGACGGAGCGCTCCTCGCAGCGGTCGGCGCGGGCGACATGGCCGCCTTCGAGCGTCTGCACCGGCGGTTTCACCGCCGGGTGGCGGGGTTCGCGCTCCGCATGACCCGGCGGCACGATCTGGCCGAGGAGATCGCGGAGGACACGCTTCTCGCCGTCTGGCGGGGCGCATCGGGCTTCCGCGGGCAGTCGCGCGCCTCCACCTGGATCTTTGGTATCGCCTATCGGATGGCGCTCCGGGCCTTGCGAAAGACCGCGAAGGATCGGCTGCACGACGAGATCGACGACAGCCTGCCCGCCGAACGCACGGGAACCGACGAGGTGGAGATGCTGTTTGCCCGTCGGCAGGTGCTGGCCGCCGTGGCGCAGCTGCCTCTGGAACAGCGCGCGACGGTGGAGCTGACCTACTACTACGGGTACAAGTTGACGGAGATCGCGGAGATCACGGGATGCCCCGTCGGCACGGTGAAGACGCGGATGTTCCACGCACGCGCCAAGCTGCGGGCGCTGTTGCGGGACATGCCGGAGGACAAGGGAGGCCGGTGATGGCCGAGCGCGCGGGGTTGGGGGCGGATGAGCACCGGGAGGTTCGGGAGCTGTTGCCCTGGTACGTGACGGACGGGTTGGAGCCGGAGGAGAGGGCCCGGGTGGAGGCGCATCTGGCCCGCCACCCGGAGCTTATGGCCGAGCTCAAGGCGGAGGAGCGGCTGGCGGCCGAAATCCGCGCGATCCCGGACGAGGAGGTGGCGGAGCGACAGGCCTGGGCCGCGCTCGCGTCCAAGCTCTCGGCCGAGGCGGCGCCGGCCGCCCCCGCGCCTCGTCCCGCGCGAGGTCCCGCGCCATGTCCCGGCCGGCGCACCGGGGCCCGATCCGCCGCGGGGCTCGGGCGGCGCGGGGCGCAATTTGGCGCGGCGCTGGCGGTCGCGGCCTCCGTGGCGCTCGCCGTCGTCCTCCTCCCCGAAGGCTTGGAACAGCCGGCGGATCCGGGCGCGCCCTTCGGCACACTCACATCGCCCGAGGCGCGGCCGGAGGGGCCCGTTCTCATGGTCATGCCGGCCGCGGGGGTCGGGGCGGGCGAGGTGGCGGCAATCGCGGCCTCGCATGGTCTGCGTGTCGTGAGCGGGCCGAGCGAGGGCGGGCTCTACACCCTGGCCCCCTCCCCTGCCGCCGATCTCGCGCCGATTGCCGCCGCTCTCAGTGCCCGGGCCGAGCTCGCCGGCGCCATCGTGAGGATCGCCGAATGACCCGCCCGCTCGTCCTGCTTGGTCTCATGCTCCTCGCGGCCTGCGCCGGCCCGGCCCGCGAGCCCGCGCCGGACACCCCGCCCTGGCGCCTGGTGCCCGCAAACCAGGTGGTCGACGCCCGGCATCTCGTCGTGACGGTGGCTCTCGGCGATCCGACGGCCCTCGCCGCGCTCTCGGCCGCGCTCGAGGCCGACCATCCAGTGACGCTGGTGGCGGAGTGGCCGCTCGCCTCGCTCGAGGTGCATTGCTTCGTCTTTCGCATGAGCGACACGGCCGAACCCGGCCACGTGCGGGAGAGCCTGCGCGAGGACGCCCGGGTGCGGACCGTCCAGCCCATGATCGAGTTCCGCACCCTGGGCGTGCGCTATGCCGACGACCTCTTGGGCCTGCAGGCCGGTCTCCGGGCCCTTGGTGCGCTCGAGGCGCACAGCCTCGCGACCGGTGTGGGCGTTCGGGTCGGCGTGATCGACACCCAGCTCGATGTGAGCCATCCGGATCTCGCCTCGCGCATCGGCCTCGCGCGGGACTTCGTCGGCATGCCGGCGGAGGCGCCGGAGGTGCACGGGACCGCGGTGGCCGGCGTGATCGCCGCCGATGCTGGCAATGGCAGCGGGATGGTCGGCGTGGCGCCGGACGCCGAACTCCTCGCCCTGCGCGGCTGTTGGCAGGCGCCGAGCGGGCGGGCCGGGCGGTGCAGCAGCTTCTCCCTCGCCCGGGCGCTCAATTTCGCCCTCCTCAACGATGTCGACGTTCTCAATCTCAGCCTGGGCGGGCCCTACGACCCGCTGCTCGCCGAACTGATCGACGCGGCGGTGGCCCGCGGCATCATCATCGTGGCGGCGCGCGGCGCCGGGGCGGAGGCGAGCTTTCCGGCCTCGGCCGAGGGCGCCATCGCGGTCGACCGCTGGTCGGGCCGCGCGGAGGCCGGCGAGGCCTCGACCTTCTACGCCCCCGGCACCGACATTCTCAGCACCGCCCCGAGCGGCCGCTACGACTTTTTCTCCGGCAGCTCGATCGCCGCGGCCCATGTGAGCGGCATTGCCGCGCTCATGCGCGAGCGTCACCCGGAGCTCGGCGCCGCGGATCTTACCCGTGCCGTGGCGCGCGACCCCAGCGCGGCGCATCCCGGGCCGGTGCATGCCTGCCGGGTGCTCCGCGCGCTCGACCCCGAAGGCGCCGGCGCCGCCTGCCCGGAGACGCCGGAGACCCGCGCCGCGGCTCAGAGAAACTCCCAGTAGCCCTCGACGGTCTCGACGAGGCGCTGGACCTCGGGCAGATCCGCGATGTTCTCCGCGCTCTCGGCGAAGGCGAGGAGAAGGTCGTCGCGGTCGAACTCGGCGTCCTCGAGCGCCTCGGTCCAGAAGGCCACGCCCTCGGCGTCGCCCTCCCGGCCCAGGATGTTGTCGTACAGCCGGTCGACGAAGGCGCCGTCCTCGAGCGTGTCGGGGTCGCCCACCAGCTCCTCGAACTCTTGGGACTCGAGAAAGATCTCGCTCAACTCGAGCTCGGTCAGCCCCTCTTCCACCCGGTCGATCCAGAAGTTGAGCCCCGCGTCGTCGGCCAGCCGGCCGAGCCCGGCCTCGTAGAGGAGCGCGACGGTTTCGGCCTCCTCCTGGCTCGCCCCCGCGCTGGAGACCGCGAAGGACAGCACCGTGTCTCCCCCCTCCTGGCTCACCGTGAGGCTCTCCGGGTCGATGGTCTCGCGGAGGCCGAGGGCCGCGTCCGCCGCCCCGTCGCCGTCGGCGTCGACCTCGAAGCTCCGGAGGCCCGAGCGGATCGTCACCGCCGCCTCGGTGAAGAGGACGCCTTCGAACACCAGCCGGTCGCTGGCGTCGAAATCGAAGACGGTGTCGCCGTCGAGCTCGGCGAGGCTGCCCGAGATCGTGTCCGCCGCGCCGCTGCCGAGCGCCACGAGATCCGCGCCGAGGCCCGGGCGCACGGTCTCCGCCACGCCGAACGCGCCCACGATCACATCGTCCCCATCGCCGCCCGCGGGGTCGCCGAACACCTCGGCCACGCTCGGCGGCGTCGCCTCCTCCCCGGCCGCGAGGCTCTCCCCGAGCGCGCGGAGCGCGATGTCGATGAGGAGCCGCTCGAGCTCGGCGACCCGTGGCACATCCGCTCCCTCCGGCGCGAAGTCGGCGACCTCGGCGATGGCGGTCTCCAGGAGCTCGGCGAAAGCGGTGTAGAAGGGGTCGACGACGAGCAGCGCGCGAAGGAAGCTCGCGGTGTCGTCGTCGAGCGGCGAGACAAGGGCGCCCGCGTCGAGCTGGTCGATGAGGGAGGGAAGCGCCCGGGAGAGGACCTCGAGGCTCGGACGCGTGTCCGTGGCCCGGGCTTCGCTGTCAAGGACCAAGATGATGAGCTCCGGCGAGTGCAGGACGAAGGCGTCGGCGTGGAGGGCGCCGAGGTCGATCACCCGATCCGTGGAAGCGCCCTGGGGCAGGTCGAGGGGCGAGGCGGTGAGGTAAAGACCGGGAACGAAGCTGCCCTCCAGCCGGTGGGTTTCGGTGAGATCGGCCAGGTGGTCCTCGGGCGCGGTGCCGAGATCCCAGCCGAGGGCGTCGGTGTCGAGCGCCTGGAACGGGCCGGCCAGGAAATCCTCGGCCTTCGAGCGTGCATGGTCCAGCAACCCCTCCGAGGCATAGGGCGCGGGGTCGAAGAGCACGGCGGTCAGGCCGAGCGCGCCGGCCACCGCGGCCGCCAGCGCGCCGCCGAGCGAGTGGCCGACGACGGTGATGGACTTGCCCGGATTGGCCGCGGCCACCTCCATCACGGTCAGCACGGCGCTTTCCGCTTGGTTCCGGAGGTCCTGCTCCCCCTCTCGCGCGAGCGCGGCCACGCCCTGATCGAGCCCCAGAAAGGCGAGGGCGTCGATCACGTCGTCCACCAAGTCGGCCTCCTCCTCGTCGAGGCGGAAGGTCTCGGCCAGGTAGTCGGGCAGGTCGCCGGTCTCGGAGAAGAAGTCCTCCAACGTCGCGCCCCGGTCCTGGTAGTACCCGAAAAAGGTGAGAAAATCGTTGTCGAGATTGGCGTTGCGGATCAGGCCAAAGTCGAGGCTCGCGACCGCATCGAAATAGGCCGAGAATTCGGTGCCCCGGAAGGCGACCACGACCTCCTCGGCGGCCTCGTCGACATACACATTGGCCTCGAGCCCGCTGTTGTAGCTGGCATCGGCGTTGCGGGCGAGGTTGGCGCGGTCGGTCGCCTGGCGCTCCCAGTTCGGGAAGGCCGCGGTCACATCCGGATCCGAGACGGTGGGGGCTGCGGGGTCGTTCACCCGGGCGCGGCTGTCATAGGCGTCGAGCGCCATCCGGGCGGCGACCTCGAGGGAGAGGGTCATGGGGCATCTCCTGATGGCGGCGCGGGGCGCCGCTCGGCTCCTGTTGGCTTTGCTGTACCATAGCGTGCCGGCGCTGTCTGCCGAACCGGACGGGCGGCAAGACGCCCCGGGGCGAAACGGCACTTGCGCCTTGCATAGAATCGAGCGTAGCGACTACCACACGGAAGGTGTTGGTCTTTTTGCGGAGCGGACCGGAGCGATGGCGGCAGGCTTGATGACACGCGGCATCGCAGGTCTCGGATGGGCCGCCCGGGCTTTCGGGGTCGCCGGGCTGGTCGCCGCCGGCACGCCCGCGGTGGCGCAGGCGCCCGGCCTCGTCGAGATCGGGATCGAGGCCAAGGCCGATCTTTACGGCGCCAATCTCGAGATTGCCGGCTGTTCGGAGTATCTGGGCGTCGCCCTCACCGGCCGCGAGTTTGTCTTTCTCTGCGAGTCCCGCCCGGTCTACGAGGTGCGGGTGAACGGGCGCGCCACCTGGTTCGGCTATCAGCGCCTGCGCGATCTGGCCCCCCGCTTCGGAACGGAGCTCGCCCCGCCACTGCCGGGCCCGGTGCGCGTGATGCGGCTTCTGCCGGCGATGGACCAGGCGGTGGACGCGTTCAACCGGCTTGCCGCGCTCGACCGGCCGCAGGATCTTCCGAGCCGCGCTGATGACGGGCCGGCGGCGACCGCCGCGGCCGCGCCAGCCGAGAGCGTGACGCCGGGCCCGGACGCGCCGCGGCTCCTGCGGCTCATTTCGCCTGCCTCCCTCGGCCCCATCCGAGCGATGGTCGGCACGCTCACCCCCCTTCAGGCGCCGGGCGGCGGCGCGGGTCTCGCGCGGTGGGAGTGGCGGCTGCCGGCCGACAACCGGGACGCGACGCTCCGTCTCGTGGTGGCAGACCGCCCGGCCTGCTCCGTCGATCTGGCCGCCGCGGGGCTCGAGACCGGACGCGACGCGGTGATCGACCCGCCCTGCGCCGCCCATGCGCTGGCCCTTCCCGCCGGCTTCCGCGCCGCCGGCCCGGGCTGCCGCCCCGCGCGGGAGGGCGGCAGCCGCTGCATCCTTCTCCGTGGCGAGCGCGAGGTGGAGATCACCTCGGAGGCGTGGGGCAGCGCCGTGGCCCGGCTCGACGAGGCCGGCGTGCTCCGGGTGAGCGCGGGCGCCCTTCGCCCGGCGCTGCCGATCGTGAGCGCGGCCCTCGGCGGGGTCACCACAGGGCGATGCGCCGCCCCGGCCGTGACCGCTCGGCTTCTCGGCTATTGCTCCGAGGCGGGCTGTGAGCCGGTGCCCGGAGCCGAGGGCATTCCCATCGGCGGGCTCGGCGCCACGGCCACGCCGGGGCCCTCCCTCTCCGCGGCCGCCTGGCCGGAGGCGCGCGGCCTGCCCACCGGGGCCAAGATCGCGATCCAGGCCGAGGGTCGTGAGCCCGAGGTGATCGACCTCCTCTTCGGCGGGCCGGTGATCGACGTGCTCGCGCGCCTCGGTCTCTCCGCCCCCACCGAGCGGCTGCCCCTCGACCTTCGGCTGACGGAGGGGGGGTTCGCGCCCGGCCGGGAGCTCCGCGTGTTTGCCGACGACGGCTGCACCGTGCCCTTCGAGGATGCGACCAAGTCGCTCGTCTTCGCGGGCACGACGACGCCCGAGGTCCCGGCCTGCGGACATTTCCAGATCTTCGACGGGGCGCGGAAGCGTTCGTCCTGCGCGCCGCTCCGGGTGGAGGAGGCGCGGGCGGTGGCGGAGGCCGAGCTCGTGGCCTGCGGCGACAAGCGGCTCGTCCTCGTGGTGGTGGAAAACGCGAGCCTCAGCGGGCGTATCGGCCAGGAGATCGAGGACGCGCTGGAGACGCTGATCCGCAGCGCCCATGCCGAGGGCGCCTGCCTGCCGATCGACCTCGTGCGCGCCATCGGGCCGGACCGGAAGGTCCTTCTTTCGGGCGAGGATCTCAAGCTCGCCGCCGCGCCGGAGCGGCTTCTGGAGGAGGTGCGCTTCGGCTTCCTCAATTCCGAGAGCCAGCCGTTCGACGACTTCTCCTGGATCGAGCGCGGCTGGGGCTCGGAGCTGGGCGGCATCGTCCTCTTCCTCGACGCGACCCAACCTGAGCCCGCCACCGCGCTCGACGCGCCGGCGGCGGTTCTGTGGTTCGCGAACGGGGTGTTCCGCTGGGTGTTCAACGCCGCGGGCGAGACCGGATGCGCGGGGTATCGCGACATCTTCCGCATGGAGAATTGCGAGGGCATCGGAGAGAGTTTCGGCGCCGAGCGGTTGCGGGAGATCGTGGAGCTGGGTCTCGCCGAGATTCGAGACGCCGAGTAGCGCGGTCCGGCCTCGGGGCCTGCGCCGAAAGACGGAGAACGTGCCGTGTTGGGTTTGAGAGGTCTTGTCGTCGGTCTCGCGCTGGCGCTGCCTGGGATCGCGCAGGGGGCGATCCTGGGCTCCTGCGCGGATTACGATTTCAACCAGCCGGGCGCACCCGGCGAGATCGACGAGGCGGGCTTCATTGTCGGGCGCTCGCCGCTCCCGGTGATCCGCGACCGGGCGCCCATCCGCAGCGGCCCGCAGGAGAGCGCGGTCACCATCGGCAGCCTCGATTTCGGTCAGCGCATCGGCATCCACCGCCGGGTGGGCGAGTTCATCGAGGTGAAGACCGACCCGAGCGATCAGGTGACGCTGGGCTGGGTGCATGGCAACGACCTCCTGTGCCGGCCGGAGCCGGTGGTGTCCCGCACCACGGGGCTCGAGCAGAAGTTCTACATCCGCACCCGCTCCTCCTTCCAGGGCGAGACGGTGGAGCCCGTGCGCGCGAGCCCATCGGTCGACACCGAGGACTGCAACGCGACCTCCGCCCGCTGCCGCGAGCTCTCCCGCTTCAGCCTCTACTACGTGCACGCGATCGACTTCGAGCGTCGGCGGCTCCTCCTTCTCAGCGAGTTTCTGGCCTCGGTCACCGCACCCATCATCGGCTGGGTCGACATCGAGGACGGCTACCTCTGGGAGACGCGCTTCGGCCTCCGCCCGCGGCCGGACCTCGTCTACGACGCGGAGACGGCGCCGAGCCCGGACAGGATCGGCCAGGAGCGGTTCGTCTGCGTCTACGAGACTCCGGAGGACGCGCGCCTCGGCGGCACCTGCGAGCTCCCGGTGTTGGGCGGCGAGCGCTGGTTCAGCTATCCGATCCGCATCCCCGTGATCGAGCGGCTGGAGGGCGAGGCCGGCGTCTACAGCGTGATCCTGCCGGTCGCCGGTGTGGGCGAGGGCGTGGGATCGGACATCTTCGAGCAGGCCGAGGGGCTCGAGAGCGCGCTCCGTTCGCTTCAGCAGCTCCGAAAGATCGATGTCTTCTTCCTGATCGACGGCACCCAGTCGATGGAGCCGCATATCGACGCGATCGTGGGGCGGAACGCCGGTGGCGTCGGCATCCTCGGCGCGATCACCGGCGCGTTCCAGGCCGACCCCCGCTTCTCCGGCACCCAGGTGCGTTTCGGCTACCGGGTGTATCGCGACCTCTACGACGGCTCAGGCGGCATCGGCGAGGGGCTGCCGCTCGGCACCCAATGCGACCTCACCGAGCAGGAGCTCGCCATCGAGTACCAGCAGTTCACCGACGGGGTGCGCTCCATCACCACGCGCGTGAACCCGGCCCAGCGCATCGGACGCGACCCGGACCACGAGGAGAACCTGTTCTTCGGCCTCTACCAGGCGGTCGACGACATGAGCACCTGCGACGAACATGTGAAGCTGCTCTTCGTCATCGGAGACACGGGCTACAGCGCCGACAGCCAGGTGGCCCAGGGCGGCACCGGGATCACCACCGCGGACGTCGTGGACTTCCTCACGCTCAGCATGGACGAGACGGTCGACCCGATCATCCCGTTCTTCCTCCAGGTTCCGGAGGCGCAGTCGGGCCCGCAATATCGCTCGGCCTATGCCAAGTTCATGCCCCAGGCGCAGGAGATCGCGGGCCAGGTGCTCGCCCATCTCGCCCGCGGGACCGACGGCGCGGCGCCGGCGCTGTCGGACCACGTGATCTCGCTCTCGGGCCAGAGCATTCCGCAGGCCCAGGCGCTGTTGGTGGATCGCGTGCTCTCCGTGGTCTCGGGTTTCGGCGACCAGAAGCCGATCAACGAGATCATCGCCGAGCTCAAGGGCGGCGAGGCGCTCGTCAACATCATCACACAGCTCCAGGACGAGGAGCAGTACGAGAACCTGCCGGGCCTCCGCCTCACCCAGATCGAGCGGCGGCTCTGCGACGAGCTCGGCCCCGCCTGCCGAGAGCGGGTCTACAACACCATCGCCGAGGGCTACATCCTCGACGATCAGGACGTGGTGACCGATGTCTGGATGTCCTACGACGAGTTCGCCCAATGGCGCTCGATGCTCGAGGTTTTCCGCAACACGTCGAACACCGGGCCGGACAAGCTCTCGAGCCTCATCATCCAGCAGATGACCCGCGCCGTGCAGGGCGGCATCGGGGAGCTCTCGCCCGAGGATGTGGGCCAGCCAATCGCCGCCTTCCTCGAGCGGCGCCACGGCCTGCCGGTCGGCCAGCTCACCCCGCTCCTGCAATACTCCCTCGCCGACCTCATGACCGTGCGGGAGAGCGACGAGCAGGTGATGACGGAGATCGGCACCATCTCGGTCTGCGAGCTCAACCTCCTCGGCAACTGGCTCGAGCGGCATCGGGAGATCTTCGACAGTGTCTTCGCCGGAGACATCCCGGAGTTTGAGCTTGCGCAGCAGGATGTGTGCCCCAACCCGCGGCACCCCACGCCGCTCGTGAAGCTCCGCGGATACCGCCAGTTCTCGAAGCCCGGCATGGACTTCAAGCACGTGCTCGGGGATCGGACGATCTTCTGGGTGCCGAGCAGCTTCTTGCCCTGACCCTCAGACCGATGTGGGGGGTGGAGCTGACGGAGATCGAGCTCGATCGGGGGGTCGGGACGGAGGCCCGCTTCCGCCTCTCGGTGCCGCGCTTCGCCATCCGCGCGGGCGCGGGCCTGCCTAACCGGGTGCCGATCATGGGGCCGTCGGGGGCCGGCAAGTCGACGCTCATGAACCTTCTCGCCGGGGTCGTCTGGCCCTCGGGCGCATCGGGGCGCATCGCCTGGCGGTTCCCGGACGGCGCGGAGTTTGCCTGGGGCGTGGAGGGCCCGCGGCCGGCCAATCTCGTGCGCCTCCGCCAGCGCTATTTCGGCTACGCGTTCCAAACCGCGACGCTCCAGCCCCACCTCACCATCGGTGAGAACCTTGCCTATCGGCTCACCCTCACCGGCACCCCCCGGCGCGCGGCCCTCTCCCGCGCCGAGGCGCTCCTGGCCTCCGTCTTCGGCACCGATCGGGCCTATGCCCGCCGGCTCCTCGGCCGGTTCGACACCCAGGTCTCCGGCGGCGAGAAGCAGCGGATCGCGCTCATGCAGGCGCTCATCCACGACCCTTACGTCCTCTTTGCGGACGAGCCCACGGGCAGCCTCGACCATGTGACACGCTCCGAGGTGATGGGCGTCCTCCACCGGTGGCTCGACCACGAGCCCGAACAGCGGCTCCTCGTCTGGGTCACCCACCACGAGAACGACCCGGTCGACAACGGGTCAGACCGGCGGGTGGAGGTGGCCGATCAGGGCTGCGCCTGGCAGCGGCTCGAGGCCGGCGCCTGGACCCCTGAGGAGGCGACCGCGTGATCGGCACCCTCCGCCTCGCCTGGATCGAGTTCGCTCGGGCCTTTCGCCTCCGCTTCGCGCCGGGGGGGCGCGACCTCATGTGGTTCACGCTCCTCCTGGCGGGCCTTCAGCTCCACGGCCTCGTGATCCTGGCCGCGCGGGAGGGCATCCTCGAACAGTCGGTCAACGCCTTCCTCGGCTATGAGGAGGGGCACGGCGTGCCCGTATGGGTGCTGCCGAACTCGCTCCGCGGCACCTATGCGGGCAACATCGACGCCGATCTGGTGGCCAGCGTGCGCGAGGCGGGCTTTGGGATGGAGCCCTATCGCCGGTTCCGCACGGCGGCAAAGCTGCGGCTTCCCTCCTCGGGCATCTGGCGGGGCGGCCGGGCGATGGACACCCGCGGCCTGCCGCGCTTCGCGGGCCTCGCCGTCGACACCGGGGGCCCGCTCTGGCCCGGTCCGGCCCCGGCGGCGGAGGGCCCCTGGCCCATCGTGCTCAACGCCACCACCTTCGCCCGGTATTTCGACCTTTCCGCCTACCGCGCCGCCCTCGACGGCCGGGTGCCGGAGGCCGAGCTCGCCGCCATCCCCGACGACCCCGCGCGGATCACCGAGCTCCCCCGCCTCTGGCTCGAGATGCGGGTGCACAAGGGCGAGCTCGCGCCCTTCGAGGTCACCTGGGCGCCCCACATCACCATCGGGGCCGAACAGATCGCCTATGTCGCCCCCCTCGATCTCTGGCACCTGATCGACGAGGCGGCGCGAAACCCCGCCACGCTCTGCCTCTTCCCGGAGGGTGGGCCGGGGCTCGGGCGGCGGATCCTCACGCTCAGATCCGAGGCGCTGGCCTTCGGGACCGATCGGCGCGCGCTTCGGGCCGGGTTTGCGGAGCTGGCGGAGGCGCTCGGCGGCACCCTTCGGGCCCGGCCCACGCGCATGCAGGTCACTTTCGGCACCGAGGACGAGCGCGCGGCCTTCGCCCCGGGACGCCGCTGCGATCCCGGCCTGCCGGAGGGGCGCGTGCTCGCCATGGCGGCCGAGGCGGGGCTCCCGGTCTCGGCGGCCGATCCCGGCGTGGTGGTCGACAGCACCCGTCCCGTGCGGATCGAGGCGGGGCGCCTTCTCTTGCCCTGCGACGCCGTGCCGCCGGATCGTCGCGCCCGGGGGGAGACCCAGGACGAGGGCGGGCAGTGCCTCGTTGCGCTGCCCCTCGCCGAACGGGACACGGGGTTCGAGGAGGCCTTCCTCTACGCGGCGTCACGGCTCGAGATCGGCCGGCTCCTCGATTTCGTCCTCTGCCGCCCCGTCGACGGGCTGCCGCCGCCCGAGGCGCGCCGGCCCCTCTGCCTCGACCCCGAGGTGGATGCTGCCGAGGCCGAGCCGGACCCGCGGCTCCGCATCGACGAGGTCTACGAGGACGCGCTCACCCGCTACAACTTCCTCACCGACCTCATCGAGCAGCTCCGCGGGCCCATCGGCCTCGGTCTCTTCGGTCTTCTCCTCGTGATTCTCTGGGTGCAGATCGGCACGATCCTCGGCCACCGGCGCCTGCGCTACGCCATGCTCCTCTGCAACGGCGCCACCTGGGGGCAAATCCGCCTCATGGTCGTCGCACAGGGGGTCTTCGCGGCGACGCTCGCCCTGGCCCTCGCCGTCGCGGTCTTCGCCGGCGTCCACGCGCTCCTCGAGATCCAGGCCGGCGACCTCGCCGCGCGTTATCCCGTGATCTCGGATGGCGTGGCCCTCAATCCGCTTCCGCTCGGCCCGGGTTCGGTGGCGCTGGTTGGCGGGCTCGCGATATCCGCCTCGGCCGTTCTATTGCTGGTGCAAGCGCGGCTCTTCGGCATCTCGCGCCGGCTCCCGGTGGAGACGCTCCTGCGCTAGCTCGTCTCGGGGCTGCCGCTAGGCATCGAAGGCCGCATCGCGTATAGTTTTGGGGCCGCAAGAGAGGACCACCGCCCGTGTTGACCAGGGTCTTGTGCACCGCGCTCATCCTCCTTCTCCTCACGCCGGTCGCGCGCGCGGCGGAGCGGGTGGCGCTCGTCATCGGCAATTCGGCCTACACCCAGGTGCCGCGGCTCGACAATCCGGCCAACGACGCGACCGACATCGCCGCGGCCCTCGAGACCACGGGCTTCGAGGTCGACCTCAAGATGGATTTGGATTTCGACTCGATGCGCCGGGCCCTGTCCGCCTTCGGGGCCAAGGCCGCCCGGGCTGATGTCGCGGTGATCTATTTCGCGGGCCACGGGATCGAGGTCGACCGCCGAAACTACCTCCTGCCGGTCGACGCGGCGCTGGCCGACCCGCTCGACGTGGACTTCCAGGCGATGCAGCTCGAGCTCATGCAGCGCGCCACAGAGCCCGCGCGCACCCTCAGCCTTGTCATCGTCGACGCCTGCCGGAACAACCCGTTCATCGACCGGATGGACACCGGCACCCGGTCGATCTCCCGCGGCCTCAACCAGGTGGAGCCGCGCGGCAAGAACCGGCTCGTCGCCTTCTCGGCCAAGCCCGGGACCGTGGCCGAGGATGGAGACGGCCGCAACTCTCCCTACGCCGCCGCACTCAAGGCCGCCCTGGTGGAGCCTGGTCTCGAGATCGGCAAGCTCTTCCGCCGGGTGCGCGACGACGTGATGATCGAGACCAACGGGCGTCAGGAGCCGGCCTATTACGGCTCGCTCACCTCGGAGGATTTCTTCTTCACGGCGCCGGAGCCCGAGCCGGCCGTCGCCTCCACGTCCGGAGACGCGGCGGGCATGGCCGAGGTCGCCTTCTGGCTCGCAATCGCCGACAGCTCGGATCCGCGGGACTTCGCCGACTATCTCAGCCGCTATCCGGACGGGCGCTACGCGTCGCTCGCAAGCCGCAAGCTCGCGCGCGCGCTGCGGGAGTCGCCGGAGCCGGAGGAGGTCGCGATGCTGCCGGCGCCGGAGCCGGAGCCGGCGGCCGAAGAGCCCGCCACCGAGCCTGAGACCTCGCAGGAGGGCGGGCTCTTCCAAACGCTCTTCAACCCCGAGATCGGCACTGACGGCGGATTTGCCCCGGTCACCCCCGAACCCGATCCCGCCGAGCCGACGACGCGGCCCGAGCCGGGGCCTGCATCTGGGCCAATACCCGAGCCAATACCGAGTTCGGCGCCCGCCGCGGCGGCGCTCGAGGGCTTCGCCTGCCTCGACGACGGACGGTGCATCCAGTCCGAGCCCGTTCCGTTCGACGCGCTCATGGCGTATGTCAACGAGGCCGCCCCCCGAACCCCCTCGGTGCTGACGGCGGCCGAAGCGCTTCGCCGCGGCTTCGACGGCGCGGCGGAGGACGTGCCGCTCTGGCTCGCCAAGCGCTACGCGGCCTGGAAGAGCGCGGAGACCGGGCAGACGCTTTGCGTGGCCAACCCGGCCGCGCTCTCCGCCGGGCTCCGCCTCTCGGCAAGCGACTACATCCCCGCCGCGTATCGCGAGCTCACCGGGGAGGTCTGCCGGCAGTACCCCAATTACATGTCGAGCAGCGTGTTGGAGGGCGATCCGCTGACCAGCGGGACGACCCGCTGCGTGCACGAGTTCGCGGCCCTGCCCGGCCAGGTGTTTCGGTTGATGAGCGGGGCCCACTGCCGGTGAGCGCGGCGGGCCGATGTCAGTGCTGAAGGGGGAGAGGGTGATGCGTGTCCTGTTCGCGCTTGGAGGGGCCGCGCTCGCTGCGGCGCTTCATGGCCCCGCATCCGCGGCCACCATGCCCAGCAAGGCGGAGATGGATGCGCTGGCCGCTGCCTACGCCGCCATCCGCGACGGGCGCTACGAGGCCGCGCGCGACGCCTATGGCCGGATGCGAAGCGCCGATGGCATGACGCGGGAGGTGCAGAGCGCGGCGCGTTTCGGAACGCTCGTGGCGGCCGTCGAGGAGTCGGCGCGCGGGGCCGGCGGGCTGCACGGCCAGGGCCTCAAGATCTCCCTCCGCGGGGTCGAGCGCGCGCGGGCACGGGACGGCCTGCCGGGCGCCCATGTGAGCCACACGATCGGTCTCGCGAAGGCGCTTATCGACGATCCGCGGGACGACGGGCGGGTGGAACTGGAAGAGGCCGAGGCCCGGGAGCCCGAGCTCGCGCGGCTGGACGCGCGCCGGCCCGCGCCGGCGATCGAGCCGGTGCCGCAGCCGGCCCTCGCCCCCCGGCCGGATCGCACGGCGGGTCCCGACACCGTGCCTCAGGCGCCGCCTCCCGAGCGGTCGGTGCAGGTGACCAACATTGCCCCCCAGCGGAACTGGACGACGCGGACGGTCAATCTCCGAAGCCGCCCTTGGGTTGCGTCCAACACGCTGCTCACCTCCCTCCCTCCGCGGACCGAGGTGACGGTGATCGGCCTCGTCGCCAATTCGGATTGGCAGCAGGTGCGCTACAACGGGACCACCGCCTACATCTCGGGGAGCTTTCTGAGCGCGACCTACCCCCCGGCGCCGCGACGGGCGCCGTCGGCCGGCGCCGCGCGGCCGTCCGAGGCGGGCCTCGCCGGTATCGGGGCCGTGGTTCCAGTGCCGCGCGAGGAGGAGGTCGACGACGGGATCGACGACGACTTCACGCCCTTCGGGCATGGCGATCGTGGCGGCGGTGGCGGCGGCGGTGGTGGTGGCGGGCGTTGAGCCCGCCCCGTTGTCCGACAGTCAGTCCCGCTCTACGCCGAAGGGCTGGAAGTCGCTGCTGCCTTCTAGGAAATTGCGGAAGCTGAAGCCGGAGCCGGAGGACCGCTCCGGCGGCGGCGCGTCTGCCTGGGCAGGGCGGCGATACTGATAGGGCGAGGGGTCGCCGCCGTCCGGTCCGGCAGATGTCGCAGAGGCCGGGCGCCGCGCCGCCTGGGAGGCGACCGGCGCGGTCTGCACGAGCTGGCCGGCGATGAAGGCCGGCGCGCCCTGATATTCGAAGCGCTTCCAGCCGTTGGCGGCCTCGCCCGTCAGGGTGATGCGCGTGCCGGCCGGGATCGTCCCGCGGCGCTCAAACTCCGTGCCCGGGCCCACCCGCACATTGCTCGCGCTCCGAGCGTAGACCGTGCCGCTCGCGGGCGTGACCGCAATGCCGAGATCCGTGGCCTCGGGCGCCTCGGCGACGGGCGCAGCGGGCGTCTCCGCCTCGAGCGCGGATGCGGCGGCCGGGGGCGCCGTCGTCGCCTCTTCCACTTCCGCAGCCGGAGCCGGAGCGTCCGCGACCGTCACGCCCTTGCAATGCATGCCGATGCGGATGCCCTTCAGCCGCAGCTTGGCGCGCCGCACGAAGGGGCTCTCCGGGCAGGCCGCGACGAAGCCCTCGAGCTCGCCCGGATCGCAGCTTTCCTCGAGCGCCGGCCAGCGCCCGTCGCAGAGAAGCCCGGCGCGCTCGTTCGCCTCCGCGTCCAGCCGCGCGAGCGCCGCCTCGGCCTCGGCCACGAACGGGCTTTCGGGAAAGAGGGTGACGAAGCGCCGGTAGCTCTCCCGGTCGCTCGAGCCCCGGATGGTCTCGTACAGCGTGTCGTCCTGGTCGCCATAGGGATCCGCCGGTGGCGCGGGCTCGGCGGCCTCAGGCTCCGCGGCCGTCGGCCCCCGATCGATCCTCCCGAGGAGACCCTGCGCCTCGGCGGTCTCGGCCCCGGCGAAGGCGAGGAGCGCGAGCGCGGTGGTGAGCGCCAAACGTCGGCGCGGGGGGACGCGGGCTGGCATGGATCTGTCCTTTGCTCGGAACGCGCTCGGGCGGCGGTGGCCAACCGCCCGGCGAACGAAGTTTAGCGAATTTCCATGTTTCTTCAACGGCGCCGGGGGTCGACCCGGCCGCTCGGTCGGATGCCGCGTGCGATGGCCGGGGCAGGCGTGGTTTCGCCAGGGTGGTGGGCGGTGAGAGGCTCGAACTCCCGACATCCTCGGTGTAAACGAGGCGCTCTACCAGCTGAGCTAACCGCCCGGCGCTTGCGTGATGGCAAGCGGGCGTCGAGGCGTCAAGGCGCCCGGCGCGATGCCGGGCGCTCGAGAGCCATGTCAGTGCGCGAGGGAGGCCGCGGGCCCGCCATCCTCCTCGGCCGCGGCGGGGGCGTCGGCAAGCTCCGCATCCCAATCCCAATCGATGGGCTCGGGCTGGCGCACAAGGGCGGCGGACAGCACCTCCTGCACCGTCTCCACGGGCAGGATCTCGAGCCCCTCGGTGACCACATCCGGGATCTCGCGGAGATCCTTCACGTTGTCCTTTGGGATGAGCACGGTCTTGATCCCGCCGCGGAGCGCCGCCAGCAGCTTCTCCTTGAGTCCGCCGATGGGCAGCACATTGCCGCGGAGCGTCACCTCCCCGGTCATCGCCACATCCTTGCGGATCGGGATCTGCGTCAGCACCGAGACGATGGAGGTGACCATGGCGATGCCGGCGGAGGGGCCATCCTTCGGCGTCGCACCCTCCGGCACGTGCACATGAATGTCCATCTTCTCGAAGCGGGGCGGCTTCACGCCGAAATCGGTCGCCCGGGCCCGCACATAGGAGGCCGCGGCGTCGATCGACTCC
>CAYXPI010000011.1:0-34266 GCA_964467005.1 uncultured Limibaculum sp. | reverse complement strand
TGGTGATGAACATGTGCGGCCGCGGCGACAAGGACATCTTCACCGTGGCCGAGGCCCTCGACGAGGCGCTCTGACCGCTCGCGGGACGCGCCGCGGGAGCCCTGGCCTCCGTCGGCGGGCGGGGCGATGCCGAACATGTCGGTGTCCTGCCCTGCCGGTTTGTGGGATAAATTCCCACAAGCCTGAGTGCCGACCGCAGGGTGAAAGTTTCGGCCCGGGCGCCGAGACCTGCCGGAGGCTATGTCCAAGTTTGGCCATCTCCCGCCCCTGTCCCGCGGCAATCTCATGGCGCGGTGAGGGCGGTGAGAGCGAGCGTGGTGGCGAGTTCGATGGCGTACCAAACCTACCAGACGGAGACGGCACCGACCGAGGCCCTCGCGACCGAGCGGGACCGGTGGGCGCCGCTGTGGTTCGAGCGGATCGCGGCGGCGGTCGTGCGGCTTTGGATGGCGCAGGCGGAGAAGGTGTTGCGCAAGGGCGGGCATCTCCCGGACGACACCTGATGCCGGCACCGCCCGCGGACCGCCGGGGTCGCCCTAGTCAACGCAATCGAGTTTCTCGGTCCGGCTGAAAGCGCCGCGCTTGCAGAGGGGCCAGCCAGAGCCGGCGCTCCGATCCCGGCATGCCCCATGCGCCCTTCGACCGAAGAGAGCGCGCGATGCCGCCGGATCTGGTCCAGGCCCAGGCTGCCGGCGGACCACCTCCTCATGACGAACCTGTGCGGGCGCGGCGACACACGCATCGCCGCCGTCGCGACGGTGCGCCGATCTTCCGGGGGCCGGAACCGGCCTTCGTATCGCCCAAAACGCCCCGCAATTCAGCTGCATTCTAAGTCGACTTTAACCACACGGGGGAAATTTGGGGTGACCGTTATGGCTTACGAGACGTATGAGGACGAGATTGCCGAGCGCAGCCTGTGGGTGCGTCGGTTCAGCCTGCAGCTGGGCCACCGGCTGGAGGAGTATTATCTGACGGTTGGCCAAACCCGGGTGGAGGCCGTGCAGCGCATCTCCGACCCGACGGCCCGGGATCGCGGACGGAAGTGATCCCACGCCTTAGGGCTTGGCGCGGCGCATGACACCGCCCGCGATCCCGCCCGAGATCCGCGACGTTCGGTCGTTTCTGGGCTACGACCCCGAGACCTTCGAAACGGCTCTGGATTTCTATTAAGAGATCGGCTTCACCCTCCTTTGGCAGGGTGGAGGCGCCGCAGAACTCGACACGGGCGCGGGACGCTTCCTTTTGGCCGCGCGTTTCGGCCACGACCCCAAACATGCGGGCACGACGCATCTTTGGGTGCGCTCTGTGGACGACCGGACGCTGCAACTCGACGCGCTGGAGCTGCCTGCGCGCTATCCCGGAATGGATGTGGCCGAGCCCATGGTCGAACCCTGGGGCTGGCGCATCCTCGATCTCTGGAACCCCGGCGGCACGCTGTGGCACATCGCCGAAGCCCATACCCCCGACATCAAGACGGCGTTCAACTCGGCACCGTGGCTTGCCTCGCCCCCAGACGGCCGTCGGAAGCGGTAGACAGCCGGCCCCGCCCAGAGTATAGCCCACGCTCCCGATGGCTCGGGACGATGGAAATGTCCGGCGGGTTACCCCCCGGCGATGCAAGGCGAGGCGCCAATGACCTATTCTGTGGGGGATCTCGTGATCCTCAAATCCGGCTCGATGCGGATGGTGGTGGAGACCGTGGGCACGGACGGCACCGTCTCGACCGTGTGGTGCAATGACGGCACGATCGGGCGGGACAGCTTCGCGCCTCAGCTTCTCGCCAAGGCCGAAGACCGGAGCGAGCGCGGCCACGGGCCCGCGCATGGCGGCCATGGGCGCTTCGGCCAGCGCGACGACCGCGACGGGCGCGACGGGCGGGGCCCCCGGGGCGGCAACACCGGCTATCGCGACCGGGACGACCCCCGCGGCGGCCCCCGCGACGACCGCCCGCCCCGCAAGCAGGGCTGGGACGGCAAGCCGCGGGACAAGAAGTACTTCCGCAAGGACGACTGACGGGGCCCATCACCCATGTCGCGGATCGAGACCCGAATGGCCGAGCTCAAGGCCCGCGGCCACGCCGCCTTCGTCGCCTATGTGATGGCGGGCGATCCCGATCCGGCGGCGTCCGCCGCCCTTTTGGCCGAGCTGCCCGCGGCGGGGGTTGATGTGATCGAGCTCGGCATCCCCTTCACCGACCCGATGGCGGACGGGCCCGCCATCCAGCTTGCCGGCCAGCGCGCGCTTGCCGGCGGGCAGACCCTTCGCGGCACGCTCCAGATGGTGCGCGAGTTCCGAACCCGAGACACGACGACACCGATCGTGCTCATGGGTTACTACAACCCGATCTACTCGATGGGGGTTCCGGCGTTCCTCGGCGAGGCCCGGGAGGCCGGTGTGGACGGGCTCATCGTCGTCGACCTGCCGCCCGAGGAGGACGCGGAGCTCTGCCTCCCCGCTCGGGCCGAGGGCATCGACTTCATCCGCCTCGCGACGCCGACGACCGACGCCGCGCGTCTGCCCGCCGTCCTCGCGAACACATCGGGCTTTGTCTACTACGTCTCGATCACCGGGATCACCGGCGCCGCGGCGGCGGAGGCCGGGGCGGTGGCGCCGGAGGTCACGCGGATCCGCGAGGCGGCCGGCCTGCCGGTCTGCGTGGGATTTGGCGTCAAGACGCCCGAGCGCGCAGCCGAGATCGCCCGGGTGGCCGACGGCGTCGTGGTGGGCTCCGCCATCGTCGAGCGCATCGGGCGGGGCGAGCCCGCGGCGGAGGTGCTGGCCTTCGTCGCGAGCCTGGCCGAGGCGGTCCATGGCCGATGAGGTGACCTCCCTCGCCGAGCTCGAGGCGCTCTACGCTCGGCCCGGAACCACCTCGCTCGTCAAAGAGCTCGACCACATCTCCGACGACTACCGCGCCTTCATCGAGGCCACCCCCTTCGTGGTGTTGGCGACCGCGGGCGCCCACGGCCTCGATGTCTCGCCCAGGGGAGATCCCGCCCCGGTCGCCCATGTGCTGGCGCCGCGGGCCCTCGCCCTTCCGGATCGGCGGGGGAACAACCGGATCGATTCGCTCCGCAACATCCTGGTTGACCCGAGGGTCTCGCTGCTGTTCCTGATCCCCGGCATCGGCGAGACCATCCGGGTGCGCGGACGCGCGCGCATCTCCGTCGCGCCGGATCTCCTGGAGGCCCATGCGATGGACGGAAAGCCACCGGCCACCGTGCTCCTCGTGACGGTGGAGCGGGTCTTCTTCCAGTGCCAGAAGGCGCTCCGCCGCGCGCGGCTTTGGGAGGCGGAGGCGCAGATCCCGCGCACGGCGCTCCCCTCCACGGGCCTCATGCTCGAGCGGATGAGCCGCGGCGCGGTCGACGGCGCGGCCTACGACGCCGCATATCCCGAGCGGATGCGGCGCACCATCTACTAGGTCCGCGGACCTCGTTGCCGCAGGTCCGTTGTCGCCGGCGCCGGGCGGCCAATATCTCTCACCGAAACAGTCGGATAAAGAGGAGACCAACGGCGATGTTCGACAGCGAACGTCAGGGCGAGATCCAGCTCGAGGTGCACAGGGCCCCGAAGGACATCCACGACCGGATCGCGCTCCGGCTCGTCAAGTTCATGCGGGTGTTCGCCGACGCGTTCTTCGCCAAGCGCTACGGCCATCGGGCGGTGGTGCTGGAGACGGTGGCCGCCGTGCCCGGCATGGTGGGCGGGATGCTCCAGCATTTGAAGGCCATTCGCCACATCCGCGAGGATCAGGGCTGGATCCGCGAGCTGCTCGAGGAGGCGGAGAACGAGCGGATGCACCTCATGACGTTCATCAAGATCGCCAAGCCCAGCGTGTTCGAACGCGCGCTGATCCTCATTGGCCAGGCGATCTTCTTCAACGCCTACTTCTTCCTCTATCTCTTCGCGCCGCGCACCGCCCACCGCGTGGTCGGCTATCTCGAGGAGGAGGCGGTGGTGAGCTACACGCAGTATCTGGCCGAGATCGACGCGGGCACGCAGGAGAACGTGCCGGCCCCCCAGCTCGCCATCGACTACTGGAAGCTCGCGCCGGATGCGCGCCTTCGCGAGGTCGTGATCGCCGTGCGGGCCGACGAGGCGGCCCATCGCGACGTGAACCATGGCTTCGCCGATCAGATTGCGGCCGGCAAGGCGCCGGGCGGCTGACGGCTGACGGCTGACGGCTGACGGCTCAGTCAGGAACCGTGGTGCGCGCGAAATCCCAATAGAGCTCGCGCGCGCGGCGGGAGACCGGCCCGTAGGGCAGCGCGCGATCCTCGAGCCGGGTGACCGGCACGACCTTGTTGGCGTTCCCCGTGGTGAACACCTCGTCCGCGCACTCGACATCCGCGGGCGTGAGCGAGACCTCGTGCACCACCACCCCCTCGGCGCGCAGGAGCCCGATCACCCGCTCCCGCGTGATGCCCGCCAGGAAACAGCCCGTGGGAACGGGGGTGAAGACCTCTCCGTCGCGCACCAGGAAGATGTTGGCGCTTGCGGTTTCCGCCACATTGCCGAGCGCGTCGAGCACAAGCGCGTTGTCGAAGCCTCGGGCCCGGGCCTCGCGCAACATCCGCGCGTTGTTGGGGTAGAGGCAGCCGGCCTTCACATCGGTGGGCATGCACTCGATCGTCGGCCGGCGGAACCGCGTGCGCGTGAGGGAGATGCCGACGGGGCCTGGCGGCATAGGCCGCTCCTCGATGCACACGGCGGTCTGCGTCGTCTCCGCGTCGGGCACGATCATCGCGCTGCAGCCGCCGCGGGCCCAGATCATGGGGCGGATGTAGAGCTCGGCCCCCGGCGCGAAGGCCGCCACGCCCTCGAGCGCGATTTCCGTGAGCTCGCCGTCGGAGAGCTGCGGCTCGAGCCCCATGCGCCGGGCCGACTGGTTGGTGCGCGCGCAATGGCGGTCGAGGTCCGGGGTCGCACGGTCGAAGGCCCGGGCGCCGTCGAAGACGAGGGAGCCGAGCCAGGTCGCATGGTCCGCGGCGCCCAGGATCGGGATGTTGCCGATATGCCACCGCCCGTCGATCCAGGTCATGATATGTGCCGCGTTCATGGCGCGCTTCCCGTGCTCAGCCGTGCCGTGTGTCGAGAGTGCGCGAGGACCGCGGGCATCACAAGCCGTCCCGTGAGCGGAGAGGGAGACCGGATATGGAGATCACCCCGAGCGGCCGCGTGGGCACGCGGCGCGCGAACCCCGACTATTTCGTTGGCGAGGTGTGGCAGGAGCCCATCGCCGAGACCCCGACCGCGCCTTCGCTTCACGCGCTGAAGGTGAGCTTCGCCCCCGGCGCGCGGACGAACTGGCACACCCACCCACTCGGCCAGACGCTCTATGTCCTGTCCGGTGTCGGCCTCGTGCAGGCGCGCGGCGGCCCTGCGCGGGAGATCCGGGAGGGCGACACCGTGTGGATCCCGCCCGGCGAGGAGCACTGGCACGGCGCCGTTGCGACCCGTGCGATGACGCACATCGCGCTGCAGCACGCGGAGGGGGGCGCGGCGGCGACCTGGCTCGAGCCGGTGAGCGACGCCGACTACAGCGCGGCCTGCGCCTGACCGGGCCGAAAGCCGTTCGGGTCCGGCCGCTCTCCGAGGAAATCGACGCCGTCGCCTGGGAGCGGTGCCGGCTCGCCGCGGTCGAGGCGCCGCCGCAGAAGGCGGTGCTGGAGGGGGTCCGTCGCCAGATCGCCGCGGCCGTGGCGGGCGGGGTCGTGCGACATCCTGCCCCTCGAGCCCTGGGCGCTCGGCTTGCGCCAGGTGGAGCTCACCCTGCACCCGGCCACCATTCCCGCAACCCGGCTCTCCGACCGCTTGGGGCTCGTCAAGGGGGGCCTGGGCGCTCGACGGCGAGGAGGACGACCCCCTCGTCCTGGCGTGCCGCCTGCGCCCCCAGGGCTGAGGGCGGATTGCAGAGCGCCCGGCGCGCCGCTATGTGAGGCCGAACCTCTGGCCAGGGCCGTGCCGCATGAACTGGATCACCGACTTCGTTCCGCCCAAGATCAAGAGCTTCTTCCAGCGCCGGGAGATGCCCGAGAATCTCTGGGCTAAATGCGACGCCTGCGGGCAGATGATCTTCCACCGCGAGCTGGCGGACAATCTCAATGTGTGCACGAGCTGCGGCCACCACATGTCGATCACGCCGCGCGCCCGGTTCCGCGCGCTGTTCGACGGCGGGATCTTCACCGAGGTGAAGGTGCCCGAGCCCCTGGCCGACCCCCTCGGATTTCGGGACGAGAAGCGCTACACCGACCGTCTGCGCGAGGCCCGGCGCCGCACCGGAGAGAGCGAGGCGATGCTGGTCGCCACCGGGCCGCTTTACGGACTCGAGATCGTGGCCGCGGCGCAGGACTTCTCCTTCATGGCGGGCTCCATGGGCCTCTCGGTCGGCAACGCGATGCTGGCCGCCGCCGACGCCGCGGTGGAGCGGGGGCGCCCGCTCGTCGTCTTCACCGCCGCGGGCGGGGCGCGGATGCAGGAGGGGATCCTCAGCCTCATGCAGATGCCCCGCACCACCGTCGCGGTCGATCGGGTGAAGGAGGCGAGCCTGCCCTATGTGGTGGTGCTGACCCATCCGACCACCGGGGGCGTCACGGCCTCGTTTGCCATGCTGGGCGATGTGCATCTGGCGGAGCCCGACGCGCTCATCTGCTTCGCCGGCCCGCGGGTGATCGAGCAGACCATCCGCGAGACGCTGCCCGAAGGCTTCCAGCGCTCGGAATACCTCCTCGACCACGGGATGATCGACCGCGTGGTGCCGCGGCCGCGCCTCCGCGAAGAGCTCGGGCGTCTCCTCCACCTCCTTCTCGGCAAGCCGCCCATGGTGATGGGCGAGATTGCGGCCGTGCCCGGCGAGGACGCCGCCACAGAGGCGCCGTCCGAGACATGAGAGCGCCCGAGAGCGACGCCATCCTCGCGCGCCTCCTCGACCTCCACCCCAAGGTGATCGACCTCTCCCTCGACCGGGTGGAGCGGCTGCTGGCGGCGCTCGATCACCCGGAGCGGGCGGTGGCACCGGTCGTCCACATCGCGGGCACCAACGGCAAAGGCTCCGTCACCGCGATGCTGCGCGCCGGCCTCGAAGGGGGCGGGGCGCGGGTGCAGGCCTACACCTCGCCCCATCTCGTGCGCTTTCACGAGCGAATCCGCCTGGCCGACGGCCTCATACCCGAGCCCGATCTCGCCGCCCTCCTCGCCGAGTGCGAAGCGGCCAATGCGGGCGCGCCGATCACCTTCTTCGAGATCACGACCGCCGCCGCCTTCCTCGCCTTCGCGCGGGAGCGGGCAGACTGGCTCCTCCTCGAGGTCGGGCTCGGCGGCCGCCTCGACGCCACCAATGTGGTGGAGCGCCCGGCCCTCACGGTGATTACGCCCGTCTCCTACGATCATCAGCAGTATTTGGGCGACACGCTGACCGAGATCGCGGGGGAGAAGGCCGGGATCCTCAAGCCCGGGGTGCCGGCCATCCTGGGCCGTCAGGACCCGGAAGCGGAGGCGGCGATCCGCGCGCGAGCCGAGGCCGTGGGCGCGCCGCTTCGCGTCTGGGAGCGGGATTGGTCCATAAGGCGCGCGGGCGACGCGATCGTCTTCGAAATGGGAGGGCGGACCGAACGGCTGCCGCTGCCCTCCCTCCCCGGCGCCCATCAGGTGGAAAATGCGGGGATCGCCCTCGCGGCCGTCTTTGAGTTGGGTGTCGGCGACCCGGCCCAGGCGCTCGCCAAGGCCATATGGCCAGCGCGGATGCAGCGCCTCACAAGAGGGCCGCTGGCGCAGATCCTGCCCGCGGGCTCTGAGCTGTGGCTTGATGGGGGCCACAATCCCGCAGCGGGGCAAGCGTTGGCCAAACACCTCGCAGGCCTTTCGCCAACCCGGCCGCTGTGGCTGGTGGTCGGGATGCTGGAGACCAAGGCGGTGGGTGCGTTCCTCGCGCCGCTCGCCCCGCTGGTCACGGGTCTCGTTGCGGTGCCGGTGCCCGACACTCCCGCCGCTCTGCCGCCGGAGCGGCTCGCCGAGGTGGCGCGCGCGACGGCCCTTCACGCGACGGTTGCGGACAGCCCGAAGGCGGCCCTCGCTTCCATCGCCGGCGAGGGCCCGGCCCGGATCATGATCTGCGGATCGCTCTACCTCGCAGGGGCCGTCCTCCGCGAGAACGGCTGAGGCGCGCGCCTCAGATCGCCTGCTCGATCCAGCTCGAGATGCCGGTCTTGCTGTCCGCGCCCACCTTTCGGTCGACGAGCTCGCCGCCCTTGAAGATGAGGAGCGTCGGGATGCCGCGCACCCCGTATTTCGAGGGCGCCGCCGGATTGTCGTCGATGTTCACCTTGGCGATGCGCACGCGCTCGCCCATTTCCTCGGAGAGTTCCTCCAGCGCCGGGCCGATCTGCTTGCACGGCCCGCACCACTCCGCCCAGAAATCGACCACCACAGGCTTGTCGGACCCGAGCACATCCGTCTCGAAGCTTGCATCGGTCACAGGGATCGTCGCCATGGATTCCGTCTCCTCAGATGGGCTCGCCGGCCCGGCCGGCGCTCGACCTTTGCCGAGGCTGCCAAGGTATGGCGCCGCCCGGCGCAGTTCAAGCCGTCCGCCCGGAGGCGGCGGCGAGCCGCAGGAGGAGCGCGTCGAGACAGTCGCCCGCCACATGGAGCAGACGGGGCCCGGCGGAGTAGAGGAGCGCACCCTCCACCGGTCGGTCCGTCCAGATCTGCGCGAGCGCCGCGCGATAGGCCGCGAGCTGCGCGAGATCGGCCAAGTCCGCGTCGTCGGCCCGGGCGGGCATCCGCCGGTCGGTCTTGATGTCCACCACGAGCACCCGAGCCGGCGTGACGACGAGGCGGTCGATCCGGCCGAGCATCGGGCGCTCGGCGATCTCCGGAAGCGCCAGGGCGAGCGGGGCTTCGGCCATGCTGTCCGGCCCAAAAATCTCCGCGGCCCACGGCGCGGCGAGAACCGCCCGAGCCTCTCGGAGCGCCGCCTCCCGCGCCTCGGGATCGAGCTCCGGCGCATCGCGCGCGAGATCGGCCTCGGCCGGCGCACCGGTCTCGAGCAGGCGATGGACGGCGAGGCCGTGGGCGATCGCCTCCCTCCGGTCTCGGCCTTTGGGGGCCGCCTTTGCCCCGTCCAGCAAGGCGCCGAGGCCGGAAGGGGCAAGGCGCCGCGGCCGGGCCTCGGGCGGCGAGCGCCCGGGGGCGTCGGGCGGCGCAGGGGTTGCGGGCCGCGCCTCCGACGCGGCCATTGAGGGTTCAGGCTCCTCCCCCAGCCGCCGGATCGGTCCGTCCGGGCGCGGCACCTCCCGCGCGCCCAGCCGATCCATCGCAGCCGAGAGCTGGCCGTACCAATCCTTCTCCACCTTCCGCGCATCGCCGGCGCCGCAGAGAATGAGCACGTCCTCCGCCCGGGTGAGCGCCACATAGAGGAGGCGCTGGCGCTCCTCCGCAGCCCGGGCCTCCATCTGCTCCTTCAGCTTCGCCGCCCGCTCCCCCTCCTGCTCGCTCCGCGGGAGCCAGAGCGCGAGTCCCGTCTCCGCATCCACCGCCACCCGGCGAACCGAGCTCGCCTGCGCGACCGTGTCGGCCAGCACGACCACCGGCGCTTCGAGCCCCTTCGCGCCGTGCACCGTCATCACCCGGACCGCATCGCCCGCCGCCTCCATCTCCCGCTTCACCACGCGCTCCCCGGTCTCGACCCAGGCAAGAAACCCTGCGAGGCTCGGCACGGCCTCGGCCTCGTAGGCGAGGGCCTGCTCGAGAAGCTCGTCCACCAGGTCCTCGGCCTCGGGGCCGAGACGCGCCACGAGCTTGCCGCGCCCGCCATGATGGAGGAGCGCCCGCTCCAAAAACTCGTAAGGCCGGAGGAAATCCGCCCGGGCCGCCATGTCCGCGACCAGAGCGGCGGCCTCTCGATGCTCGGATGACGCGAGGGCGGCGAGGAGGGTGCCCGGCCGGCCATGCGCAAGATCGAAAAGCGCCGCCTCGTCCAGGTCCACAAAGGGCGAGCGCAGGAGCCCGGCCAGCGCCAGATCGTCCGACGGGGTGAGCGCCACCCGGATCAGGGCCATTAGATCCTGCACCGCGAGGCCCTGGGCGAGCGCCAGCCGGTCCGCCCCCGCCACCGGGACGCCCTCGGATTTGAGCGCCTTGATGAGCTCGCGGGCCAGCGCGTCGCGGCGGCGGACGAGGACGAGGATGTCGCCCGGGCGGATCGGCGCGCCGGGGCCGCCGCCGCGGCTCGGGCGGCGCTCGGTCGCGATCATGCGCGCCAGGTCGGCGGCGAGGCGACGGGCCAGCCGCGGCTTGGGCGCGAGCCCGGGGTCGACGGGCTGAGGGCGCCACCAGTCCGGGGCCTCGGCGGCCGGCTCGGGCTCCACCAGCGGCCAGAGATCCACCCGCGCGCCGTCGCCCGCCCGGCTGGCCTCATGCGCGATCCGTCCGTCGGTGAGCGCCGCCTCCCGCCCCTCGAACACAGCGTCGACGAAAGCGAGGATCCCAGGCGCCGAGCGGAAGGAGGTCACGAGCGCGGGCTCGACCAGGGGGGCGGGCCCCTCCGAGAGCCGCCGGCGAAGGGAGACGCGCATCTCCTGAAACACCCGGGGATCGGCGCCCTGGAACGAGTAGATCGACTGCTTCTCGTCCCCCACCACGAAAAGCGTGCGCCCCTCGGGCCCGCCCCCCTCGCCGGCCAAAAACTCGTCGGCCAACGCCATCACCACGCGCCACTGCTCGGGCGCCGTGTCCTGCGCCTCGTCCACGAGGATGTGCGAGATGCCGCGGTCGAGCTTGAAGAGAACCCAGGCCCGGTCCTCCGAGCGGTCGAGAAGCGCCGCGGTGCGGGCCACGAGATCGGTGTAGTCCAGCGTGGCGTCCCGTGCCTTGGCGGCCTCGTAGCGCTGGAGGAGGGCCACGGCGAAGGCCGAGAGGTCGCGCGTGCGCTCGGCAAGCTCCGCCTTGGCCAGTGCCTCCCGCGCGGCGACGGCCCAGGCGATCATGGCATCGGTCAGCGCATCGGCCTCCGGCATCCGTTGGAGCACGGGCCGTGTGGGGAACTGCCGCCGCTCACGCGGCCGACCTTTGGTGAGGAAGGCGGCGAGGAGAGCCTCGAGAGCGGCCTCCGGATCCGTGGCCGCGCGAGCCACCGCGTCGGCGATCCGCGCTCCCGGAGTGGCCATCGTGCTGCCCGTGAGCGCCATCTCCGCCCCAAGCCGGGTGAGCGCCGGCCAATCGAGCGCGCCCAGCGCCCGAACCGCGGCCGCGCGCCGGCCCTCCGCCGCCTCGCCGAAGGCCTGGGCCAGCCGCCCGGGATCGAGCGGCCGGGCGAGGGTCGCGCGCTCCGTCAGCACGGCCTGGGTGAGCGCCTCCACCTCCTTGTCATAGGCCCGCGCCGCGATCCGGTCGAAGGCGGTGGAGCCGCCGGTTTCCGCCTCCCGCGCGAGGTCCCGTCGGATCTCGGTGAGGAGGCGGCGCGCCTCCGCCTCGTCGAGCACCCGGAAGCTCGGCGACACCCCGGCCTCCAAGGGAAACCGGCGGAGGAGACGGGCGCAGAAGGCATGGATCGTCTGGATCTTGAGCCCTCCGGGGGTCTCGAGCGCGGCGGCGAAGAGGCGGCGGGCCCGGGCGAGCCGCGCCGGGTCGGGATCCGGCGACGCAGCCCCCTCGAGGGCCGCGAGATCCGCGGCGAGCGCGGCATCGGGTGCCATCGCCCACCCGCCCAGGGTCGCGAAGAGCCGCTCCTGCATCTCCACCGCCGCGGCCTTGGTGTAGGTGAGGCAAAGGATCGTCTCGGGCGCCCACCCCGCGAGGAGGAGGCGCGCCACCCGCTGGGTCAGCACCCTGGTCTTGCCCGAGCCCGCATTGGCCCCCACCCAGGCCGAGTGGGCGGGGTCCGCGGCCCGGATCTGCGCCGTCGTGGGGCGGAGACGGCTCACGCGCTCGGGTCCCATTCCGCGCGGCGCGCGAGGTGATCCGTATCGGCAGCGTCATAGGCGAGGTCGGGCCGGGCCCGAGCGAGGAAGGGTGCCCCCCCGAGGAAATGGGCCACCAGGTCGGCCACCCGTGCCATATGCGCCTCGGCGGCCTCGGTGGAGACGGTGACCCCGCGTTCCTGCCCCGAGAGGCCGATATACGCCCCCTTCTGCGGCGCCAGTGGGGGCAGGTCGTCGAAGCCGCCCCGCGCCAGCATCGCCGCCTGGATGAGGAGCTGCTGGTTGCGCCCCGCTTTGATCTGCCGGTCGCTGGGCGGGCTGCCAGCCTTGTAGTCGTAGATCGCGGCGCCGTTGGCCAGCCGGTCGATCCGGTCGGCACGGGCCACGATCTCCACCGCGCCGGCCTCGGTGGGCAGGCGGATCTGGCCCTTGCGCTCGAGGGCCAGGGGCGCGCCGATCTCCCGACGGAGCACCTCGCGCGCGAGGAACCAGCCCGCGATGCGCGCGACACGGCCCCGCCACAGGCGCCGGAGATCCGGCCACGGGATGCGGGCGGCAAGCTCGGTCTCCGCGGCTTCGGCGAGGCGCGCCGCGGCCGCCGCCTCACCCGGCCAGGTCTCGGCCGTCGCCTCCACGAACCGCTGGAAGACCGCGTGCAACGCCTCCCCGCGATCGAGCGCGTCCGCCGGGCGGCCGAGGGGGTCGAGCGCCTTGAGCCCGAGCACGCGCTTGACATAGACGCCGTAGGGGTCGGCCACGAGGCCCTCGATTTCGGTCACGCTCAAGCGCCGTGGGCGCGCCTCGGCCGGCGGGACAGGGCGCGGTCGGGGCGCCGGAGCCTGCGCCTCGGCGGGCCGGTGGAGCGCCTCGGCCCGGGCCAGGAGCCGCGCGCCACGGCCGCGGATCTCGGCCAGCCCACGGCCCTCTCCCACCCCGCCGAGAAGGCTCTCCAGCCTCACGAGCCAGCGCGAGGGTCGGACCGGCGCCCCGTCCCGCCGCGCCGCGCGCGTCAGGATAACCTCCCGCCGCGCCATGGCGTGCCAGGCGTCGTGCGCCGAAAGCCCGATCCGCGCCTCCGGCGCCGGGAGGCCGAGCGCCGCGCGCATGGGCCTGGAGAGCCAGGGATCCTCCCCCGGCAGAGCGGGCCACACATCCTCGACGAGGCCGCCCAGGATCACGAGATCCGCCGGCTGCGCCCGCGCCTCCCGCGGCCCGAGGATCGCCACCCGCGGATGCGGCGCGGCGGGGTCGGGCCGGATCTCCTCGGCGCCGACGAGCTGGGTGAGAAGGCTGCGATAGGCCGGCACGGGGCCCGCTCCGTAGGCGCCGGCCTCGGCCTGGATATGGGCCAGCCGCGCGGCGAGCGCCTGGCCCGCGGCTCCGGTCCAGATCTCCGGCGGGCCCTCGCCCTCTTGGCTCAGAGCTTCGGCCGCGGCGACATGCGCGGCCAGGAGCGCGGAGAGAGGCGCCCGATCTCGCACACCCTGGGCAAGCGGCTCCAGCGCGCCTCGCACCCGCCCGAGCCAGGCGGCGCCGGCCTCCGTCGCCCCGGGCCAGGGCGGGATCTTCTGCGGCGCGCCGGTCTCCCGGGCCCTGAGCACGGCGCGCTCATAGGCCCGCGCCTCGGCCAGATGCGCGCCACGCGACAGGCCGGCGCGCATGAGGGGATGCTGGAGGAGGCTCGCAAGGCCCACCGGCTCGGGCGCGGCCGCCGCCTCGGCCACGAGCCGGAGGAACACCGCGGGCGGCGAGGAGGAGAGCGGACGGCCCAAGCTGTCGTCCGGCAACACGCCGAGGGGCCCGAGCTCGGCCGTGACCCGCCGCGCAAGCTGCGCGTCCGGCGTGACGAGGGCGATCCGCAGGCCCGGACGGTCCAGCCCCTCGCGGATGGCGAGCGCAATCGCCCCGGCCTCCAGCCGCGCGGTGGGCGCCTCGACCAGCGTGACGCCCGAGAGCGCCCCGCCGTCCTCCGCCGCGAGCGCGGGGGCCGCGGCCACCCATCCATCCGTCACGGGGGCGGGGCGGAACACCTCGCGGAGAAGCCGGGCCCGCGCGGGGCCGCCGGGGCCGTCGGGCTCCGGCGCCTCCGGGTCCCAGGCCGGCACCTCGGAGGGGGTGCGCCCGAGGGCGCCGAGAAGCCGGGCGAAGGGGGCCTGCGGATGCTCGGGCGCCGCGCCCGCGGCCACCACCCGCCAGAGGTCGGGTCCGAGCCCCCGATCGAGCCCGGGAAGCACCACTGCCCCTTGGGGCAGCCGCGCGATCGCGCCCAGGAGCTCCGCCGTCGAGGCGACCGCCCCGGTCGAGCCCACCGCCAGCACGGGGGCCGCGGGCGGAGCCGCCCGCCAGGCCGCGATCTGGGCCCGCACCGCCGCGCTTTGGCGCGCCTTCGGGTCCGGGGCGCCCGCCTCCTCCGTCCGCCGGATCTCGGGCCACACCCGCCGCACGAGATCCAGGAACGCGAGATGGGCCTGCCAATGCGCGGCCGGGGCCTCGCCCTCTAAGGTTTCGAGCGCCGCCGCCCCGACTGCCCCGACTGACACGACTGCCTCGTCGAGCTCGTCGAGCAGCGTCGCGAGCGACTGAGCCAGTCCAACCGCCCGAGCCTGGCTCGCCCCCGGCCCTTCGCTCGCCGCGAGATATCCCTCGACGAGTCGTATCAGCCGGAACTGCCGGCGGAGCGGCGCGATCGCCGGCGGCTCTCCCGGAGAGAGCGCGGGGTCCTGACCCAGGCTCTCCACCCCGCGGATGCGCGGCAGGAGCGCCGAGCCCGGCGCTGCCTCGGCGAGGGCGTCCTCGAGGGCGCGCGCGGTCCGCGGCGTGTTCACCACCACCAGCATGCGCGCCACGCGGAGCGGATCCGCCCCGGCCCGCGCCCAGAAGCCCCGGGCGAAGGCGGCCGCCACATCGGCCCCCAGTGGCAGCGCGAAGACCGCGGGCATCAGCGCGCGCGCTCCCCCGCCTCGGCCAGCGCGGCCTCCGCCTCTCGAATGCCCGCGGGCGTGCCGACATCGGCCCAGAGGCCCGGATAGACGACGCCGCGGAGCCGGTCCGCCGCGATCAGACGGTCCCACACAAGATTGAGCGAGAAGGGGCCGTCGGGCGTGCCGTCGAACGCCGCACGGTCGACGATCTGGAGGCCGGTGTAGACGAAGGGCGCCGTCGCCGCTGGGCCCCGGCGGACGAGCCGGCCCGCGGGGTCGAGGGCGAAGTCTCCCGGCCCGGCATGGCCGCGCGCCGAGGCCCTCGGGACGAGAAGGAGGCGGGGCGAGCGCCCGTCCCACCCCGCGACGAGCGCGGCGAGCGGTGGGGGGCCGGCCCAGACGGCGTCGGAATTGAGCGCCGCCACCGGACCCGGTCCGAGCAGCGGCCAGGCCGCCTTGATCCCGCCGCCCGTGTCGAGAAGCGCCTCCGTCTCCTCAGAGAACGAGATCTCGGGCCGGGCGCGCCCTGCGAGATGGGCTCGGATCTGGGCCCCGAGATAGTGGAGATTGACGACGGCCCGGGGGATGCCGGCCTCGGCGACCCGGTCGAGCGCGTGGTCGATGAGCGCGCGGCCCGCCACCCTCACCAGCGGCTTCGGCCGCGTGTCCGTCAACGGGCGCATCCGGGTGCCGAACCCCGCCGCGAGCACCATGGCGGCGGCGATGGGAGCCGGGCTCACGGGCGCTCGCCGGCGATGCGCGCCCGAGTCCCGTCGCTCGGCGGCGCGAGATGGCGGCGGACCCAGGCGGCCAGCGGCGCCAGCGCCGGGTGGGCGAGATCCCGGGTGAGATGGGCCCAGACCCGGGGCATGAGGGCGAGGTAGCGGGGCTTGCCGTCGCGCCGGGCGAGGCGGGCGAAGATGCCCAGGATCTTGAGATTGCGCTGCGCGCCGAGGGCCGCATAGGCGGCGCGGAACTCGGCCGGATCGAGCTCGGGCCGGGCCGCGAGGAGGCGCGCGATCATCGCCTCCCTGAGGTCCTGCGGCGTCTCGCGCCGCGCATCCTCGAGGAGAGAGACGAGGTCGTAGGCCGGGTGGCCCGCCCGGGCGTCCTGATGGTCGAGCAGGCCAATGCGCGCATGCCCAGCCCGGTCCGGCAGCCAGAGGAGGTTCTCGGCGTGGTAATCGCGATGGACGAGCGCGGAGGGCGGACCGGCGGCCGGCGCGACGGCCGCGGTGAGGAGGGCGTCGAACTCCGCGCGCGACGCGGAGGACAGCGGCGCCAGCGCTCCGGCATACCAGTCGGGCGCGAGCCGGGCCTCGGCCAGCAGCGTGTCGACGTCGTAGACGGGGAGAACCGCCGGCGCGGGCCGAAGCGTCTCGGCCAGGAGGTCGACGGCCGCGGCGTAGAGCGGCCCCTCCGCGCGCGGATCCGCCGCACAGATGCGGGCGAAGAGGTCGTCGCCGAGGTCTTCGAGGAGGAGGAGGCCCGCGGCGGGCTCGGCCGCCAGGATCTCGGGCGCCGAGAGCCCGCGGGCGCGCAGGAGCCCGGTGACCGCGACGAAGGGCTCCACGCTCTCGCCCGACCCCGGCGGCGCGTCCATCAGCACAGCGCGGCGCCCGGGGGCCGAGAGGCGGAGATAGCGCCGGGGCGACGCGTCGCCCGCGAGAGGGGCGAGCGCGGCCTCCCCCCACCCCTCTCGAGCGAGAAAGCCGGCGATGAGCGCCGCGCGTGGCGTCATGCGAGCGCCTCCAGCGCAGACCCGAGCGCGGCCCAGTCCGGCCCGTGGGCGCGGATCTGGGCGACGCGCCCGCCGCTCTCGGGCCGCGCGAGCGAAACCTCCAGCCGCCTTGGAGGCAGGTCCGCGCCCAACCGGTCCGGCCACTCGACGAGGAGGATCGCCGGCCCCGCCCCCTCGAGGCCGAGCTCCCGCGCCTCCTCCGCACCCGAAAGCCGGTAGAGATCCGCATGCCAGACCTCCGAGCCGGCACCCGCATAGGCATTGACCAGCGTGTAGCTGGGCGACGGGACCTCCAGCGTGGGCGCGTCCAGACGCGCGCGCAGGATCGCCCGGGCAAGCGCCGTCTTGCCCGCGCCGAGGGGGCCCGCGAGGGTCACCCAATCGCCCGGCGCGAGAATGGGGGCGAGCGCCGCGCCGAGCCTGGCCGTTGCCCCCTCGTCCGCCAGGGCGAGGGACAAAGGGGCGGCCGGCGCGGGCGTGTGGGGCAGGGCTCGAACCATGACCCCCTCTCTAGCCGAGGGCAGCGGCTCTGTCAGCCGGCGCCGTGGGCCGCGGGCAGCGCCTCGATCTGCTCGGGAAAGCGGCAGCTGACCGCGATGCGACGGTCCGTCTGGCAGACGGAGATCTCCAGAACCCCACCCTCCTGGGCGACCAGACGGCGCACGAGGGAGAGGGTGAGGCTCGCAAGCTCGAGCCCGTTCATCGCGGGAAGCTCGCTCAGAAGCTCGGGCGCCGCCGTCTCGGAGGTCTTGATCTCCACCGTCCCGTCGGCGTCGCGCTCGGCGCACAGCACCACCTCGCCGCCGCGGGGGCAGCGATGGATCGCGTCGGATGTGAGATTGAACACGATCTGGCGAAGCCGCACCGGGTTGCAAGCGAGGATACCGACGGCTCCGCCGAGCTCCACCCGCAGCGCGACCTCGGTGTCCGCCGCGCGCTTCTCGAGGAGGCTCATGGTGGTCATGAGGATCTCCTCGACGCTCGAGTCGGTGTCCTCGCCGTCCAGCGGGTCGATCTGGAGGGACGCAAGCTCGGTCACGGCCCCGATCGTGTCGAGGAGCTGGGCCGCCGCCTCCAAAATGCCCGAGACGTAATGCTGTTGGAGCGGCGAGAGCGGACCCTGGCGCGCATTTGCCAGAAGCTCGCCGAACCCGAAGATGGTGTTGAGCGGGGTGCGCAGGCGATGGCTGATCTGGTCGAGCACGGCGGAGCGCATCTGCTCGGCGGCTTCCAGCGCCTCGTTCCGCTCCTGAAGGGCCGCCGCGATGCGCTCGCTGTCGGTCACGTCCGAAAAGAGCGCCATCGTCGAACCGTCCGGCAGGGGCGCGAACCGCGCCGCCAGCATCCGGCCTGAGCCGAGCGACAGACGCGCGCTCCAGGCGTGCCGGTTCTGCTCGCCGGTCGCGTAAGTCACCATCCGGTCCCACACCTCGGTCTCGACGGTCAGCCTCGAGCACAGCGCGCAGAGATCGGAGGCGTGCATGGCGAGCGAGACGAGCTCGCTGTCGGTGTTCCAAATCTCGTGGAACGCGGCGTTTACGAATTGCAGCGTGCCGTCGGGCGCAAAGACCGCCAGCCCCTCGTCGAGATGCTCGAGCGTGGAGTTGATGAGGTCGTCCATATGCCGGTTGGCGCGCTCGAGCTGCATCCGCTCGGTCACGTCGTCGAAGATGAAAGCGAGGCTGCCATGGGGGTGCGGGCGCGCGAGGACACGGAGCGTCGTGCCGTCCGTCAGGTTCCAGAGCTCCTCGTATTCGGCGCGCTCGGTGTCGTCGAAGAGGCCGAGGAGCCGGTCGCGAAAGGCGTGATAGTCCTTGACCTCGGGCAGGCGCCGTGCGCTCCGCAGCCGGTCGAGGATCTCGCGCAGGCCCGGGCGGCGGGCGAGCCAGGCCGGATCCTGCTGCCAGGTCTTGAGAAGGGCCGGGTTGAAGAGCGCGAGGGAGCGGTTCTTGTCGAAGATCGCGAGGCCGACGGTGAGATGGGCGAAGGTCTCGGTCATCGTCTGCACGAAACGGGTGAGCGTGCGCTCGGCCGAGGCCATGGCCGACGCATCGACCGCATAGCCCATGCGCTCGCCGTCGGGCGTGTCGACCTCGACCACCGTGAGCGGCAGGACCGACGCGCCCCGCACCACCTCGAGCCGGCAGCCTTCGCTGCGGGCCGTGGGCCGCCCCGTCTCTCCGAGCGTGAGCCGCCGCGTCGCCAAGAGCTCGATCACCTCCTGAGCGCGAACGGTGCCCTCGGGCAGCCGCAGGCTTCCGCCGGACCAAAGCACCCGGCCGTCCGCATCGCTCCGCCAGAGGATGAGCGCCCCCTGCTCGAGCAGACCGGCCACGCCGGAGCCCGGGCGCGGATGCGCCGGCTCCCCGCGCACCAGATCCGGGTCCGTGGCCGGCGCCTCGGCCTGGGGCCCCGAGGCAGGGCAGGTGCCCGACACGGGCACCGCCTCCCCGATCTCGGCTTCGATGGCGCTCGCGTCGAAGAGGGAGAGGCAGATCCGCCCGCCCATGGGGAACAGGCGCACCTCGAACGGGCGGCCCATCTCAGTGCGGTGGAGCCCGCGCCAGGTCTGCCCGGAGCTTTCCGCCGCGCCGAGTGCTGCGGCCACGGGCCCGGCATTGGTGCCGAAGAGCTTGGTGAGCGCCTCGGCCACGGGCTCGCCCGGCGCGGTCGCCAAGAGGCGGGTGGCCGCCGAGGTCGCATGCACCACCGATCCCCGGTCCACGAGGAGATACGCGGCCTCGTCCTCGGCCAGGCCGAACGGTGAGGCCACCCGCCTGGGCCGGCCCGCCGCCCGAAGCGCCCAAGCGGCCGCGGCCACCACAAGAGCGGCTCCGATCAAGACCAGCAGGTCCTCAGGCGCCAGCACGCATCACAACTCCGAATGTCCCATCAGCAACGCTTGCGCACGATTCTAACACGGGCTTTCCATCTTGCAATTGTCACGCATCAAGGCCCGGCCCGGCCTCGGGGTTCCGCCCCAAGGCGCCACGCACCGTGCGGGTAGGGGCCACCAGCGTGCCGGGCGGCCAGACGAGCTCGATGATCGCCCCCGGGGGCTGGGCCGATTCGACCGGGCGCGCGCCCCGCAGCCGCCGGCGTCGACTGTCCGCTCCGTTGGCGAAGGAGATCTGCGCGCCGGTCCGCTCGAGGAGCGTGCGCGCGATGAAGAGACCGAGGCCCATGCCCGCATAGGCGTCGCCCTCCTCCACCGCCCAACGGCCGCGGGTGGTGACATAGGGCTCGCCGAGCCTCGGCAGGATCTCGGCCGAGAAGCCCGGCCCGTCGTCGCCCACGGCAATGCGAAGCCCGCCCTCCCGCTCCGAGATGTCGACCCACACGGTCGTCTCCGCGAAATCGACGGCGTTCTGCACAAGGTTCCGGAGCCCGTGAATGAGCTCCGGCGTGCGCGCGACCTCGGGCTGAGGCGCCTCGGTCTGCCCGATCGGCACGCCGCCGAAGCGGATCACCACCTGCCGGCCCCGCTCCGCATGGGGCTCCGCCGCCTCCTCGACCACCGCCGAAATCGGGGCGTGGCGCACATGCGCGTCCTGCCGCCGGCTGCGGCTCAGATCCGCCATGATCTCCCCGCAGCGCTCGGCCTGCTCGCGGATCAGGCGGGCATCCTCCGCCAGCTCGGGGTCGTCCTCCAACTCCCGCGCGAGCTCCCCGGCCACCAGCTTGATCGTGGCGAGCGGCGTGCCGAGCTCGTGCGCCGTGGCCGCCGCGATGCCGCCGATTGCCGCCAGCCGCTGCTCCCGCGCGAGCGCGATCTGGGTGGCCGAGAGCGCCTCGGACATGCGATAGACCTCCACTGTCACCCGCCGGGCGTAGAGAGACAGAAAGAGGATGCCGATGACGAGCCCCGCGGCGAGGCCGGCGCGATAGATGTCCGGCACCTCGAGCGGCACGCCGGAGGGCGCGACGAGCGGCACATGCAGCGCCTCGATGAGCGGGATGAGGAGAAGCGCCAGGAGCCCGAGCGCGAGGGTCGAGCGGATGCGCAGCGCCGTTGCCGAGATCGTCACCGGCGCGAGGATGAGCACGGCGAAGGGGTTGTTGAGCCCCCCAGTGAGCATGAGGAGCGCCGAGAGCTGAGCGAGGTCGAACGCCAGCGACAGCCAGGTGCCGGTTTCCGAGAGCCGCTTTTCCGCCGGGTGGATGAGATAGGCGATGAGATTGACCGAGACCGCGGCCGAGATCACCAGCGCGCAGAGCGAGAGCGGCAGCTCGAAATCGAGCGCGCGATCCGCCACCAGAACCGCCGCGCTTTGCCCGGTGACCGCGATCCAGCGCAACACGACCAGGGTGCGGAGCCGCACCCAATCGCCGCGGGCGCGCGAATTGAAGAACCCGGGCGGCGGCCCGTGGGCCGCGATCCGCGAGGGGTCGAGCTCCAGCCCCTCCACCGCGCCCTCGGGTGACGCCATCTGTCGCGTTGCCGACGGCGCCGAACGCCCTTTCTTGAAGGGGTGTTTCATAGGAGGCTTGCCCCATGCAGACGCCGATGCTCGCCATCGCCGCGACCGTGATCCTGGCCATCGCCGGCGGCGCCGTCTACCTCGCAACCGTCGACGATCCCGCACCCGCGACACCGCCGTCCCTCGCACGGCTCCAGATCGGAGACACTGCCTTCGGCGCGCCCTTCGAGCTCACGGGCACCGACGGCGCGCGGGTGACCTCCGAGGAGGTGATCGACGGGCCGACGCTCATCTATTTCGGCTACACTTTCTGCCCCGATGTCTGCCCCCTCGACACGCAAATCCTGGCCGAGACCGTCGAGATCCTTGCCGGCCAGGGCATCGAGGTGACGCCGGTCTTCATCACCGTCGACCCCGAGCGCGACACGCCCACAGCGCTCGGCGCGTTCACGCAAGCGGTGCACCCCGAGCTCGTGGGGCTCACTGGGGAGCAGGCCGAGATCCGCGCGGTGGCCGACGCCTACAAGGTCTATTTTGAGCGGGTGGAGATGGCGGACAGCTACGTGGAGTACCTCGTCAACCACACCGCCTTCACCTATCTCGCCACTCCAGATGGCGTTCTCGCGGTCTATCGAAACGGGTTTCCCGCCGAGGAGATCGCGCGCGACGTGGCCGGGCTCCTGGCGCCGGCCAGCTGAAAACGCTCGGCCGGGCACCGATTTGACAGAGCGCCGACACCTGGCCGAGGGTCGGCGAACCAAGAGCGAAGGGGCGGAGCGATGACGGAGACGCAAACCGACACTTTGAAGGAGATCGGCGAGGACAACTCGCTCCTCATCGTGGACGACGACGCGGCCTTTCGCACCCGCCTCGCCCGCGCCATGGAGCGTCGCGGCTTCCGCCCGGTCTTGGCCGAGAGCGTGGCCGAGGGTCTCGAGCTCTCGCGCACGGCCCCCCCGGCCTATGCGGTGGTCGACCTGCGGCTCGAGGACGGCAACGGGCTCGACGTGGTGGAGGCGCTGCGGGACATTCGGCCGGACAGCCGGGTGATCGTGCTGACGGGCTACGGAGCGATCGCGACGGCGGTGGCCGCGGTCAAAATCGGGGCGGTGGACTACCTCGCCAAGCCCGCCGACGCCGATGACGTGGAAAAGGCGCTCCGCACCAAGGGAGAGGAGAAGCCGCCGCCGCCAGAGCACCCGATGTCGGCCGACCGGGTGCGCTGGGAGCACATCCAGCGGGTGTTCGAGCTCTGCGACCGCAACGTCTCGGAGACCGCGCGGCGGCTCAACATGCACCGCCGGACGCTGCAGCGGATCCTCACCAAGCGCTCGCCCCGCTGAGAGCGGTGAGCCAACCGGACCCCGCCCCGCGAGCGGGACGGGGACGCGATGCGCTCGGTCCGTCGCCTTCGGCTGGACCGAGCCGCCGCCCCACTCAGGCGGCGTCGCCTGCGGCGGCTTCGAAGAGCGCACGGTAGGCGCCGTAGCCCTCGGCCTCGAGGTCCTCGACTGGCACGAAGCGGAGCGCGGCGGAGTTGATGCAGTAGCGGAGGCCCGTCGTCTCCCGCGGGCCGTCCGGGAAGACATGGCCGAGATGACTGTCGCCGTGCTTCGAGCGCACCTCGGTGCGGGTCATGAACAGCGACCGATCGGTCTTCTCGACCATATGCTCGGGCTCCACCGGGCGGTCGAAGCTCGGCCAGCCGGTGCCGCTGTCGAATTTGTGGACGCTGGCGAAGAGCGGCTCGCCCGAGACGACATCCACATAGAGACCCGGGCGCTTCTCGTCCCAATAGGCGTTCTGGAACGGCCGCTCCGTGCCGTCCTGCTGCGTCACGCGGCGCTGCTCGGGCGTGAGCGCGGCGAGAGCGGCGTCGGATTTCTCGTACGTTTTGCTCATCAGGTTCCTCCTTCAGCTGGGCGGACGGACGCCGTGGCGTAGTTAACCGAGAGGTCCCGCGCCGAGAGCCGCCACTCCCAGGCGAGGGGATGGAAGACGAAGCCCGTGGCGTCGACCTGCACGAGCCCCGCGGCGGCGAGATAGCCCGTGAGCTCCTGGGGCGTCACGAATTTCCGCCACTCATGGGTGCCGCGGGGCAGCCAACGAAGCACGTATTCCGCGCCCACGATCGCGAGGGCGAAGCTCTTGGCAGTGCGGTTGACCGTGGAGGCGATCATCACGCCCTCGGGGGCGAGAAGCTGGGCGCAGGCGCGGATGTAGGCCGCCGGGTCCGGGACATGCTCGACGACCTCCATATTGAGCACCGCGTCGAACCTGCGGCCCTCGGCGACCAGATCCTCCGCCGTCGCCACCCGATAGTCGATCGCGAGGCCCGACTGCTCGGCATGGAGGCGCGCCACGGGGATGTTGCGGGCCGCAGGGTCGATGCCGGTCACCTCGGCGCCGAGCCGCGCCATGGGCTCGGAGAGGAGCCCACCGCCGCAGCCGATGTCGAGGAGCCGGAGGCCCGCGAAGGCCTGGGGCGCGGCGGGGTCTCGCCCATGCACCGCGGCGATCTGCGCGACCACATAGTCGAGCCGGCAGGGGTTGAGCATGTGGAGCGGCTTGAACTTGCCGTCCGGGTCCCACCACTCCGCCGCCATGGCCTCGAACTTCGCGATCTCGCCGGCATCGACCCCGGCGCTCTCGGCCGTTCTTTCCATCCGCGCCACCTCCCGACAGCGGGCCGACCCGGGCTGGGGGGCCGGCTTGCATCGCTGGAGCCCTTCACATAGTGCAGAAGAGGCGCGCGACCCACCGCCCGCAGGGCCGCGCCCGCCAGAGGCGCGCCGAGACCGAGGAGACCCGCCGATGGCCGAGCCACGCCTCTTCCCCTCGATCGACCCCTATGCGCGGAGCTACCTGTCCGTGGGCGAAGGCCACGAGATCTATCTCGAGCAATGCGGCCGGCCGGATGGGATGCCCGTCATCGTCCTCCATGGCGGGCCAGGCGCGGGCTGCAGCCCCTATATGCGCCGCTTCTTCAATCCCGCCGTCTACCGCGTGGTGCTGTTCGACCAGCGAGGCGCAGGCCGATCGCGCCCCCATGGCGGGCTCGAGGCCAACACCACCTGGCACCTCGTGCGCGACATCGAGGCGATCCGCGCCCATCTCGGCATCGAGCGCTGGCAGGTCTTCGGCGGGTCCTGGGGCTCCACCCTCGCCCTCCTCTACGCCCAGGCCCATCCGGAGCGGGTGCGCGCGCTCCTCCTCCGCGGCATCTTCACCATGACCGACGCCGAGCTCGACTGGTTTTACGGCGGCGGCGCGGCCCGTTTCTACCCGGAGCCCTGGGACGAGTTCGCGGCCCCCATCCCGCCCTCCGAGCGGGGCGACATGATCGCGGCCTACTACAAGCGGCTGACGGCGGAGGATCAAGCCGAGCAGGTGCGCTTCGCCCGCCCCTGGGTGCGCTGGGAGAGCGCAACCGCCTCGCTCAAACCCGCCCGCGCCGGGCTCTTGGACGGCACCCAGGCCCGCGCCTTCGCCCGGATCGAGTGCCATTTCTTCGCCAACCGCGGCTGGCTCGAGCGCGACGATCAGGTGATCGCCAACATGCACCGGCTGGGCGCGATCCCGGGTGTCATCGTGCAGGGCCGCTACGATGTGATCTGCCCGCCGGTCACCGCGATGCGCGTGGCCGAAGCCTGGCCCGGCGTCGACCTCCGGGTGGTGCCGGACGCCGGACACGCCCTCTCCGAACCCGGCATCTCGGCCGAGCTCCTCCGCGCGACGGAAGCCTTCGCCACGGCCGAGTGAGGCGCGGCCACCGCCGCGGGGCGCGCGGCGCCCGGGGGTGGTTGCCCGCGCTCCGCATCCGCCTCGGCTCCGTGGCAGCGTCGCCCGATCCCCGAGCCTCTGGCAGGGTCGCCCGGCTTCCCGGTCGAACGCCGAGAACCTTGGGTCCCGTGGCCTTGGGATCGGAGGGGCGCGTGCCGTCGGCGCGGGACGGGTCAGCGATGCAGGCGAGCGCGCCCGCCGGAGTGTCCCGGCGATGCGCGCGCTCGGCGGCCGATGGGGGGCGGAGACCCCGACCCAAATCCCGGCGACGACCCGGGTGGGCGGGGCCTCCGCCCGCGCGCAAGGCCCGCTTGATCCGTCGCCGCGCCTCGGCTTTTCTGGCGCCCCGACACCCAGCGCCCCAGGAGGCCCCATGCGCCGCACCCTCCCCATCCCCGCCGCCGTTTTCGTCGCCGTCCTCGCCCTCACCACCGGCCTCGCCCTCGCGGACGGGCGCGCCGGCTACTACTACCCGGAGATCACCTCGGAGGAGACCTTCGCGCGCACCCTCGGCCGGGCCAACATCCCGGTCGACCGGGCGATGCGCGCCGGCTTCATCACCGAGATCACCAAGGCCCAGATCGAGGCCCCAGAGCATCCGCGCTTCGTGATCTTCGCCAAGGGCGCGGAGGCCCAGCACATGATCATCGTGGCGCTCGACGACGCTGTCTTCAGCTCCCTCTTCCGCGCCCGCGCCGTCCTCGCCCAGCTCACCTCGCAGTCCCGCAGCACGGACTTCTTCATCAACAACGGGCTCGAGACCACGGCCACCTGGTTCGACCTCGCCAAGCTCCTCGGCTTCGAGGACATCGTGATCTCCGACGGTCTCGCCTGGGCGCATCGCGTCGACCTCCGGCCCTGAGCGGTCGCCGGCTTGCCGCGTCGCACCCGCCCGCTATGTCCCGGTCACAGGGAGGACGGCGATGGATGACGGCACGGATGGCGGCGAGCGTGCGCTCTATGCGCTTCTCAACGTCGAGGGCATCCGCTTTCGCCACCACGCGCATCCGCCGCTTCACACGGTGGCGGAGAGCCAGGCGCTGTGGGGCGATCTTCTGGGCGCGCATCTCAAGAATCTCTTCCTTAAGGACAAGGGCGGGGGGTTGTGGCTCGTGAGCTGCCTCGAGCATCGTCGGATCCGCATTCGCGACCTCGAGCGCGCGATCGGCGCAAAGGGCGCGTCCTTCGCCAAGTCCGAGGTGTTGGAGGCGGCCCTCGGCGTGCTGCCGGGCGCGGTGACCCCCTTCGCGCTCATCAACGATCCAGAGCGGCGCGTCCGGCTGGTGCTCGACCGGACGGTCGCCGAGGGGTCCGACGAGGTGCACGCCCATCCTCTCCACAACCGCGCCACCACGGCCGTCGCCGCGGCCGATCTCCTGCGCTTCTTCGAGATCACCGGACACGCGCCGATCCTGGTGGATTTCGACGCGCTCGAAGCGCTGGCCGCCGAGAGGGCGGAGCCGTGAGCCCGCCACGCTTGCCGGCCACCCTGCCCGTGGCGATTGCGGCCCCGGTCCCTTGCCTCTATCTGAGGGCGAAGCCCACGCAACGACCGAGGATACGAGGATGATCGATTTGGGAACGCCGCGCGAGGCCGCGCCGATCAAGGACACGACCGACCAGAGCTTCATGGCGGATGTGATCGACGCCTCGCGCGAGACGCCAGTGATCGTCGACTTCTGGGCGCCCTGGTGCGGGCCCTGCAAGACCCTCGGGCCGATGCTGGAGGAGGCCGTGACGGCCGCCCGCGGCGCGGTGCAGATGGTGAAGGTGAATGTCGACCAGAACCAGATGGTGGCGGGACAGCTCCGGGTGCAGTCGATCCCGGCGGTCTACGCCTTCTTTCAAGGCCAGCCGGTCGACGGGTTCATGGGCGCCGTGCCGGCCTCTGAGGTGAAGGCCTTCGTCCAGCGGCTCGTCGATCTCGCGGGCGGCGGAGGTCTCGACCAGGCGCTCGACGCCGCGGACGCGATGCTGGAGGCCGGCCAGCTGGGCGACGCGGAGCAGACCTACGCCGCCATCCTGCAGGAGGCACCTGAGACGGCCCGCGCCCATGCGGGGCTCGTGCGCACGGCGCTCGCCGCGGGCGACACGGCCCGGGCCCGCGCCGCCCTCGACCGGGTGCCGCCCAAGCTCACGGCCGACGCGGCCATCGCCGCCGCCCGCTCGGCCATCGAGCTGGCCGAGCAGGCGGAGGGCGCCTCGGGCGAGATCGGGGAGTTCCGGGCCCGCCTGGAGGCGACGCCGAACGACCATGCGGCGCGCTTCGACCTGGCCCTCGCCCTCCTCGCGGAGGGGAACAACGCCGGGGCGATCGACGAGCTCCTCGAGCTCTTCCGCCGCGACCGGGAGTGGAACGAGGGCGCGGCCAAGGCGCAGCTTATGAAACTCTTCGACACGCTCGGGCCGAAGGACCCCGCCGCACAGAGCGGCCGGCGGCGCCTCTCCTCGATGATCTTCGCCTGAGCGGCCAACCACGAAAGGACCCGTATGACGCGGCGCTTCTCTTCTAAGGACCTGCCGGACGTCATCCCGGTCTTTCCCCTGCCGGGCGCCCTTCTCCTGCCGCGGGCGCGCTTGCCGCTCAACATCTTCGAGCCCCGCTACCTCGCGATGCTCGACGACACCCTGAAGTCCGAGCATCGGCTCATCGGCATGATCCAGCCGCTGGCGGGCGAGCAGCGCCCGCCGAAGCTGCACCGCATCGGCTGCGCGGGCCGGGTCACCTCCTTTTCCGAGACGGAGGACGGGCGCTATCTCATCGCGCTCTCCGGGGTCAGCCGCTTCCGGATCGAGGAGGAAGTGGAGGGTTTCACGCCCTATCGGCGCGTGCGCCCGGCCTGGGCCGATTTCAGCGCCGATCTCGAGGGGCCCGAGCGGGACAAGGGCTTCGACCGCGACGCCTTCCTCGCGCTCTTGAAGCAGTATTTCGAGGCGGCCAACCTCTCCTCGGACTGGGGGAGCCTGCAGGACGCGCCGGCGGAGATGCTGATCAATTCGCTCTCCATCATGTGCCCCTTCTCGGTGGAGGAGAAGCAGGCCCTACTCGAGACCCCGCGGCTCGGCGACCGGCGCGACACGCTGACCGCGCTCCTGCGCTTCGCCATCGCCTCGGGCGGCGACGAGACCCAGATGCAATGAGCGCGGAGGGCGACGGGCGGGAGGCCGAGACGGCGAGCCCCAAGATGCTTGAGGCGCTCGTCTGCCCCGCCTGCGGCGGACGTCTCGACTACGACCGGGAGGCGGGGGAGCTCGTCTCGCGCGCGGCGGGTCTCGCCTATCCCATCCGCTCCGGCATCCCGATCATGCTCCTCTCGGAGGCGCGCCGGCTCGAGGGCTGAGGCGCGCGGGCGGAGACCCCGCCCACCCGGGTGAGCGCCGGGAACGGCCGGGGAGCCGCGGCCCCCCATCGGCCTCCGCCCGCGCGCAGCTTACCGGTGGGGGTAGGGACGCGTCTCGGGCAGATGGAGCCGGAGGCGGCTGCCGAGGGCGAGCCGGCCCGGACGCTCCACCCAAGCCGTGATCCCGCGCTTGCCCCGCGCGACCTTGGGAAAGGCCCGGCCGTGCCCAGGATGGGCGCGCTCGATCTCCTCGGCCGGGAACTTGCAGGGGGCGTTCTCGGTGTCGGTGACGAGGGCCGTGCCGTCCTCGGCGATCAAGCGACTGGCCGGCGGCAGGCCGGTGAGGTCGGGCAGGCCGCGGAGCACGAGCGTGGCTCCCAGCCATTCCGGCGCGAGGGCGGGAAGGTCGAGCCCCGCCGCGATCTCCGCCATCTCCTCCTCGGAGACGATCGAGAGCTGGCGGACATTGCGGATCTCCGTGCCCTTGGGGTATTGCCGCTTCACCCGCACGCAGGCCGGGCGCGTCAGCCCGTGATGGACATCGCCCACGGGACCGCCCCAGTCGAGCGCGATCTCCCGCGCCGCAACGGAGCGGATCCCGTCGCCGTCGGAGGGGACGAGGCCGAGCCAGGCGATCTCGCCCGAGAGATCCGTCGGCGTGAGGATGGACATGGGACGTCTCCTTCAGCGGAGGGCACGCGCGGCGATGTCGCGCCGGGCCGTGCCCTCGGGCCAGTCGATGCGGTCGAGGGCGGCATAGGCGCGGGCGCGCGCCTCGGAGAGGGTGGCGCCGAGGGCGGAGACGTTGAGGACCCGCCCGCCCGTCGCGCGAAGCCGGCCCTCGGAAACAGCGGTGCCGGCCTGGAAGACGGTGACGCCCTCGGTGGCCTCCGCCGCTGCGAGGCCACGGATGACCGTGCCCCTGGGATAGCTGCCCGGATAGCCACGCGTGGCCATGACCACGGTGATCGCCGCGGCCTCGCGCCAGGCGATGGGCGGCGCCGCGGCGAGCCGGCCCCCGGCCACGGCGGCGAGGAGGCCGAGCGCGTCCGAGCCCAATCGCAGGAGGAGGACCTGCGCCTCCGGATCTCCGAAGCGGGCGTTGAATTCGATGAGCTTGGGCCCCTCGGCGGTGAGCATGAGCCCGGCATAGAGGACGCCGCGATAGGGCACGCCGCGGGCCGCCATCTCGGCCAGCGCAGGCTCGACGATCTCGGCCATCGCCCGGGCCTCGAGCGCGGGCGTGAGGGCCGGCGCCGGCGCATAGGCGCCCATGCCGCCGGTGTTGGGGCCTGTGTCGCCCTCGCCCAGGCGCTTGTGGTCCTGGGCCGCACCGAACGCCCGCACGCTCTCGCCATCCGAGAGGGCGAAGAGCGAGACCTCCTCGCCCAGAAGCCGCTCCTCGAGGAGGACACGCGCACCGGGCTCGGCGAAGAAGCGGGCGAGGGCCTCATCCGCCTCCACCGCCGTCTCGGCCACCACCACGCCCTTGCCGGCGGCAAGGCCGTCGTACTTCACCACCACCGGGGCGCCCATCGCCGCGAGATGGTCCCGCGCCGCGGCCAGATCGTCGAACACCGCATGGGCCGCCATCGGCACCCCAGCGGCCGCCGCAATCTCATGAGTGAAGGCCTTCGACGCCTCGAGCTGCGCCGCCGCCGCACTCGGCCCGAAGGTCGCGATGCCGCGGGCCCGGAGCGCATCCGCCACGCCCGCCACCAGCGGCGCCTCGGGCCCCACGATCACGAGGTCGATCGCCGCGGCCGCCGCCCAGTCCGCCACCGCGGCGCCATCCTCGATGGGGAGCGGCACACACTCCGCATGCCGCGCGATGCCAGGGTTGCCGGGGGCCGCGTACAGCGCGGTGAGCTCGGGGCTTCGCGCCACCGCCCAGGCCAGCGCGTGCTCGCGTCCGCCGCCGCCCAGGATGAGAACCCGCATGGCCGCCCTTTCCTCCCTCGCGCCCGCCCCCTAGTCTCGCGCAGGAGACGGGAGGCCGCGATGACCGACAGCCTTATCGACGACGGCCCGGGGCCGGTCAACGGCGGGCCGAACACGCCCGAATTCTCGGTGAGCGAGATCTCCGGTGCCGTGAAGCGCATGGTCGAGGGCGAATTCGGCCATGTGCGGGTGCGGGGCGAGATCGGACGGGTCTCGCGCCCCCCCTCGGGCCATGTGTATCTCGACCTGAAGGACGACCGGGCCGTGCTCTCGGGTGTGGTGTGGAAGGGCCAGGCCGCGACCCTCGCGGTGAGGCCCGAGGAGGGGTTGGAGGTCGTCGCCACCGGGCGGCTCACCACCTTCCCCGGCCAGTCGAAATACCAGATCGTGATCGAGAGCCTCGCCTATGCCGGCGAGGGCGCGCTCCTCGCCCAGCTCGAGCGCCTCAAGAAGACGCTGGCGAAGGAGGGGCTCTTCGACGCCCAAAAGAAGCGCCCCCTGCCCCGGATGCCGCGGGTGATCGGGGTGGTCACCTCGCCCTCGGGCGCGGTGATCCGCGACATCCTTCACCGGCTGTCGGAACGGTTTCCGGTCGAGGTGCTCCTCTGGCCCGTGACCGTGCAGGGCGAGCGCTGCCCGGGCGAGGTGGCGGCGGCAATCCGCGGCTTCTCGGCGCTCGCGCCCGAAGGTCCGGTGCCCAGGCCGGATGTGGTGATCGTGGCCCGCGGCGGCGGCTCGGTCGAGGATCTCTGGGGTTTCAACTCCGAGGCCGTGGTGCGCGCGGCCGCGGCCTCGACCATCCCGCTCATCTCCGCCGTGGGCCACGAGACCGACACGACGCTGCTCGACATCGCCGCGGATCGGCGCGCGCACCCCCCCCCGGCCGCGGCCGAGCTCGCCGTGCCCGTGCGTGCGGAGCTTGTGGCGCGCCTCGCCGAGCTCGACCGGCAGGCCAAGCGCGCCATGGCCGCCCGGCTCGACCGGGGGCGCGAGGCCGTCCGGGCGCTGGACCGGGCCCTGCCCCGGGCCGAGACGCTCCTCGAGATCCCGCGCCAGAGGCTCGACCTCACGCTGGCGCGGATGCCCCGGCCTGACGCGCGGCTGGCGCAAAGCGCGGAGCGGGTGGCGGCGCTCGCGGGGCGTCTCCCGCGCGGGCTCCTCGCGGGCGTCTCGGAGCGCCGGGCCGCCCTGGCGGGCGCGGCCGGGCGTCTCGGGCCGCGGCTCCTTGCAAGCCGGATCGCCAGCGAAACCGCGGCTCTGGCGCGCTCGGCCGGGCGGCTCGAGCCCGCCGCCACGCGGCATCGGCAGGTGTTGGGAGACCGGCTGGCGGCCCTCGCCCGCCTTCTCACGACGCTCAGCTACACCCAGACGCTTGCGCGCGGCTACGCGGTGGTGCGCCGGGGCGACGGCCAGGTGACCACCCGCGCCGCCCAGATCGCGCCGCCCGAGACGCTGGAGATCGAGTTCGCCGATGGCCGGATCGAGGCCGTGACGGGCGGCCCCCCGCCGCGGAGCCGCCCCAAGCGCGCCGCCCCGGTCACCCAGCCCTCGCTGTTCGAGGACGAGTGAGCCCTTGCCAGCGGGCGCCTGCCGGGCTTCCATGGCGCGCCACAGCGAGGGAGATGCGAGATGGCAAAGGGATACTGGATCGCCCATGTCGAGGTGCGCGACCTCGACGCCTATCAGGCCTACATCCAGGGCGCGCGCGCGAGCTTCGAGCGCCACGGCGCGCGGTTCCTGGTGCGCGGCGGGGCGGCCGAGACCATGGAGGGCGAGCCCGTCGGCTCCCGTCACGTGGTGATCGAGTTCCCGTCCTTCGCGGAGGCCAAGGCCTGTTGGGCCTCGGAGGGCTACCAGGCCGCGCGGGAGCACCGCCTGCCCGTGAGCGCCGCGCGGATCACGATCGTCGAGGGCGCGGACTGAGCGCTCAGACCGCCGGACCGCCGCAGTTGAGGGGGCGGGTGTCGCGCCCCACCACGCGGAGCTCGAAGGGCGGCGCACCGGCCGCGTCCACCAGCCGGGCATAGAGCCCCTCCGCGTCGCGGAACAGACGCCAGCACACCTCGTCGCGCCCGTCCTCGTAGCGGAAGCAGATCTGGCCGCCATGGGGCCGCCAGCTGCCGCGCACGCAGGGCCCGTTCTGGAACTGCCACACCGCCGTCCGGTCCGGCCCGTAGCTCTCGGCCCCGAAGTACTGGCCGTCCTGGTGGAAATAGAGGGTGTGGCCCTCGGCAAAGTCGCGAAAGCGCGAGGGGCTCACGGGCTCCTCGGCGGGGGCAGGGCCGGCCAGCGCGGCCAGAAGGGCGGCGGCCAAAAGCGGCCGGGTCATGCGCGATCCTCCGGAGGGGGCGAGGCGGGGTCGGCCCCAGGGTGATCGAACGGAGCGGAGGGTGCAAGACCGCAACCGCCTCCCAAGGCGGCCAGCCCCCGCGGCGCGGCGGATCCCCAGCCAGGCCCATAGCACCCTCGCGGATCGGCGACCGGGCACCTATCTCCGTGCGATGAGACAGTGCATCACACGCGGCGCGAGCGTCGTCCTCGCCGTCGTCGCCGTCGTCGCCGGGGCGCCGAGCGCCGGGGCCGACGGGGCGAGAGGCGCCTCCCAGGCCGGGCCCGCAGCGGTCGGAGCCTCCGGGAAAGCGGCGCGGTCGGTCGTGAGGCGGAGCGCTGTCGCGCCCCCGCGCGAGGCGCGGCGGCCGGAGCGTCCGAGACCCAAGCCGCCGCATCGCCGGCGCCCTGGCTTCGGCCCGTTCTTCCTGCTCGACGGCTACCGCGTCCGGACCGATGAGGTGGTCGTCGAAGTCCCCGCCGCGCCGCCGCCCGAGGACCCCGAGCCACCGGAGCCCGAGACGCGGCCCGCCCCGCCGCCGGAGCCCGCCGCGCCCGCCGCCCGGCTCCGCCCGCGCGGCTCGGACGCGCCGGCCGCAACTTGGGCGCTGGGCGCTCCCCTGCCGAGCTCCACCCCCCATGTGACGCTCGACTGGCGCACCTATGGCCTCGCCGAGCCGCCGGCGGGTCAGATCTACGCCCGTGTGGGCCGCGCGGTCCTCCGGATCGACGCCGCCAGCCGCCGGGTGCTCGCCACACTCCCCAGCCCCTGAGGCCGCACCGCGCGCGCCGCGGCGGGGTGGGTGCGCGCCCGAGCCGAGGCCCACATCGGCGCCCGCTCGGGTGGGCGCCGCGGCGCGCGCGCCGTGCCGCCCCCCTAGCCTCGGCGCCCAGGCCCCGATAGACTCCCGGCCGAACGGGGACAGAAAGAGAGACCCATGGCAGGCAGCGTCAACAAGGTGATCCTCATCGGCAACCTCGGCCGCGATCCGGAGGTCCGGACCTTCCAGAACGGCGGCAAGGTCTGCAATCTCGCGGTCGCCACATCGGAGCGCTGGCGCGACCGCCAGACCGGCGAGAACCGCGAGAAGACCGAGTGGCACCGGGTGGCAATCTTCAACGAAAACCTCGTCCGCCTCGCCGAGCAGTATCTGCGCAAGGGCTCGAAGGTGTATCTTGAGGGCCAGCTCGAAACCCGCAAATGGCAGGACCAGAGCGGCCAGGAGCGCTTCACCACCGAGGTCGTGCTCCGCCCCTATCGCGGCGAGATGACCTTCCTCGACGGGCGGGACGGCCCCCAGGCCAGCGCAGGCGGTGCTGGCGACGACCGCGGCTACGAGACGTCGGGCGGCGACGCGGGCGGCGGCGCGGGCGGCGGCGGCCGTTCCGGCGGCTTCGGCGGCGGCTCGTCGGGCCCCGGCGGCCCGCGGGACATGGACGACGACATCCCCTTCTGCGCCGCCCCCCGCCTCTCCGACCCTCGGCGCCCGCGCCCCCCTTCTCCGGAGCCCCGATGTGAGCGACGACGACACCCCTTCCGAGCCGCCCCTCCCGCCCGAGGAGGCCGGCGGCCCTCCCGGCCCTGGCGCCTATGACGGCCCGACCATCGCCGTCGAGGAGGAGATGCAGCGGAGCTATCTCGATTACGCGATGAGCGTGATCGTCTCCCGCGCGATCCCGGATCTGCGCGACGGGCTGAAGCCCGTGCACCGCCGCATCCTCTATCTCATGCACGAGAACGGCTACACCCACGACAAGGCATTCAAGAAATCGGCCGATACCGTGGGCCAGGTGATGGCGCGCTACCACCCCCATGCCCACAGCCCGATCTACAAGCCCCTCTTGCCCATGGCCCAGCCCTACACGATG
>CAYXPI010000010.1:0-34393 GCA_964467005.1 uncultured Limibaculum sp. | reverse complement strand
TGCGGATGGCCGACGCCGTCACGGTCTTCGAGGTGAACGGGCAGACCTTCGTGGCAACCGCCAACGAGGGCGACGGCCGGGGCGACGGGATCGACGGCGACGGCGCGCCGGTTTTCTACGGCGACGAGGCACGGGTGGGCGATCTCTCCGCCGCGGGCCTCCTCGATCCGAGCGTCGACACCACGGGGCTCGACCGGCTCGTCGTCTCGACCATCGACGGCGACACGGACGGCGATGGCGACATCGACCAGCTCCACAGCTTCGGCTCCCGCTCCTTCACCATCTTCGACACCGCGGGCACGGTGGTGTTCGACTCCGGCTCCGAGTTCGAGCGGATCATCGCCGAGATCGCGCCCGAGCGCTTCAACGACGACGAGGGCGGGCCGGACGAGAACCGCTCGGACAACAAGGGGCCGGAGCCCGAGGCGATCGCCTTCGGCGAGGTCGAGGGCCGGCCCTATCTCTTCATCGGGGCCGAGCGGGATTCGGGCGTCTTCGTTTACAACGTGGCCGATCCGTTCGAGGCGAAGTTCGTCACCTATATCGACGGGTTCGCTGGGGGCAATGTCGCGCCGGAGACCATCGCCTTCATCCCCGCCGAGGACAGCCCCTCGGGCACGGCGCAGATCGCGGTGGCCTATGAGGAGAGCGGCACCACCGCGGTGTTCGAGCTGGATCTGAGCGCCACGGTGCTCACGACGGAAGCCTTCTACGCGATCGCACTCGGGCGCCAGTTCGACACACCGGGCCTCAATTTCTGGACCGACGTGCTCGCGCTCGCCTCCACGGCGTTCCTCGCCGAGGCCTTCGACCTCTCGACCGAGTTCCAGGCCTCGGTCGCGGGGCTGACCGATGCCGAGGGGATCGACCTCGTGATCGGCAACGCGCTCGACCGCGACGCCACGGCCGAGGAAATCGCCGCCTTCGAGCCCGTGGTGGCCGAGAGCGGGTACGACCAGCTCTTCCTCGCGCTCCTCAACGAGGAGATCGCCTGAGCGCCTGGAGCTCGGCCTCCAGCGCCTGCCCGGCCGCCGCACGCGGCCGGGACCACCCGGCCACGAGGCCGTAGAGCGCCGGCGTGAGGAGAAGCGTCACCCCCGCCGAAAGCCCCAGACCGCCGAAGATCACCCAGCCGATGGCGGCCCGCGCTTCCGAGCCCGGGCCCTCGCCGAGGATGAGGGGCAAAGCCGCGAGGACGGTGGAGACGAGCGTCATCGCGATTGCCCGGAGCCGCGCCCGCGCCGCCTGCCCCGCCGCCGCCCACACGGTGGCCCCCGCGTCGCGCAGCCGGTCCGCCACCTCGACGAGAAGGATCGCGTTCTTCGCCATGATGCCGATGAGCATGAGCACGCCGATCTGGCTGTAGAGGTTCACGGTGGTGCCCGTGAGCCAGAGGGCGTAGACCGCGGCGGCGATGCCGAACGGCACGGTGAGGAGCACGACCGCGGCGCTCGTCACGCTCTCGAACTGGGCGACCAGCACGAGAAAGACGACCAGGAGCGCCAGCGCGAAGGTGAGGGCCAGGTCGGCCGAAGTGTCCTCGAGATCCGCCGCTTCACCGAGGAAGAGGAGCCCGATCTCCGGCGGCAGGGTCTCGCGCGCGAGGGCCCGCACCTCGGCCACGGCCCGGTCGAGCCCGAGCTCCGGCGCGACGGAGGCGTCGATCTCGATCGCCCGGCGCTGCCCGTGCCGGTCGAGCTCCGCGGCCACCCCCTCCTCCTCCACGCTCACGAGCTGGAGGAGCGGCACCAGCGCGCCGCCCTCCGCCCGAACCGAGAGGTTGAGGAGGTCCGCGGGGTCGCGGATCGCGCCGGCGGCGGATTGGAGGAGGACCGGCACCGCCTCGTCGTCGATGGTGATTTCGCCCACCTCCTCCTCGTCGATGAGCGCGCGCAAGGTGGCCGAGAGCTCGTCCATCGGCACGCCGAGATCGGAGGCGCGCGCTCGGTCGATGCGCACGGAGAGCTGGGGCTGAGTCGCCTGGTACTGGACACGAAGGCCCGAGAGCCCCGGCACCGCCTCGAGCCGTTCGGCAAAGGCGAAGGCCGCCTCGGCAATCCGCGGATAGCTCGGGCCCGTGAGCGCGAGGGAGAGCCCGCCATCCGAGCCGCGGCGAAGGCCGAGGCTGTTGGCGCTTCGGATGCGGGCGCGGGCGCCGGGGATCTCCTCGATCAGCGGGCGAAGATCGGCCTCGATCTCGGCCTGCGACACGCCGCGGACCTCGTGCGGGGCGAGCGGAAGCCCGATCTCCCCGCGGTTGAGGTCGTAGCGACCGGTGATGGAGTAGAGCCCGGTCGCCACCCCGGCCTCCACCCATGGGGCGGCCAGAGCCTCCACCGCCTCCACTTGCCGGTCGGTGTAGTCGAGCCCCGTCCCGTCGGGCCCCTGAAGGCGCACGATGACGAGCCCTCGGTCCTCCTTCGGCAGAAGCTGGGTGCCGATCTCACCGTAGAGAACGGCCGCGCCGCCCGCGAGCGCGAGGAAGAGTGCGAGCGCCACCAGCGGCAGGGCGAGCACCGGCCAGAGGGCGGCGGCATAGACCCGGGAGGCGAGGCGGCCGAGCCCGCCGCCGGCCCCCGCGGCGCCGAGCTGCGGGAGCTGCGACGCGACCGCGGGGCAGAGCGTGAGCGCCACCACCGAGGAGATCGCGACCGTGGCCGCGAGCACCACGCCGAACTCCGCGAAGAGCCGGCCCGCCTGCCCGGGCAGGAAGGAGATCGGCACGAACACGGCGACGAGCGTCGCCGTGGTGGCGAGGACGGCGAACAGCACCTCCTGCGTGCCAACCGCGGCGGCGGCTCTGGGCCCGAGCCCCTGGGCCCGCCGGCGCTCGATGTTCTCGGTGACGACGATGGCGTCGTCCACCACCAGCCCGGTCGCGAGTACGAGGGCGAGAAGCGTCACGAGATTGATCGAGAACCCCGCGAGCCAGATCGCCGCGACCGCGCCCAACAGCGAGACCGGGATGGCGAGGGCGGGGATCAGCGTCGGCGCGAGCCGGCCGAAGAAGGCCCAGATGACCGCGACCACGATGACGAGCGCCGCGGCGAGCGAGCCCAGCACCTCGCGGATCGCGCCTTCGATAAAGATCGCCTCGTCGGTGATCGTCTTGAAGGCGAGATCCGGGTGGCGCTCGGCCAGGCGGCGCACGGCGCGGGCCACATCGGCCGAGAGCTGCACCGTGTTGGCCTCGGACTGCCGAATGATCCCGAGGGTCAGCATCATCCGCCCATCGAGCCGGGCGACGCTCTCCGCCGTCGCCAGTCCGAAATAGACATCCGCCACATCGCCGAGCCGGAGCGTGTCGCGCAGCGTGAGCGCCTCGATTCGCGCGGGTTCCGTCACGCTCGCATCGGCGCGCACCAGCACCTCGAGCTGGCCGGCCTCGAAGCTGCCCACGGGGATGTCGAACCGCGCGCGCACGAGGGTCTCCGACACCTCGCCCACCGTGATCCCGTGGGCCGCCAACCGTTCGGGCGCGACGGAGACACGGATCACCCGCTCGCGCTCGCCGAAGACGGAGACATCCGCCACCCCCTCCACGGCCGTGAGCTCTGGCAGGATCTCGGCCTCCACCCGGCGGGTCAGCCGGTCGATGGGGTCGGCCGCGCTCGACACGGCGACCTGGATGACCGGCCAGGCGTCGCGGTCGGACTTGACGACGGTGAGGTCCTCCACCCCGTCCGGCAGCCGGGGCAAAACCCGGGCCACCGCCTCACGCAGCTCCGCCGCCGCCTCGGTGAGTGCCCGGTCCGGCCGGAACTCGGCGCGCATGCGGAAGTTGCCCTCCTCCGACGACGAGGTGACGGAGACGACCCCCGCCACCCGGGCCACCGCCCCTTCGACGATGGACGTCACCTCCGCGTCCACCGTGGTGGGCGAGGCGCCCGGATAGTTGGCGCGGACCGAGACAACCGGCCGGTCCACATCCGGGAGCTCGCGCACCTCCACCCCGAGAAGCGCGGCCGCACCCGCGACCAGGATGAGGAGATTGGCCACCGCCGCGAGCCAGGGCCGCCGGACGGAGAGGCCCGCGATCCCGCCCGTCATGGCCGGCGCCTTTCGCCGGTGACCGCGACGGCACGACCCGCGCGGAGGCGCTGGGTGCCCTCGACGACCACCCGGTCCGCGGGCCCGAGCGCCCCCTCCACCAGCACCTGCCCCGCGCGCCGGCGCACGAGGCGCACCGCCACCCGCTCCGCCCGGCCATCGCGCACCGCCCAGACATGCAGCCCCTCCTGCCCGAACTGCAGCGCGAGCTCGGGCACCGACGGCACCTCGGGGCCCGGAAGATCCAGCTCGATCACGAAGGACGCCCCAGGGCGCAGCCGGTCGTCGGCGTTGGGGATGGCCACCCGGATCCGGGCGGACCGGCTGGCGGCGTCGATGCGGCTGTCGATCGCGGTCACCCGACCGTCGAGCCGCCGGTCGTCGAACGCCGCGGTACGAGCCGAGACGCGGAGCCCGGGTCGGATCCGCGCGAGCGCCGCCTCTGGGAGATCGAACTCCACCAGGATCTCGCTGCGGTCGTCGAAGGTCGCGATCGCCACATCGCTGTCGATCCAGGCGCCGGGCTCGACGGCGGGAAGGCCCGAAACCCCGTCGAAGGGCGCGCGGAGCACCCGGTCCTCGAGCGCCTCCTCCGCCTGGAGCACCTCGAGCCGCGCGACCTCCGCCGCGGTTTCGACCTCGTCGAGCCGCGTGGCGCTCGCCGTGCCGGAGCCGGCGAGCCGACGCAGGCGCTCGCGCACCCGCCCGGCCTCGTCGCGCCGGGTCTCGGCGAGGGACAGCGCGAGCCGCGCCGCCATATCGTCGAGCCGCAGAAGGACCTCGCCTTCCGAGAACCGCGCATTGGCGGCGAGCGCCATCTCGACGATCTTGCCCTCGGCCTCGCTCCGCAGCGTCACCGATCGCCGGGCCCGGCCGGTGCCCACGACCTCGAGGCGGACATCGTCCCGCGCCGTGCCCACGGGGGCCACGATCACCGGCACCGGCGCCGGGGCTCGGGCGGCGGCCGCGCCGTCGCGCACCGCGCCGACCGAGAGCGCCAGCCGCTCCGCCTGGCCAGACTGCCAGGCCCATACCGCCCCGCCCGCGAGGAGGGCGAGGACGGCGAGCTGCTTCCAGATGGCGACCGGCTCCGCCATGGTCCCCGCGCTCCTCCACCCGTCCGCACCCATCTCTACCGGGGATTTGGCGCGACCGCCATCGAAGTCCGGCCTTGCGAGGGGCGCGGCGCTGTGCGCTACTCGAGCGTGAGGGGGCAGCGACGGAGGGGGCCATGCGCCTCAGCGATCTCGAGGTGTTCGTCGTCGGCAATCCGCCGCCGCGCAAGGGCGGGCGGTATTTCGTGATCGTGGAGCTCCGCACCGCCTGCGGGGTGACGGGGCTCGGCGAGGTCTACGCCGCGAGCTTCGGGCCCAAGGTCATCGCGGCGATGGTCGAGGACGTCTTCGCCCGCCATGTCGAGGGGACGGACCCGCACCGGGTCGAGCATCTCTGGCGCGCGGTCTATGGTCGGGGGTATTCGCAGCGGCCCGATCCGTCGCTCGTCGGCGTCCTCTCCGCTCTTGAGATGGCCTGCTGGGACATCGTGGGCAAGGCCGCCGACCGCTCGGTGGCCGATCTCCTCGGCGGGCGCTGCCGCGAGGCGCTCCGCTCCTACACCTATCTCTACCCAGCCGACGAGGCGGACGCCCACGCCACCGGCGCCAAGAGCGTCTATTCCGACCCAGACATGGCGGCCGAGCGCGCTTCGGATTACCTCGCCCAGGGCTTCACCGCGCTCAAGTTCGACCCCGCGGGGCCCTACGGGATCTATGACGGGCGCCAACCCTCGATGGCGGATCTCGACCGGTCGGAGGCGTTTTGCGCCCGCCTTCGCGAGGCGGTCGGGGACCGGGCCGATCTCCTCTACGGAACCCACGGGCAGTTCACCGTTTCGGGCGCCAAGCGGATGGCCCGGCGGCTCGAACCCTCCGAGCCCCTCTGGTTCGAGGAGCCCACCCCGCCCGAGATGCCCGAGGCGATGGCGGAGGTGGCCCGCGCCACCTCCATCCCGATCGCCACCGGCGAGCGGCTGACCACCAAGTGGGAGTTCGCCCGGGTGCTCGCGACCGGGGCGGCGGCGATCCTCCAGCCTGCGCTCGGCCGGGTGGGCGGGATCCTCGAGGCCAAGAAAATCGCGGCGATCGCCGAGGCGCATTACGCCCAGATCGCCCCCCATCTCTATGCGGGGCCGGTGGTCGCGGCGGCCAACATCCAGCTCGGCCTCTGCATCCCCAACTTTTTGATCCTCGAGAGCATCGAGCGCTTCGGCGGCTTCCACGCCGAGCTCCTGGCCACGCCGATCCGCTGGGAGGACGGGTATGTGCTGCCTCCGGAGGGGCCCGGCCTCGGGATCGAGCTCAACCGCGAGGTCGCGCGCGCGCATCCCTACGAGGCGCCGGAGCTCCATCTCGAAGTGGCGGAGACCGAGCCCCGCCATCGGGCGGCCGCGCCATGACCGGCCCTTACGCCTTCGTCGGCCTCGGCAATCTCGGCGGACACCTGGCCGCGAGCCTCCTCGGCGCGGGGTTCTCGCTGAAGGTCCACGACCGGCACGAGGCCCTGGCGGAGCGACATCTGGCCGCCGGCGCCACCTGGGCGCCGAGCGTCGCCGCCGCGGCGGAGGGGGCGAGCGCGCTCGTCACCTGCCTGCCTTCCCCGTCGGTCACCGAGACGGTGCTCGCGGAGGCGCTTCCGGCCCTCCCTCCGGGCGCGACCTGGATCGAGACCTCCACCCTCGGGCGCGACGACATCCTGCGCTTTGCCGCGCTCGCCGAGACCCACGGCGTGCGCGCTCTCGAGGCGCCGGTGACCGGCGGCGTGCACCTGGCGCGGCAGGGGCAGATCACCGTGCTGGCGGGGGGCGACGCCGACCTGGTGGCAACCCACCGTGCGGCGCTGGAGGCCATGGGGTCCAAGCTCTTCCATATGGGCCCCCTCGGCAGCGCGGCGGTGATCAAGGTCATCACCAACATGCTGGCCTTCATCCACCTGGTGGCCGATGGCGAGGCGCTGATGCTCGCCAAGCGCGCGGGCCTGGATCTGGCCACCGCCTGGGAGGCGATCCGCGCGAGCTCGGGCACCAGCTTCGTGCACGAGACCGAGGGCCAGCTCATCCTCAACGGCAGCTACGATATCGCCTTCACCATGGACCTCGCGCTCAAAGATCTGGGCTTTGCCATGGAGTTCGGCCGGGAGTACGGCGTGCCGCTCGACCTCGCCGCGCAGACCGCGCAAACTTTCCTCAAGGGCCGCTTGGTCTATGGGGGGGAGGCGCAGTCCACCGAGATCGTCCGCTTGCTCGAGGACGCGCTCGGCACCGATCTCCGGGCCGAGGGCTTTCCCAGCCGCCTCACCTGAACGCCCCATTGCCGCCACACGGCGCGGGCATGGTCCGCCTTGGGTGTGACGGCCGCGGCCGTGGGGACGACAGGGAGCGCGAAAGCGGGTGAACGACCAATCCATGACGGCGGAGGCGGCGGAGGCCGTCCAGCACCGCCCGCCGGCCTGGCTCGAGGAGATCGACTCGGGCTTGGCAATCCGCACGGCCTTTCTGGTCACGGGCAGCATGCGCGATCTTTACCCGGTCATGGGCTCGGAGGGTCGGGAGTTCGTGCCCTTCCATTCCGCGATCTGGCGGGTCATGGAGGCGCAGGGCGCCGTCGCTCTCCTCGTCCACGACCCGTCTCGGGGGTTGCGTCTGCACCACGAATGCGACCCCCGGCTCCAGGAGATGCTGGATCGCTTCGGTCTTAAGGAGGGCGCCGTCGCCCGCACGCCGGAGGCGCTGGAGGCGCTTTTCCTCCGGGTGGCGGGCGAAGCACGTCTGCCCTTCGGCCTCGTGCTCGACTACGCCTCGACCACCATCGCGACCTGCGGCCCGGAGGTCACCCGGGCCTTCGTCGCGCTCGACAAGATCTCTCGCGGCCCCGCGCTCGACCGCACGGCGGTGGACTGGCCCTGCCCCGCCCGCAATCCCGTGGTCCTCACGCTCGACCGCCCGGGGGACGTGCCGGGCTGGGTGTCGCACCACAATGGCGGCGTGCGCGAGCTCATGATCGGCCTGCCCGACCTCACGGACCGCACCGCCTTCGCCACGGACCGGGCGGCCGAGCTTCCGGGCGCCACAGACGACGCCGCCGAGCGCGCCAAGCTCGTGGAGCAGTTCGCCGTCCGCTGCGAGGGGATGACGCTGGCGGAGATCGACGGGGTCGTCGCGCTCGCCGAGGCCAACGAGATGGGCCTCGAGCGTCTGCCCGAGGCGCTTCGGAGCTGCCGGATCGGCACCACGCGCAACCCCTGGACCTCCGCCGTGATGCGCAACCGGGTGCGCGCGGCCAAGACGCTCCTCGACCAACGGGTGCTGGGCCAAACCCGCGCGGTGGAGAAGACCTACGACATTCTCGTGCGTTCGATCATGGGCCTCTCGGGCGCCCAAACCTCCTCCCGCGGGAACCGGCCGCGGGGTGTCCTCTTCTTCGTCGGGCCCACGGGTGTGGGCAAGACGGAGCTCGCAAAGTCGGTCACCGAGGTGCTCTTCGGCGACGAGACCGCGATGCAGCGCTACGACATGTCGGAGTTCGTCAACGAGGAATCGATCGGCCGGCTCATCGGCCCGCCCCCCGGCTCGCCCGGGCACGAGGAAGGCGGCGAGCTCATCAACACCGTCCGCGCCAAGCCCTTCAGCGTGTTCCTGTTCGACGAGATCGAGAAGGGCCACCCGCGGATTCTCGACGCGTTCCTCCAGATCCTCGACGACGGGCGGCTGACCGACACGCGCGGGGAGACCGGCTTTTTCTCCGAGTCCCTCATCATCTTCACCTCCAATGTCGGCATCGTCGGCGGCGACCGCTCCAACAATATGGGGCAGAACATCCTGCCCTCCGACGCGCATGAGATCCTCGAAGAAAAGCTCACCCGCGCCGTCGGCAACCATTTCCGCTATGAGCTGCGTCGCCCCGAGCTCATGAACCGCATGGGCCAAAACATCGTCGTCTTCGAGTTTATCCATCCGCGCAACGGCGAGATCATCTTCCACGGCATCCTGAAGCGCGTGATCAAGGCCGCGCTGGAGGAGCATGGCTGCGAGGTGGTGCTGACCGAGGCGGCCACCTCGGAGCTCCTCGAGCTCTGCGTCGCCGAGCTCGGCGATGGCGGGCGCGGGATCGGCAACCGGATCGAAACCCATTTCATCAACCCTCTCGCCCGTGTGCTCTTCGAGCGGGAGCGGTCGGAGCGGCTGGAGATCACGTCGATTCGGCATGAGGGGCGCGACACGGTGTTCGATCTCGCCTGACCGGGTCGGGTCGGAAAAGGCTGGGTTCGGGCGCCGTTTGCGTCACACTCTCGTGGCGAGCCACCGAGGTTTTGGCCAAGAGGGCACCCATGAGTTATCTGCGCGTCCCCCGCGTGTCGCCTGTCCCCCGCCCGGCCTGGGACGCCGGCTTGCCCGCGCGCACGCCCCTTCCGGAGGTGGCCGACACCCTGCTCAGCACCCAGCAGGCCGAGCGCCGGACCCGGGCGGAGGCGCGCTCCCTCCGCCCCGCGGATCAGGCGCGGCTGGCCGCCCAGCTCGAGGCCGAGCGCGCGGTGGAGGAGAACTTGGCCCGCGGCCGCGCCGCCACCCGCGAGGAGATCCGCCACGCCACCGATCTCAGCCGCATGGCGCAGGAGCGCGATCCCGTCGCCTTCCCCGAGTTCGGCGCGCGGGAGCGGTCGATCCCCGCCATGGTCGCCTGGATGGCGGCGGCGATCTTCGCGCCGTTCCTGGCCTATTTCGCGCTCACGGCCCTGGTCTAGCCCACAAAGTCCCACTGGCCTGGCGCCACCTCCATAAGGGCGGCGATCTCCGGCGTGCCGGCGAGGTTCTCGTTGCTGTCGGCGAAGGCGAGGAGGAGCCGGTCCCGATCCCCGCCGAGCGCGTCCAGCGCGCCCGACCAGAAGGCAAGGCCCGCCGCATCTGCCGCGCGCTCCAGCACGTTCTGGTAGAGAAGCTCGATGAACTCCGCATCCGAGAGTGCGTCGACCTCGCCGAAGGCGGCTTCGAACTCCGTGCTTCGCGTGAACGCCCCGGCGATCTGGAGGAGCGAGAGCCCCCCGCCCGATGGCGTGAGCGCGTTCACCCAAAAATTGAGGCCGGGGAGGTCGATCGCCCCGTCGCGGTCGAGCGCGGCCTCGTAGAGGGCGGCGACGGTTTGCGCGTCCGAGACGCGGACCGGCGGGCCGGCATCGGGCGTGACGGTGACCGAGAGCGTGCCCGTGTCCACCGCGCCGTCGGCGTTCTCCGCCGTGTAGGCGATCCGCGCGATCCCCTCGAAATCCGGGCGCGCGCGAAAGAGTATCTGATCGTCGGTGACGATGGCGAAGCCGCCCTGCCCGATCGTTGCGCTGGTGAGCGACAGCGGCAGGCCGCCCGTGTCCGTGTCGTTTGCGAGGACGGAGACCAGGATGGCCGTGTCCGCCGGCGCGCTCGCCTGGTCGTCCACCGCCGTCGGCCCGCTCAGGGAGCCCGTGGTGTCGAAGAGCTGGGCCCGGGTCTCGGCCGCGCCGGACGACTCGTCGACATAGATCGCCGCGAGCCGGTCCGCTCCGAGCGGCACGAGCTGAAGCCCGGTCTGCGCCCCCTCGGTGGGGATGTTGAGCCGCTCTTCGGGGCCCAGCGGCGCGCCGGTGAGATCGAAGAGCCGGGTTCGCACGGCGGAGCCGGAGCCGTCGCCCGCGCTGTCGGTCCAGCCCACCGCGAACCCGTTCTGGAGGGCGACGGCAGATCCGCCGGATTGCGCGGCCTCCACAGTCTGGTTGACGAGAATCGGCGCGCCGAAGGCCTCGCCCTCCGCCGAGAGGAGGCGGACCGCGACATTCACCGGATCGTCCTCGCCGAGCGCGTCGTAGACCACGGCCACCGTGCCGTTTGTGAGCGTGATCGCATCGGTGGGCACGAAGGTTACGGTCGCCGAGCTCGCGACGAGCGTCGACGGCCCCTCCGGCGCTCCGTCGGCGTCGAGGATGACCGACCGGAGCTCGGAGGTCCCGCCCGGGCCCTCGGCGTTGAAGACGGCGAGGCTCCGACCCTCCGCGATCTCGGTGAGGAACCCCCGGAAGCCGTCGCCCACCGGCTCCGCCGCGCCGAGCGTGCTCGCCGTGTCGAAGGTGGCCGCCACGACCGTTTCGTTCCCGGGTCCCGGTGGGTTGCGGGTGGCTGCGAACACCAGCTCCCCATCCGCGCGGCGGATCGAATCGCTGATGAAATGGGCGCCGCTCTCGATGGTGTCGGCGACCTGCACGCCGCCGACCCGAAACCCCGAGAAGCTGAACTGCTGGACCAGCACCTCGGAGCCGCCGCCCGTGAAGTCGATGTCGGCGCCGATCACGGCCACGGTGCTGTTGAGCGTGATCGCCACCGCGTCCGCGTCGGTCACGCCGAAGGCGGTCTGCTCCTCCGGGGTCTCGATGTCGAGCACCGTGACGACGTCGAGGAAGTCGAGATCCCCGTCCCCGTCGACATCCGCACGCTCACCGAGGAGGACGGCCAGACGCCCGTCCGCTTGACCAAACGCGTCGGCGATCTGAGCGCTGCCGCCGAACGCCCCCTCAATCACGAACTCGGACCCGATCCGCTGAAGCATGGCCCTAGGCTCCTCTGACGCGCCCGTCCCTGGGGCGCGACGGGGAGCCTAGGCGATCGACCCGCTCCGGTCCATGGAGGGGCGGCTCATTCGGGCCTCACTCGGCGGCGAGATCTCTGGCTGTGCCCCTCCCCATCCGGGCGCGCCGGGCGAAGAGCGATCCCCAGCCCGGCATCGCGTCGCCCACCCCGAGAAGGCGCAGGCAATCCGCGAAGCTCGCCTGGTTGGACGAGATGACCGGCTTGCCGAGATCCTCCTCGAGCGCGGCGATCACCTCCACCGTGCGGAAGCCCGTGCAGGAGATGAAGACCGCCTCCGCCTCCGGCCGATCCACCGCCTTGGCGCGGGCGAAGGCCACCCGGGGATCGCAATCCTGGATGTCCGCCACCTCGACGATCCCGCCGCCCTGCCAGCTCACGACCTCGATCCCGTTGGCCGCGAGATAGGCCACCTCGAGCTCCGTCACCGCGTCGGTGTAGGGGGTCGCGAGGGCCAAACGCGAGACCCCGAAGGCGCCGAGTGCGCGGACGACCGCCGTGGTGGTGGTGGTGGTGGTGACGCCCGAGGCCGCCTCCATCTTCGCGATGAGGCGCGCGTCATAGCCCTGCCCTCCCACGAAGCTGCCCGAGGTGCACCCGAAGCAGACGACACCCACCCGCGTTTGCGCGATCTGGCGGGCGGCGCGCTCCACATCGCCCTCCATGGCCGCGAGGCTCTCGGGCGTCACGTCTTTCAGCTCCACCCGGTTGGCGTGCGCCGTCACGCCCGCGGGCGCCATCGCCGCGAATTCGGGCTCCATCACCGAGTTCCCCGTCGGCACCAACAGGCCGATCCGGCCGCGCCATCCATACATGCGCCCTACTCCGCCGCGTGGCTGGGCAGCATGTCCTCGGTCGCGCCCTTGGCCAGCATGTCGGCCACCACGCCGTCCTCCATCCCGATCTGAAGGGCGTCGTTGAACCGGTTGAAGAAGCCGCAGAGCGCGGTGCGCAGCGTGAGTTCCACGATTTGGTCCTCGGTGAAATGCGCGCGCAAGCGCTCGAACATCCCGTCGCGGATGCGGTTGGGGTCGTTGGTCACCTGGAGCGCGTAGTCCCGCACCAGGAGATCGACGGCGTCGAAGCCCGGCACCTCCGGCTCGAGGATCGCGGCCACCGAGGCGGGCTCCAGCCCCTGCTCGATGAGCCGCGGCGCGTGGTGCGCAACGCAATAGGTGCATTCGTTCACCTTCGAGACGACGACGAGCGCGATCTCGAGATAGCGCTTAGGCAGCAGATGCTCGTCCGCCAGTTCGAGCAGCAGCCCCATGATGTGGCGGAGCGCCGGCGGGCGGTGGGCGAAGACGCGCACCTGGTTGAGGAACGGGCCGTACTGGGTGGCGAACCGCTCGTAGACGGCGCGGGCGTCGTCCGGCAGCTCATGGGCTTCGATGTCGCGTACACGGGCCATGGCGATCTCCTCTGTGAGCCGGGCCGCCGGGCCTGGCAATGGCCACCAAAGGTTAGCGGAGCCCGGCTCCGGCCGGAAGCCCGGGCGTTATCTCCCTGTCACGCGCTCGCGTTAGTGTGAGGGCCTGTTCGATGCGCCCGGCCCGCATGCCCTGCGCGCCCAGATTTGAGGAGACGACCCATGGACCTTACCGACAGCGATGCCGAGCGGTTGCGTGTCGCGCTCAGCCGCGAGGATTTGAGCCCGTTCGAGCGCTGGGCGTTCAATACCGCGCTCGACCTGCGTGACGCAGCCGCGGCGTTCCTCACCCAGGAGCTTCAGTTCCTCTATCAGGACTTCGTCAACTTCCTGTTCTCCGTGCCCGAGATTAGGGAGCTCATTGCGGTCATCATCGGCGAAAGCGATGTGCCGCCGGTCGATCCGCTCTTCGACGAGCCGCCGATCGACGTCGACAACGGGATCGCCGAGAGCGTGACCGTCGAGATCCCCGCCGACGAGTTCTTCATCCTGGAGATCGGCAATGTCTTTGCGGTGGGCGACGACGGCCCGCTGTCGCGTCTCGGGCAGCGGCTCGACCTCGAGATCAGCGAGCTCTCGGGCATTGTGCGCGACACCATCGACCGCGACTCTGATGACGACGATGTCGAGCAGATCTTCGACGAGATCCTCACAGGTGTCGGCAGCGACAACATCGACTTCGAGAACGAACCGGGGATCGACGGCGTGGAGCTCGTCGGACTGACCCGCGAGAGCTACACGATCGCGATCGAGGACAACGACGTGGCCGACCTGCTGACCTTTGCAGGCGCTGGCACGGCCGCGATCCTTGCCGATTTCGACACGATCGTGGACATCTCGGACGGCGCGAACTCCCTGGGTCTCGTCGATGTGGCGACGGAGAGCCTCGTCTTCGGCGACGGGGACGCGAACCCGATCTTCGATCTGGTGGGCGACGCGTTCGACTTGGTCGATGTCGAAGCACTGTTCATCGCGGCGACGGACCCGACCGAGGATCGCGTGAGCCTCATCAGCGATGACGGGACCAGCTTCGCGGTCAGAATCGAGAACGCGGCGACCGAGGCCTTCGACTTCGTCGTGTTCGATGGAGCGGTGGACACGTCGGCCTTCCTCATCGCCTGAGCCCTGCGGGGAGGCGCCCGGCCTCCCCGCTCTGAGCTCAGAACTCCAGACGCTCGATCACCACGTCCTGGCCGTCCTGGATCTCGGCGAGCTGGAAGTCCCGGCCGAGGACCATGCCCTCGGCGTCGAACTCCACCGAGGAGGAGGCGCCGGAGTAGTTGATCTCATCGCCGGCGCGGAGGGCGGCGAGCCCGTCGGTCACGTTGAAGACCTCCGTCTTGCCCGTGCCCGTGGTCACCTCGAACATCGCCTTGGCGACCGCCGCGGTGTCGGTCGTCCCGGCCTTCTCGACGGCGAGGAGGAGGGTCGACATCTGGTCCCGCCCCGCGGTGCCGAAGGGATGCTGAACCGCGCCCGTGTCCTCCAGGCCCGCCTCGGAGAGGTACTGTTTGTAGGCCGGGCTCGCGATCGGCGGCACGGGGATACCGTGAATGATCCCCTCGGCCGCGTCGCCCACCGCCTCCTTGAATTTGGGCCCGGTGGAGAGCGAGGTGGTGATCACCTGCCCCTCATAGCCCTGGCGGAAGATCTCTTTGTACACCGCCGTGAAGTCCGTGATGTAAGAGGGGATGAAGACCGCCTCCGGCTCGTCGGCGATCAGTTGGCTCACCTCCGAGCGGTAGGAGGACTGCTGGCCGTTGTAGTAGAAGGGCTCGCGCAGGATCGCGTCCGGTCCCACGGTTTCGACGAAGGCCGACACCATCGAGGCCGTGAAGTCGTTGTTGAGCGCCATCACCGTGTAGGTCTTGAAGCCGCGGCGCGTGGCGAGGTTGCCGATCGCCTCGCCCCAAACCGGCGAGAGCGCCTGGAAATTGAAGACGAGGCCCTTTTTGTCCCGCACCGGAATGTCGGAGGAGGAGGAGGTGCACATCTGGATCACGCCCGCCTCCTGGCAGCGCGGCATGATCCCGAGCGTGACCGAGGACGACCAGGTGCCGATGATGGCGAGCGCGCCGTTCACGTTGATGAGCTTTTCGGCCGCGCGCGCCGCGGTCTCGGGGTTGGTCTCCGAGTTCTCCTGGGTGAGCGCGATTTCGCGGCCGAGGACGCCGCCCTGGCCGTTCACGAGGTCGACGACCCGCTTGTGCGCCGCGGTGATGTTGGGGCCGTAGGGGCCGCCGCCGCCCGTGTTCGGGGTGAGGCTGCCGATGGAAACGGTCTCGGAGGCGCGCAGGATCGAGGGCGCGCCGAGGACGCCGGCGGCGGCGAGGCCCGTGGCGAGCGCGCCGCGGCGGGTGAGATGGGTCATGGTCGGTCTCCTCTGTTGGGGGCGTTTGTTGTTGGGTGTGTGTCCGCGCCACGGTAGCGGAAACGGGGCTCGGGCAGGAGTCCCCGGGGGCTGACCCGCAGGATCACGATCAGGAGAACGCCGATCAGAATGATCCGGATGGCCGAGAGCTTCTCGGCGTCGAGCCCCGGCACCACATCGCCCAGGAAGCGCGAGCCCTCGAGGATCGTCATCACAATCCCGGCGCCGAGGAGGAGGCCCCAGTTGTTGCCTGCCCCGCCGACGATCACGCTCATCCAGATGAAGATGGCGACCATGGGCAGGAACACCTCCGGCGAGATGTTTTGCACGTAATGGGCGTAGAGGGCACCCGCCGCCCCCATAAAGGCCCCGCCGATGGCGAAGACGCTCACCCGATGGGCGAGGAGGTTCTTGCCCAACACCTCGGCCACCACGTCGTCCTCGCGGATCGCGCGCAAGGTGCGGCCGAGCGGCGCCCGCCGGATCGTCTCGGCGATGACGAAGGCCAGCGCCACGACGGCCCAGACGAGCCCGAGATAGACGAGCGGGTAGACCTCCCGGTCGAACATCCCCGCAAACGGCCGCGCGTCGATCGGCAGGCCACGGGGGCCGCCGGTGATCTCGTCCTCGTTCAAGGTGATCAGCCGCACGGTCTCGCCGAAGCCAAGCGTGACGATCGCCAGAAAGTCCGAACGCAAGCGGATCGAGAGGAGCGCCACCACGGCCCCCGCGACGAACCCTGCCAGCGCCGCGGTCGGCATCGCGAGGCCGACGGGTACGCCGAGCGATTGCGTGAGAAGCCCGCTCGTGTACGCCCCGATGGCGTAGAACCCGGCCACCCCGAAATTCACCATCCCCGTCATGCCCCATTGGAGGTTGAGCGCGAGGGCGAGCAGCATGAAAAAGCCCACATAGGTCGCGATGGAGATGAGATACGCCTCGATCATTTCTTGATCTCCGGCTGGCCGAGGAGGCCCTGCGGGCGCAGGAGAAGCAGGATCGCTATGATGAAAAACCCCACCGCGAGCTTGTAGGTGGAGGGGAGCACCAGCACGGTCATCTCCTCCGCAATCCCCACCAAGAGCGCGCCCAGCATCGCGCCATAGGGCGAGCCGATGCCGCCCAGGATCGCCGCCGCAAAGATCGGGATGGTGAGGTTCCAGCCCAGCAGCGGCTCGATCACCAGGTCGAGCCCCGCCAGCACGCCCGTCAGCCCGAAGAGCGCGCCGGACACCACCCAGGTGGCGAGGATGATGCGCCGCGTGTCGATGCCGCGCACCTCGGCCAGCATCGGGTTGTCGGCCGTGGCCCGCATCGCCTTGCCGAGCCGGGTGAAACGCAGCATCACATGCACCGCCACCGCGATCAGGACGGCCAGAGCGATCATCTCCACCTGCTCCTGGGTGATGCGGAACTCCCACCACGCGTCGCGGCCCAGCCGATGTGGCCGCTGCAAGGGCAGGTCGAACCCTCGCACATCCGCGGCGTAGATGAGCCGGACGATGTGCTCGAGGATCAGCGTGAGCGCGATGGAGACCACCAGGAGCGTCACCGGCCCCTGCCCCCGCATCGGGCGAAAGACCAGGGCGTCCGACGCCCAGACCACCGCCGCCGTCCCCGCCATCGCCACCAGCGCGCCCAGCCAAAGGGGCAGCCCCGCATCCACATTCACCGCATAGGCGATGAAGGCACCCACGGTAATGTAGCCGCCAATGGCGAAATTCGGAAACCTGAGCACCCCGAAGAGGAGCGAGAAGGCGATGGCCGGCGGTGCGATGAGCGAGGCGTTCACCAGGCCGTTGACGAGAAGCTGCATGCTCATGCGCGGGTGCCCAGATACAGTTCGGCGATCTCTTCGCTGGCCAGGATCCGCTCGGCGGTGTCGGCCATGGCGACCCGGCCCGCGGCCATCACATAGCCGCGATGCGAGATCTTGAGCGCCTGGGTCGCATTCTGCTCGACCATCAGCACGGCCACGCCCGCGGCGTTCACCCGCCGGACGACGGCGAACATCTCCTCCACCAGCGCGGGCGAGAGCCCGGCCGAGGGCTCGTCGAGCAACAGCACCTTGGGCGCCACCATCAGCGCCATCGCAAAGGCCACCATCTGGCGCTGGCCGCCCGAGAGCGTGCCAGCCCGGGCCCGCGGCCGCTCCTTCAACAGAGGGAACAGCGCCTCCACCTCCGCCCGCCGCTCGGCCAGGCGCGCGCGGTCGGTCCAGGCGCCCATGGCCAGGTTCTCGGCGATCGTGAGCTGGCGGAAGACATTGGCCTCCTGCGGCACGAAAGCGATCCCGCGGCGCGCGACCTCCGAAGCGGCGAGCCCATCGACCCGGGCGCCGTCCACCGTGATCGTGCCGCGGCTCGGGGTGAGAAGCCCCGCCACCGTCTTGATGAGCGTCGACTTGCCCGCGCCGTTTGGGCCGATGATCGTCGCGATCTCCCCGGCTCGGGCTTCGAGGGTGACCTCGTGGATGATGTCGCCCCGGCCATAGCCCGCCGAGACGCCGGAGACCTCGAGAAGCGCGCTCACGCCGCCGCCCCGCCGAGATAGGCCTCGATCACCCGAGGGTCGCGCCGAATGGCGTCGTAGGACCCTTCGGTCAGCTTCCGCCCCTCGGTCATCACGATCACCGGGTCGCAGAGGGCGGCGATCAGATCCATGTCGTGCTCGACGATCAGGAACGTCTTGCCGTGCGCGCGGTTGAGCTGGACGATCATGTCGCGGAGCGTGCCCATGAGGGCGGGGTTTACCCCGGCCCCCGGCTCGTCGAGCAGGATCACCCGGCTCTCGATCATAAGGGTGCGCGCAAGCTCCAGGAGCTTCTTCTGCCCGCCGGAGAGATTGGCGGCGTACTCGTCGCGGAGGGGCGCGAGGCGGGAGATCTCCAGCACCTCGAGCGCGCGGGCGTAAACCTCGGCGTCCCGCTCCCGCACCTGGCGGGGCGCGAAGAAGATGGCGCCGAGGCGCTCGCCAAGCTGGAGCTGCGGCGCCAGCATCAAGTTTTCGAGCACGGTGAGCGGCCCGAACTCTCGGCTGAGCTGGAAGGTGCGGATCATGCCGAGCCGCGCGCGCTCGAAGGCCGGGAGCCGAGTGATGTCGCGATCCCGCAGCTGCACGCGCCCGGCCGAGGGCTTCAGCACGCCCGAAATCAAGTGAAAAGCGGTGGACTTCCCCGCGCCGTTCGGCCCGATCAGCCCGGTGATGGTGCCCTCCGCAAGGTCGAGATCGAGCCCATCGACCGCGCGGACCCCGCCGAAGGCCCGCGCGAGCCCCTCGACCTTCAAGATCGGGCCGCCCTCACCCGTCGCCATCGCCCACCGCCCCTCGGTCGTCCATCGTCGACCAAGAGCGTAGCGAGCGGCGGGCGGAACGCAATCTCGGAACGCATCTGCGAAATCACACGAGCGCCGCGAGATGCCCGGTCTTGAGCCAGACACGCGCGCCCTCGGGCCCGGCTTCCGCCGCGAGGGCAGCGCCCGGAGGGAGCCGCAGCCAGTCCCACCGGCTCAGCTTGTCGCCGCCCTCCGCCACCCCGCCGTCGAGGACGAAGAGCTCGAGCCCGCCCACCGGCGTGAGCGACACCGCGGCCCCTGGCTCCCACGTCTCGAGCCGCACGGTCTCCCGCGTGTCCTTGAAGAGCGGGAGGACCGCGACGCCGGGCCGATCCGCGTCGGCCATGGCATCGGCCGCGCGTGTGTCGACGCGGATCTGGGTCCGGTCCTCGGGTGCGAACTGATGGAGCTTGACGAGGATGGTGGCGCCGGGCTCTGAGCGCGGGCTGTGCGACGAGGTCGGCGGGTTGCGGATGTAGCTGCCCGCAGGAAAGTCCCCATGCTCGTCCTGGAACACGCCGTCGAGCACCAGGAACTCCTCGCCCCCGTCATGCGTGTGGGCGGAGAAGCGGCTTCCGGGCGCGTAGCGCACGATCGTGGTGGCGCGGGCCACCTCGTCGCCGATGCGATCGAGCATCTTGCGCTCCACGCCGGCCATGGGCGAGGGGACCCAAGGCGCCTCGGCAGCCTTCACCACCACCCGTTTCGAGAAATCCGCGTTCAGCTTCATGTTTGCCTCCTGACGCTGCCTACCTAATGGTAGATTGCTGGTCAGAGGTGCGGGTCCGTCGGCTCCCCGTCAAGCCCGACCTGCCGGTCGGGAGTTCACGGCCGCGTGACCTGCGCTCTGGACACCGGCGCCCGCTCCGCCGACGATCGCGGCACAGGAAGGACACCGCATGACCCTGAGCGCCGCCATCCCCGCCCCCGTCCCGGAGACCGACCGGTGAGGGCGCTCGTCTATCGCGGACCGAGGGAGATGGCACTCGAGGAAGTGCCGGAGCCTCGCCCGGCCGAGGGCGAGGCGCTGGTGGCGGTCGAGGCCGTCGGCATCTGCGGCTCCGACATGCATGCCTATCTGGGACACGACGCGCGCCGCCCTCCGCCGCTCATCCTCGGGCACGAGGCGGCGGGGGTCGCCCTGACGGGCGCGTTCGAGGGCCGGCGCGTGACCGTCAACCCCCTCGTCACCTGCGGCGCGTGCCCGGCTTGCCTCCGCGGGCGGGAGAACCTGTGCCCCCACCGGCAGATCCTCTCGATGCCGCCGCGGGAGGGCGCCTTTGCCGAGCGCCTCGCGATCCCGGAGCGCAATCTGGTGGCCGTGCCGGAGGGTGTGAGCCCCGCCCAGGCCGCCCTGGCCGAGCCGCTCGCCTGCGGCTGGCACGCGCTCCGCCTGGGCGTGCGGGCGCTGGACATCCCCCTCGGAGAGGCGCGGGTCTTGGTGATTGGCGGGGGCGCCATCGGCCTCGGCGCCGCGCTGGCCGCCATCGCCCAGGGGGCCGAGCGCCCGCCCTTCGTGGCCGAGACCAACGCCGCCCGGCGCGCCGCGCTGGCCGCGGTGCCCGGGATCGCGCCGATCGACCCGGCCGAGACCGACCTTGCGCAAGCCGACCTCGTGATCGACGCTGTGGGCGGTGCGCGGAGCCGGGCCGCGGCGTCCGAGAAGGTGCGCCCGGGCGGGGTGATCCTGCATATCGGCCTCGGCGGCGCGGAAGGCGGGCTCGACATGCGCCGGGTCACCCTCCAGGAGATCACGGTGATCGGCACCTACACCTACACGCGGAGGGATTTCGCCGAGACCGCGGAGGCGATCTTCACCGGCCGGCTGGGGGACCTCGCCTGGGCGGAGATCCGACCGCTCGCGGCCGGGGTGGCGGCGTTCCCCGCGCTCCTCGCGGGCGCGGTGTCGGCGCCCAAGATCGTGCTCACCCCCGGCGCCTAGCGCGCGTGGCCAGGGCGGGACCGTCGGATCTCCCGCGCCAGCAGCAACACCGGCAGGAAACCGAACGCGACGATCACGAGGCTCGGCACCGCGGCCTGGGCGAGGCGTTCATCCGCCGCGAGGCGATAGGCCTGGACCGCCAGCGTGTCCATGTTGAAGGGCCGCATGATCAGGGTGGCCGGGAGTTCCTTCATGACGTCGACGAAAACGATGAGCGCGGCCGTGAGCAGCGAGCCCCGCAAGAGCGGCGCGTGGATCCGCGCGAGCGTCGCCGCGGGCCCGTGGCCGAGGGTGCGCGCCGCCTGGTCCATCGCCGGGCGAATGGTGGAGAGCCCGGCCTCGACGGCGTTCAACGCCACGGCCATGAAGCGCACGGAGTAGCCGAGGAGCAGAGCCGCCACGCTGCCCGTGAGGAGGAGGCCCGTGGAGATGCCCAAGCGCGCCCGCGCCCACGCGTCCATGGCGTTGTCGAAGGTTGCGAGCGGGATCAGGAGGCCGACCGCGATCACCCCGCCCGGGATCGCGTAGCCGATGCCGGCGAGGGTGGAGGCCGCGCGGCTCACCCGGCCGGGTGCCAGGCGCTCCGCATAGCCGATGAGGAGTGCCGCGACCACCGTGATGGCGGCCGCCGTTCCGGCAAGCGTGAGCGAGGCCTGGGCAAAGCCGATGTAGCGGGGGGCGAAGGGGCTCTGGCCGCTCTCGAGCCCCATGGCGATGAGCACCACGAGCGGGACCGCCACGCCGAAGAGGACCGGCACACCGCAAAGGACGGTGGCGCCCACGGCGCTCCAGCCCGTGAGGCGGGCAACCGGCAGCGCCTCGTAGCGCCGGCTCGCCTGGTGCCGCTGGGCCGCACCCCGCTGCGCCCGCTCCAGCGCGGCGAGGGTGAAGGCGAGGATGAGAAGGCACGTGGAGAGCTGCGCCGCGGCCCCCCGGTCTCCCATCGAGAACCAGGCGCGGTAGATGCCGGTGGCAAAGGTCTGCACGCCGAAATGGGCGACCGTGCCGAAATCGGCGATCGTCTCCATGGAGGCGAGGGCGATGCCCGCCACGATCGCGGGCCGGGCCATGGGCAGGCTCACGCGGACAAAGGCGCCCCAGGGCCCATAGCCAAGGGTGCGGGCGACGTTGGTGGCCGTCGGGCAACCCTGCAAAAAGGCTGCGCGTGCGAGAAGATAGACATACGGGTAGAGCACCAGGATGAGCATCGCGGCCGCGCCCGGGAGGGAGCGCACCTCCGGAAACCAGTAGTCCCGCGGGCCCCAACCGGTGATGTCGCGCAGGGTGGCCTGCACGAGCCCCGGATGGTCGAGGAGGTCCGTGTAGGCGTAGGCCAGCACATAGGCCGGGAAGGCGAGCGGGAGCGCCAACGCCACCTCGAAGATTCCGCGGCCCGGGAACCGGCAAGCCGTCACCAGCCAGGCCGCTCCGGTGCCGAGGAGACCTGTGCCGATGGCCACGGTCAACACCAGCCAGAAGGTGGTGGTCGCGTAGCGCGGCAGCACCGTGTCCGCGAGGAGGGCCCAGGTCTCCGTGTCGCTCGTGAGCGCGGTCACGATGACCGAGAGCGCGGGCCCCGCGATGATGGCCGCGAGGATCCAGGCCGGCCAGACGAGGAGCCGCGCCGCCTGGCCGCCCAAGGCCGCATGACGGCGCCACCGCCCGGCCGCCGGCCCCGTCGGCTCCGATGTCTCTGCCATGGCTTCGCCTCCACTGAACGCTCGTAAGCTAGGCCGGGCGCCCCGCGTCGCACAATCCCCCAACCCAGTCGCTCCCGAGAGCCGCTTGACAGGGCCCGGGCCCGGGCGGACGGTGAGGGCGCGCCGCCCACGCGGCGCCGAGACCTCAACCCGGGAGCCCCGCATGTCCGCCCTCAAAACCGCCGTCGCCGCTGCGCTCGCCCTGGCGCTGGCGCTGCCGGCCGCAGCCCATGCCAAGACGCTGACGATGGCCTACGACGCCGACCCCGTGTCGCTCGATCCCCATGAGCAGCTTTCGGGCGGCACGCTCCAACTCAGCCATCTGATCTTCGACCCGTTGGTGCGCTGGACCCGGGATCTCTCCTTCGAGCCGCGCCTCGCCACCGCCTGGGAGCGGGTCGACGCCGAGACCGTGCGCTTCACCCTTCGCCAGGGCGTGCTGTTCCATTCCGGCCGCGAGATGACCGCGCGCGACGTGGTGTGGACGTTCGACCGCCTGAAGTCCTCGCCGGACTTCAAGGGGATCTTCGCGCAATGGGCCTCGATGACCGCGGTGGACGATCACACCGTGGAACTCAAGACCGAGGGACCGTCGCCCCTCGTCCTCCACACCGCGACCTATGTCTTTGCGATGGACAGCGAGTTTTATCGCGGGCAGGCGGCGATCGTGAAGCACGGGGACAGCTTCGCGAGCCAGAACGTCTCCGGCACCGGGCCGTTCACGGTGGCGGAGCGGGAGCAGGGCGTGCGGCTCGTGCTCACCCGCAATCCCCAATACTGGGACCGCGAGAGCCCCGGCAATGTCAGGCGGATCGAGTTCACCCCCATCAAGGAGGCGCCCACCCGCGTCGCCGCCCTCCTCGCCGGGGATGTGGACTTCATCGCCCCGGTGCCGCCCGCCGATCTCGAGCGCATCGAGGCCGACGAGAACGTGGATCTCGTGACCATGACCGGCACGCGGATCATCACCCTCCAGCTCAATCAGGCGCGGGTGGACGCGTTCCGGGACGCCCGTGTACGCCAAGCCATCGTGCATGCGATCAACAACGAGGGCATCGTCGCCAAGATCATGAAGGGCTTCGGCACCGTGGCCGCGCAGATGTCGCCCAAAGGCTATCTCGGTCACAACCCCGATCTCACCCCGCGCTTCGACGTGGCGGCGGCGCAGAAGCTCATGGAGGAGGCCGGCTATGGCGACGGCCTTTCGGTCACCATGATGTGCCCCAACAACCGGTACGTGAACGACTTCAAGATCTGCGAGGCCTCCGTGGCCATGCTCGCCAAGATCGGCATCCGGGTCGATCTCACCACCATGCCGAAGGCGCAGTATTGGCCCAAGTTCGACGAGCGCGCGGCCGACATCATGATGATCGGCTGGCACTCCGACACCGAGGACTCGGCAAACTTCTACGAGTTTCTTGCGATGACGCCCAACGCCGAGACCGGACGCGGGCAGTACAACGCAGGCAACTACTCCAACGCCCAGGTGGACGAACTCACCGAGGCGTCGCTGACGGAGACCGACGAGGCCAAGCGGGCCGAGATGCTGCAGGAGGTCGAGCAGATCCTCTACGACGAGGCGGCCTTCGTGCCCTTCCACTGGCAGGACCTCGCCTGGGCGGCCCGAAAGGGCGTGAATATCGGCGCCGTGGTCAACGCGATGAACTTCCCCTATCTCGGCGACCTGGTCATCGACTGAGGCGGGAGGCGCCCCCGATCCTGCGGGGGCGCGCGGCCGGATCGGCGGCGTCTGGCCCGAACCCGGGCGTGCCGCCGCCCCAACTCTGCCACAGGCTGGGGCGTCGCGGGATCAGCCGACGATTTCGGTGCCTGCGAAGAAATAGGCGATCTCCACCGCGGCGTTCTCCTCGCTGTCCGAGCCGTGCACCGAATTCTCGCCGATCGAGAGGGCAAACTCCTTGCGGATCGTGCCCTCCGCCGCCTCGGCCGGGTTGGTCGCCCCCATCACCTCGCGGTTCTTGGCCACGGCGTTTTCGCCTTCAAGCACCTGCACCACCACCGGCGCCGAAGCCATGAACTCGGTCAGTTCGCCGAAGAAGGGCCGCTCCTTGTGGACCGCATAGAAGGTCTGGGCCTCCTCCAGGGTCATGCGAATGCGCTTTTGGGCGACGATCCTCAGCCCCGCCTCCTCGAGCTTGGCGTTGATCTTGCCGGTGAGGTTGCGCTGCGTCGCGTCGGGCTTGATGATCGAGAAGGTGCGGGTGACGGCCATCGGATCTGTCCTCGTCTCGGTGGGCGTGGCGCGAGGGGTCGGCCCCCGCGGATGCGAGCGGCCCTTAGCATGCGCCCCGGGCGCTGGGAAGCCGCTTCTCCCGCGGTCCCGGGCCCGCAACTTTCCCGACCGATAGCGTGGATTTTTGTCACACGCGATGTAGGTCTGCCCACATGGAGCGCGATCCCGTCCCATCCCCGGCGAGCCCCTTTCTGAGGGTGCTGCGCGGCCTGTTGCGGCCGCTCGTGAAAGCCATGATCGCGCAAGGGGTGACGGTGCCCGCGGTCTACCGCCTCCTGAAAGAGGTTTATGTCGAGGTGGCGGAGCGGGAGTTCGCGCTCGAGGGCAAGCGCCCGACCGACAGCCGGATCAGCGTGCTGACAGGCGTCCACCGCAAGGATGTGCGCGCGATCCGCGAGGCCGGCACGCTCGAGCCCGGCGGCACCCAGCGCCGGGTGACCGCGATCGCCAGCGTCATCGGCCGCTGGCTCGCCGACCCCGAGACCGTGGACGCCGAGGGCCGCCCGCGTGCCCTGCCCCGTCAGGCCGAGAGCGCGGACGGGCCGCCGAGCTTCGACGCCCTCGTTGCCTCCGTCAGCAAAGATGTGCGCCCGCGGACGGTGCTCGACGAGCTCCTCCGCCAGAAACTCGTGGCCCTCGATCCCGAGACCGACGTCGTCCGGCTTCGCCCGGAGGCGTTTCTGGGCCCCGGCGACGCCGAGCAGAAGATCGTGTTTTTCGCCCAGAACGTGGGCGACCACATCGCCGCGGCCACCGAGAACCTTCTGGCCGAGGACGAAGCGGCGCCCTTTCTCGAGCGCGCGGTCTTCTACAATCGCTTGAAGCCGGGCTCGGTCGACACCATAGAGCAGGAGGCGCGCGGCGCGGCGTCCGAGATGCTGACACGCCTCAACCGGGCGGCCTTTGCGCGCCAGGCGACCGACCGGGACACCGCGGAGGCCACCGAGCGCTTCCGCTTCGGGATCTATTTCTACCGGGCCCAAGAGCGCCTCGAGCCCGGGGACGACGCGCCCGACGGGGCCGCTGCAGCCGGGGAGGACCGCGATGACACGACCTGACCGCCGCCGCCTCCTCGCCGGGGGCGCCGTCTCGCTCCTCGCCGCCTGCACCGGGCCGTTCGACCCTCTTGCGCCCGAGGACGGCGTGGCCGACGGCAAGCGCCCGCCCGTCGAGGGTGGGATCGGTGGGACCGGGATCGTCGGCGTGATCACGGCGCTGGGATCGATCCGGGTGAACGGGCTCAGGGTCGGCCTCGAGGGCGCGGAGGTGGCGGACGCCTTCGGGCCACAGGAGCGCGGCGCGCTGCGGCCCGGCGTGAGCGTGACGGCCGAGGCGGCGGAGGGGCCGGAGGGGCTGGTCGCGCGGCGGGTCGCCCTCACCCATCCGCTGGTGGGCCCGGTAGAGGCGCTGAGCGGAGACGGCCGGCGGATCACGGTGCTCGGCACGGGCGTGGCCCTCGAGCCCGGGGTGAACGCCCCCCTCGAGGTTGGCGACCGGGTGGCCGTGTCCGGGCTCTGGCGGGGGGCCGAGGTGGTGGCGTCGCGGATCGACCGGCTGGGCCCGGGGCCCTCGGCCATGGCCGGCGCGCTGGCCCCGGGCGGGCGCCTTGGTGGGCTTGGCGTCTCGGCTCCCGGACTGCCCGCCGCCGGGGCCTTCGTCACGCTCGTCGGCCGCCGCGACGGCCCGCGCTTCCGGGCCGACACCGTGCGGGAGGGTCGGTTCTTCGGCGCGGCCGGGCCGCTCATGCGCCTCTCCGTCGAAGGATATCTCCAGCCGGTGGAGCGCGCGCCCGGCTTCGTCGTCTCGGGTCTCGGCCACAGCTTCGATCCCGCGGCGCGCCTCGCTCCGCTTGCGGGCACCCGGTCGGTCTTCGTCGGCGCCTATACGGGGGACTTCGCGGTCACGGCCGCCCTTCCCGTGCCGGAGGGACCGCTCCTTCGCCGCCGGCGCCTCGCGGGGCTCGCTCCCATCACGGATCGCGCGGAGGCGGTGGCCACCCGATGACCGGCGGACAGTTTTTAGTGTGACTTTTTCCCACTTGTGCTAGGTCGTCGCGCAGGCCCTCAAGGCCCTGCGCCATCTACTCGCAACAGGGACATCACACATGGACGACGACCTCCAAACCATCGCCGCCATCGCCGCCGGCAACCCGGACTTCTCGATCCTCGTCACAGCGCTCGAGGCCACCGATCTTGTGGACGCGGTCGACAACGCGGACGACGCGCTCACCGTCTTCGCCCCCACCAACGCCGCCTTCGCCACGCTTGCGGCAGATCTCGGCTACACCGGCGATCCGGAGGACGCGGAGGCGGTGTTCGACTTCATCGCCACCGCCCTTGCGGGCCTCGACCCCGAGACGAACGGCATCGGGCTCCTCACCGACATTCTCCTCTATCACGTCTCCCCGAGCGCCCAGAGCCGGCTCCAGATTGCCAACAGCGAAAGCGTCGCAACGCTCCTCGACGCCACCCAGATCACGCCGACCGACGGCCGCCTCGTCGATCTCGAGCCCGACCTCCTCGACCCGAGCATCGTGATCCCGGACATCCCGGCCGCCAACGGCACGATCCAGGCGATCGACCGCGTGCTCCTGCCCGTCGACATCGCCGGCAACGACACGCCCTCGATCTTCGACATCGCGAGCACGACCGACGGCTTCGCGGTGCTCACCGCCGCACTCGAGGCCTCGGGGCTCGACGCCGTGGTGGCCAATCCGGATGCCGAGTTCACCGTCTTCGCGCCGACGGACGCCGCCTTCGGCGCGCTTGCCCAGTCCCTCGGTTTCACGGGCGACGTGGAGGACACGGACGCGGTGTTCGCGGCCATCGCCGATGTGCTGGCAAGCCTCGACCCGAGCGGCGATCCGATCCCCCTCCTGACGGACATCCTCCTCTACCATGTCGTGCCGGGCGCCCAGTCGCTTGCCGAGCTCCAGGCCGCGCCGCAGGTCGAGACCGCGCTTGCGGGCACCGCGGTCATCCTCACCGAGGAGGGCGCGATCTTCGACGCCGACCCCGAGGCGACCAACGCCCAGATCGTCGACGGCCTCACCGACCTCGCCGCCTCCAACGGCACGGTCCAGGTGATCGACGCCGTGCTCCTGCCGATCGACGTCGCCGATCCCGAGCCCACCGACACCATCGCCGACATCGTCGCGGCCTCCGGCCCCGGCTTCGACAGCAACGGCGCCGACTTCGACATCCTCCTCGCAGCGCTCGAGGCCACCGATCTGGTCGCCGCCTTCACCAACCCGGACGACGACCTCACGGTGTTCGCGCCGACGGACGCCGCCTTCCTCGCCCTCGCCGCCGATCTCGGCCAGGACACCTCCGGCGAGGAAGCGGCCTTCAACGGGATCGTGGCGACCTTCACGGAGCTCTTCGGCTCGACCGAGGAGGCCGTGACCCAGATCTCGAACGTGCTCCTCTACCACGTGATCCCTGGCAGCTTCACCCGGAGCGAGCTCGCGCTCGGCAATCCGGCGGATCTGGGGGACGGGGTCATCCCCTTCGCCGCGCCGGACACCGACGGCGAGGGCCTTCGCGACGTGGACCCGGGCTTCGACGACCCGGACTTCCTCGACGCGGCCTCGGACATCGTCGCGGCCAACGGCATCATCCAGGCCATCGACGCCGTGCTCATCCCGGCCAACCTGCCGGACGCGTCGGACGTGACCGGCACGGACGAGGACGACACGCTCGAGATCCTTCCAGAGACCCGCGCTGTCGACGGCCTGGAGGGCGAGGACACCGCGGTGTTCGACGCGGCCTTCGCGGACGCCACCTTCGGTTACATTCCCCTCGGCTTCACCGTCACAGTGGGTGAGCAGACGGTGGAAACCCGGAATGTCGAGGCATTCGAGTTTGCCGACGAAACGGTGCTCGTGAGCTTCGACGAGACGGCCGCCCAGGTCTTCCGCGCCTTCGGCGTGGGCTTCGGGCGCGAGGGCGACATCGCCGGCATCACCTTCTGGACCGAGGTGGCCGAGGAGCAGGGCATTGGCGCGGTGGCGGACGCCATCCTCCTCTCGGACGAGTTCTCCGAGACCTTCGGCGGCATCCCGCCCGAGACCGGCCAGATCGTTGAGGCGTTCTACGAGAACTTCCTCGGCCGGGAGGCCGACGAGGCGGGATTGGCCTTCTGGACGGACGCGGTGACGGGCGAGAGCTTCGACACATCCGACCTGCTCCTCGCCTTCTCCGAAAGCAACGAGTTCAGGGCGCTCACGGAGAACACCTTCGACGACGGCGTGCTGCTCTTCGCCTGATCTTGCAGGACGGGAGCGGGGGCGGCCCGTCCTCCGCTCCCCGCGCTGCGGCCTCACCCCCCCAAGGCCGCAGCGCCCTCATGACGCCTTGCCCTGCCGCGGGCTCTGCGAGATGCTCCGCCGCGTGACACCGCGCGCCCGATCTCCGCTCTCGGCACTCGCCCTCGCTGTCGTCCTCGCCCTGGCTCTTCGCCCCGGCGAGCCGATGGGGCTGGCTCCGGCCGCGCCCGGCCTCGTGCCGATTTGCGCGGGCGGCGCCATCCTCTATGTCCGGCTCCCGGGCTACGAGGATCCGTCGCTCCCCGAGGGCAAGGCGCCGGAGCGCAGTCCCTGCCCCTGGTTCGGCCTCACCGGGTGCGCCGCGCCGCCGGTCCCGCCGGCGCTCGCCGCGCGCAGTTCCCGGCGCCTCGCCACCCCGCGCCACAGCCCCGCCGACGCGGCCCCACGCGCGACGACCATCGCCGAACGTCCTCGCTCGCGCGCGCCCCCTGAGGGCGCCTGACCCGAGACGAACGACATCTCACTCACACAGGATCCGACCCATGCTTCGAGCCATCCATGCCCGCGGCCTCCTCGCCGCGCTTCTCCTCGCGAGCCCCACCGCGGCTCACGACGTCACGGTGGGCGACATCACCATCGACCACCCTTGGGCGCGGCCCAACCTGCCGAACCGCCCGACCGCGGCCTACGCCACCATCACCAATGCGGGCGCCGAGGCCGACCGGCTGATCGCCGCGACCTCTCCGGCCTTCGGCGCCATCGAGCTCCACACCACCAAGAAGGTGGGCGATGTCATGAAGATGGAGCAGGTGACCGCCATCGACGCGGCCGCGGGCGAGACGGTCACGCTTGCCCCCGGAGGCCTCCACATCATGCTCTTCGACGCCGCGGAGAGCTTCCAGGAAGGCGACAGCTTCCCGCTCACCCTCACCTTCGAAACGGCGGGCGAGGTGGAGGTGACCGTCAAAGTCGAGAAAACCAACCCCGGCACCGGCGACCATTCCGGCCACTCGGGTCACGGGGGCTGAGAGAGGACGGCGCCGGCCCTTCTTTGCGTGGGCCGGCGCGCGCGATCAGATGTCCTGGGCGATGAAGTCGGCCATCACCTTGTCGACATAGCCGAGGGAGCCCGAGGTCATGTAGTCGAGTTGGATGCGGAAGATGCGAGCGGCCTCGGGGCTTTGCTTCGCGTATTTCACCCAGATCGGCAGGGCGAGCTTGGTCATCAGGCGGACATCCTCGTCGGTAAGCCGCGTGACGATCGTGCCATCGGCGTCGAACTTGTCCCACGCCTCCTGATCCGCCTGCTGAATGGCCGAGAAATGCGCGAGCGAGTAGCTCGCCACCTCGTTCTCGAGGAATTGCTGCATGTTCGGGCTCAGCGCGGCCCAGGCGTCGAGCCGGCAGCTGAGATCCATGAGGTCGACCGGCTGGTAAACCGACATGTATCCCGGCGGGCCCATGGAGATGAACCGCGTCTCACGGGAGAAACCGAGATCGTAGTTGATGGCCGGGCCGACATAGTCGGCGCAGTCGATCTCGTCGTTCTTGAGCGCGTCGAAGATCCTCTCGCCCGGAAGGCTGACCGTGGTGGCGCCGAGGGACTGGAAGAGCTCCGCCACCATGCCGCCCGGCGTCCGCATCCGGAGGCCGCGGAAATCGTCGATCCGATTGATCATCTTCTTCGAGTGGATGATGTTCGGGCCGTGATGGATCACGCCGATAAAGTAGAGGCCTTTGGTTGCCCAGATCTCCCGCGCGATCTCCAGCCCACCGAGACCATGATAGAAGGTGTCGAACTCGTGCGGCGCCCGCATCGCCATCGGGTAGGACGAGAGGAAGGCGCCGCCCGGGAAGGTGCGAGAGGCGTAGATGGTGAAGGTGTTCACCGCCTCGAACTGGCCGTCGGCGCAGGCCTGATACGTCTCGAAACCGCCGACGCCCGTGGAGGGGTCGAACGGCTCGAAGGCGAGCTCGCCCCCGGTCTTCTCCACGATGCTGGTGCACCACTCCGAAAAGAGCTGCTGGCCTAGGCCGCCATTGGGCCACACGGTCTGCACCCGCCAGGTGGTCGTCTGCCCCTGAGCGGTCGCGATGGCCGGCGCGGCGAGCGCGGCCGCACCGCCGAGCGCGCCCCGCGCGAGAAATGCCCGGCGGCTGGCGCCCAGCGGATTGCGTTCATCGGTCATTCTCACACCCCCTCGATCCCAGTGCGCCAGAGTGTCGCGCGCCGTTCCGTGCCCTAGCACGTACCAGAACGCGCCAGGAAGGCAACCGCTCTTCGCACGCGCCTAACGTGCATTTACCGACGAGAAGGAGGCAGAATATGTCTCCCTCAAGACCTTTTTTTGAACCTTGCCCATCGTGTTTCGCGGCAACTGCGCCACGAACACGATCCGCTTGGGCTGCTTGAACTTGGCGACCCGGCCCTCGAGCCCCGCGAGAACCGCCGCCTCCGTCAGCGCTGGGTCGTGCGGCACGACGACGGCCACCACACCCTCGCCGAAATCCGGGTGCGGCAGGCCGATCACCGCGCTCTCCGCCACGCCGGGGATGGTGTCGAGGGCGGTCTCCACCTCCTTCGGATACACATTGTAGCCACCGGAGATGATGAGATCCTTCGCCCGCCCGACGATCGACAGATAGCCCTCGTCGTCGAGACGCCCGAGGTCGCCGGTGATGAAGAAGCCCGTGTCGCGGAGCTCCTCCGCCGTCTTGTCCGGCATCCGCCAATAGCCCTGGAAGACGTTGGGGCCCCGCACCTCGATCATGCCGATCTCGCCGGTGGGGAGGGGGCGGCCCGTCTCGGGATCGGTCACCACCACCTCGACGCCCGGAAGGGCCAGGCCCACGGTGCCCGCGCGGCGCGGGCCGTCATAGGGGTTCGAGGTGTTCATCGACGTCTCGGTCATCCCGTAGCGCTCGAGGATCGCGTGGCCCGTGCGGTCCTCCCAGGCGGCGTGGGTCTCGGCCAGGAGAGGCGCGGAGCCCGACACGAAAAGGCGGATGTGGCCCACCGCCTCCCGCGTGAGGCCGGGCTCGGCCAGGAGGCGCGTGTAGAAGGTGGGCACCCCCATCATCGCGGTGGCGTTCGCGAGGTCGGCCAGGACGTTAGCGGCGTCGAACCGGGCGTGGAAACGAAGCGCGCCGCCCGCCACGAGGGTCACGTTGGTCGCGACGAAGAGCCCGTGGGTGTGAAAGATCGGCAGCGCGTGGAGGAGGATGTCCCGCTCGGTGAAGGCCCAGGCCTCCGTCAGCACCCGGGCGTTGGAGGCGAGGTTTTCGTGCGTGAGCATGGCGCCCTTCGAGCGCCCGGTGGTTCCCGAGGTATAGAGGATGGCGGCGAGATCCTGCGGCCCGCGGGGAACGTCTCCGGCAATCGGATCGGCCCCCGAGAGGAGCCCGGCGAGGGTGGCGAGGCGCGCCCCGGCCTCCGCGGCCACGGGGGCCAGCGCCTCCTGCCGCTCGGGATCCACCACCGCCAGCCGGGCTTCCGCGTCCGACAGGAAATAGGCGATCTCCTCGCCCGTGTACGCCGTGTTGAGCGGCAGGAAGACGGCCCCCGCCCGCACCGTGCCGAGATAGAGGGCGAGGCCGTCGAGGCTCTTCGCAATCTGCGCCGCCACCCGGTCCCCCGGCGCGACACCGGCGGCCTGGATCGCGCCGGCGAAGGCCCGGGCCCGCGCGTCGAGATCGCCATAGGTCCAGCGGCCCCCGTCGCCCGCGGCGAAGAGGCGCCCGGCCCGGTCCGGCCGCGACAGGCCCAAGGTGTCGAGCAAGTGATTGGTCATGGCGCGCCTCCCTCAGCGCAAGAGGCGCCGCACCGCCGAGGAGGCGGCCACGACGCGCCCGTTGGCGTAAGCTTCGTGGTTCTTTTCGATCTCGTCGAGCTGGTAGAGATAGTTCACCATCACCCCCCAGCCGTTCTCGAGACCCCGGCGCGAATGGTCCGCGCCGAGATTGATCCGCTCGAGCCGGGCGCCGTTTCCCAGATGGAAGCGGGCGACGGGATCGGCCGGCATCCCGCCCCGGCCCTTGGCTTCCACGAGGTAGCGCGCGGCGATGGGGGCGAGGTGGTCCACCGCCTGGGCGGCCGCGGGCCCGTCCACCGACCCGTCAGGCGGGTCGAGGCGGAGGAGCGCGGCCCGGGCCTCCTCGTCCAGCGTGTCGGCGACCGTGAGGGCCCAGCGGCGCAGCCCCGGCACCGGCGAGAGCGTGACGAACACCTTCACCCCCGGCGTCTCCCGCGCGATCTCCTCCACCACATGCTTGATGAGAAACGAGCCGAAGGAGATGCCGCGAAGGCCCGTCTGGCAATTGGAGATCGAATAGAACACCGCCATGGTGGCCGCCGCGGGGTCGAGGGGCCGGCGGGTGCGCGCGAGGATGGGGCCGATGGCGTCCGGCATCCGGTCCGTCAGCGCGATCTCGACGAAGATCAGCGGCTCGCCCGGCAGCGCGGGGTGGAAAAAGCCGTAGAGCATGCGGTCGGGGGCGGCGACCCGGCGGCGCAGATCGTCCCAATCCTGAATCGCGTGCACGGCCTCGTAGGCAATGATCTTCTCGAGGATCGCGGCCGAGGTCTCCCAGTCGATCTTGCGGAGCTCGAGAAACCCGCGGTTGAACCAGGAGGCAAAAAGGTGGCGGAAATCCTCGTCGAGCGCGGCGAGCTCCGGGCTTTCGCGCAGGATCGCGAGGAGATGCGCGCGCATCGCGACGAGCGCCGCCGTGCCGCCGGGCACCCGGTTGAGCATCCGCAAGAGCTGCTGGCTGGGCGGCTCGGCGGCAAAGTGAACGGCGCGGGCCTTCGCCTCGGTGGGCTCGGCGCGCCACGCGGCGATGGCCGTGTCGAGCGGCCCCGGGTCGACGGTGAAGCGGGTGGCGAGCGCCATGAGGAACCCCCGCCGTCCCGCGTCGTCGAGCCGGGCGTAGCCGTCGAGCACCTGCTGGGCGAGCGCGAGCCCAGTCGCCTCGCCGCGGCCGGCCAGGAGATCCTCCGCCAAGCTGGCCAGCGCCTCGGCGCTTGCCGGTGCGTCCTCCGCCAGGCCCGAGAGCGCGCGGCCGGCATCCGTCACCCGCGCCAGAAGGTCGGAGAGGATGCCGGAGGCCATCAGAGCGCCGGGCCCATCACAAGGTCCGGCAGCCAGGTGGCGAGGCCCGGAAAGGCGCAGAGGATGAGGATCGCGAGGATCATGCACATCACATAGGGCAGTGAGCCGAGAAGGATGGTCTTGAGCGATATATCCGGCGCGATCCCGTTGATCACGTAGAGATTGAGCCCCACCGGCGGGGAGATGAGCCCGATCTCCATGTTGATCGTCAGAACCACGGCAAACCAGTAGGGATCGAAGCCGGCATTGGTGACGATGGGCAAGAGAATGGGCG
>CAYXPI010000009.1:0-34669 GCA_964467005.1 uncultured Limibaculum sp. | reverse complement strand
ATCGTTCATCTGCCGGTAGCGGACCTTCGGCATCACAGGCATGTCCTCGTGCCGCCAGATCGGCGCCGCGCCGAGCCCGATAAAGCCCGCGCCGATCGCGTCCGCCACATCCTTCACCTCGGCGAGATGCGTGTTCACCTCGTCGCAGGTCTGGTGGATCGTTTCGAGCGGGGCGCCGGAGAGTTCGAGCTGACCGCCGGGCTCGAGCGAGATGTTGGCACCGCCCTTCACAAGCCCGATGAGACGATCGCCCTCGCGCAGCTCGCCCCAGCCGAAGCGGTCGCGCAGCCCCTCCAGCATCGCCCGGATCGAGCAGGGGCCGTCGTAGGGGAGCGGGCGACGGGTGGCGAGATCGTAGCCGAACTTCTCGTGCTCGGTGCCGATGCGCCAAGCCTCCTTGGGCTTGCAGCCCGCGGCGAGGTAGCCCGCCAGATCGTCCCGGCTCTCGATGGGGCCGCCGCCCTGTTGCGGAATCGACATCGGGAGATCTCCTCGCTGGCGCCCCGCCAGGGCACCGGCGCCGGATAGGCCAAACGCGCGCCCGGCACAAGCCTGCGACACCGCGCCCCGAGATCGTGATCGCGGACCCCGCCGCATCCCCGTGCGCCGTCACGAAAACGTGACAATGCGATGTCAGGTGTGATGGACAGTCGGGGCGCGTCGCGCCCGCAAGCCCGAGGGGACATTCCATGCCATTCCTGGTCACCGACAACGCATCCGCGCTCGCGACCGTCGCCCGCTTCTACCAGATCGCGCTCGGCCGAGAGCCGGACGCCAACGGGCTCGCCTTCTGGGCCGAAGCGGTGGACAGCGGCCAGCTCACCCTGGCTCAAGTGGGGCAGGCCTTCCTCCAGGTGCGCGAGGGCCAGGACGATCTGCCGGACACGATGGACGATGCGAGCTTCGCTGCGGAGCTGATCGCCGCGGCCAACGGGCGGGACGCGACGCAAGCGGAGATCGACGCCGCGGTCGCCGACATCGAGGGCGGCGCGACCCGGGGCGCAGTGCTGGCGGAGATCGGCGGCTCGGCGGAGGCCCAGGCCAATCTCGACGTGGTCGGCGATGCCGGCCTCTCGATCCCGGATTTCGCGCCCTCGGCCTTCGGCTTCGGCGTGGCGAGCGGCGACCCGGACGCGACCTCCGTGGTGCTCTGGACCCACGCCCGGCCCGACGGCGCCGAGGGCGCGGTGAGCGTGGGCTGGGAGGTGGCCACGGATGCGGACTTCACGGATGTGGTCGCGAGCGGCACCGCCACCACCTCCGAGGCCGACGACTACACGGTGAAGGCGATCGCCGAGGGGCTCGCGCCGGGGGGCGAGTACTTCTACCGCTTCACCGCGGGCGAGGAGACCTCGATCACCGGCCAGACCCGAACCCTGCCCGAGGGCGCGATCGACAGCCTCACCTTCGCGGTCTTCTCCTGCTCCAACCTGCCGGCGGGATGGTTCAACACCTATGCGGAGGCCGCCAACCGGGGCTTCGACTTTGCCATCCATCTGGGCGACTACATCTACGAATACGCGAACGGCGTGTTCCCCGCCGATCCGGTCTTCGCCGCGGAGACGAACCGGGTGCCGCAGCCCAACGCGGAGCTCATCACCGAGGACGACTACAACGCCCGCTACGCGATCTACCACCGCGACACCGACCTCCAAGCGATGCGCGCGACCGCCCCCCTCATCATGATGTGGGACGACCACGAGACCGCCAACGACAGTTGGGCGACGGGCGCTGAGAACCACCAGCCGGAGGATGGCGACTGGTTCGAGCGGCGGGACGCGGCCCTCGAGGCCTATCACCGCTGGAACCCCACCCGGACGCCGGAGACCGAGCTTTTCGACTACGACCGGAGCTTCGAATTCGGCGACCTCGTCGACCTCACCATGTTCGAGACCCGACTCCAAGAGCGGGACGAGACGCGGGGCGCGGTGATCACGGCGGTGCCGACGAAGATCGGCGAATACGCGGCGGACCCCACGCTCGCGGGCTTCGTGACCGACATCGAGACCTTCGGCCTCGCGCCCGAGGGGGTGGACCTCACGGACCCCGCGCAGGTGGGGGCCCTCCTCCAGGACGAGGCTTTCGCCACCCAGGTCGCGGTCACCGCACTTCTCGCCGAGGCCGCGGACCCCACCCGGGACATGGTTGGCGACGCACAGATCGCGGAGTTCGCCGAGACGGTGGTCGGCTCGGACGCGACCTGGCAGGTGATCGGGTCTCAGACCCTGATGGCGCGGATGGATCTACCCGCCCCGGCGCTCGATCAGAGCCTCATCCCCGTCTATCTCGACGCGGTGGGCACGCTCCTCGCGGGTGGCACGCTCACGCCCGAGCAGGAGGCGCTCTTCGACCAAAGCGCGACGGTGCCCTACAATCTCGATGCCTGGGACGGCTATGTGGCGGACCGGGAGGCGATTCTGGAGATCCTCGCGCAGAACGACGCGCAGGGCATCGTCCTCTCGGGCGACACCCACGACGCCTGGTTCTCGCAGATCGACACGCTGGGCGGCGACACGGTGGCCTTCGAGTTCGGCGGCCCGGGCGTGAGCTCGACGGGGCTCGAAGATTTCTTCGTCGACGTGCCGCTGCCGCTGATCAACGGCTTTTTCACCGAGGGGATCGACACGCTCCTCTACGCGGATACGGGCCGCCGCGGCTATATGGAGGTGGTCTTTACCCCCGACGCCGCGACGAGCAACTACGTCTTCGTCGACAGCGTGTTCGGGCGCGCCTACGAGGTGGATGTGGTGACCCAGGTGGTCACGGCCGAGAGCTACGACGACATCGGCTGACCATGACGCTCGGCGGCTCAGTCGGAGCCGCCGCCGCGGGGGAGATTGAAGAGCGCATCCGGGTCGAGCACGGGCCCTGTGCCCCGCTCGGCCTCCTCGCTCGCCCCGCGCGGATCCTCGAGGCCGGCAAAGGCCTCGACCCCCATCGCCTCCTCCTCGCGCAGGCTCTCCTCCGTGGGGAGAAGGCCCTGCCCGTCGCCCGCTAGCTCGCCCTGGCGCTTGGCCTTCTTCTCGGCCGCCTTGGCGACGAGGGCGTCGAGCTCGATCTGCGTGCAGAGGCCGAGGGCCACGGGGTCGACCGGCTGGATGTTGGGCGAGTTCCAATGCGTGCGGTTGCGGATCGCCTCGATCGTGGGCTTGGTGGAGCCGACGAGCTTGGCGATCTGGTTGGTCTCGATCTCCGGGTGGTAGCGGCAGAGCCAGGCGATGGCGGCCGGCCGGTCCTGCCGCTTGGAGACGGGCACGTAACGCGGCGTCTTCTTCTTGGGCGGCGGCGCGACCTGGCGCCTCAGAAGCGTGAGGCGAGCCCACGGGTTGCCCTCGCAGCGCTCGATCTCCGCCGCGGTGAGCTGGTTGTTCTGCACCGGGTCGAGGCCCTTGATGCCGACGGCCACCTCGCCATCCGCGATGCCGGCCACTTCGAGCTCGTGCATCCCACAGAACTCGGCGATCTGGCGGAAGGTGAGCGTGGTGTTGTCGACGAGCCAAACGGCGGTGGCCTTAGGCATCAGGGGCAGGGTCTCGGTCATCATGTCCTCGCGCAAAGGGTGGCTGGGCCGGCGGTCGCACGGGCCCGCGTGCTCCGCGAGGGGCTGAGGCGTCGACCATGCCGGGATATGAGATATATAATGGGAGCCGCGCCCGGAGAAAAGCGCTTTCGCCAAAAGGGTGCGGCTCGGGGCCTGGTCGGCCCCGTTGCCAGAGGGCCTCAGCCCGCGAGGCGCTGGATCAACCGGTCGAGATCCTCGAGCGACCGGTAGCGGATGCGCACCTCGCCCTCGCCCGCGACGCCGTGGGTGATGGTGACCCCCATGCCGAGCGCTGCGGCGAGATCGCCCTCGAGCATCCGCGTGTCCACATCCTTTTCGGGCTTCGGCGCGGGATCGGCGCGACCGGCCTTCGCCTCCTTGGCGCGGGCCTCGATCTGGCGCACGGAGAGCCCCTTGGACAGCGCCTCGCGGGCGAGCTTGGCGGGATCCGGCGCGGTGACGAGCGCCCGGGCGTGACCCGCGGAGAGCCGCCCCTCGCGGAGCATGGCCTGCACCTCTTCCGGCAAGAGCCGGAGCCGCAGGAGATTGGCGAGGTGGCTCCGGCTCTTTCCGACGATGCGGGCCAGCGCGTCCTGCGTGTGGCCGAACTGATCGATGAGCTGGGCGTAGCCCTCGGCCTCCTCGATGGGGTTGAGATCGGCCCGCTGGACGTTCTCGATGATGGCGACCTCGAGCATCGTGCGGTCGTCGATGGCCCGCACCACCGCCGGCACGCTGTGGAGCCCGGCGCGCTGGGCGGCCCGCCAACGCCGCTCTCCGGCGACGATCTGGTGCTGGCCGGGGGTCTGCGGGTCCGGCCGCAGAATGATGGGCTGGAGGACCCCACGTTCGCGGATGGAGGCGGCGAGCTCCTCGAGCGCGGCCTCGTCAAAGCGGCGGCGCGGCTGCTCGGGATTGGGCGCGATGAGGTCGACGGCGATCTCCGCCACCGCCTCGCCCGTGGGGGGCTGGGGCCCGCCGGCCTCGGCCACGGGCGGGAGCGTGTCGTCGCCAAGAAGGGCGGAGAGGCCGCGTCCGAGCCCCCGGCGGGGCGGCTGGCCGGATTTCTGCGTCAGTGCGGACATGGGCGCCTCCCTCAGGCCGCGAGGGTCACGCCGTCGCGCGTGAGCACTTCGGTCGCAAGTGAGCGATAGGCGCGGCTGCCGGCGCAATCCCGATCGTAGACGAGCGCGGGGATCGCGTGGCTCGGCGCCTCGGAGAGCCGGACATTGCGGGGGATCACGGTCTGGTAAACGACCTCGCCCAAGGTGGCGCGCACATCCTCCTCCACCTGCGCGGAGAGACGGTTCCGCCGGTCGAACATGGTGAGCACGATCCCGTCGATCCGGAGGCCCGGATTGAGCCCCCGCTGCACGCGCCGCACGGTGCCGAGAAGCTGGCTCAGCCCCTCGAGGGCGAAGAACTCGCACTGAAGGGGCACCATCACACTGTCCGCCGCGGTCATGGCGTTGACCGTCAGCAGATTGAGCGAGGGCGGGCAGTCGATCAGCACGAAGTCGTAGGCCGCGAGCCGGTCGGCCGCGGCGGGCGCGGCGAGGGCGTGGCGAAGGCGGGCGGCGCGGTCCGGATCGTCGACCAGCTCAACATCGACGCCGGAGAGGTCGACGGTGGCCGGGGCGATCTCGAGACGCTCGACCGAGGTGGGGCGAATGGCGTCGGCGAGCGGCGCGTCGCCGGTCAGAACGTCATAGGTGGTGACGCCGCGCTCCTCGGCCGCCACGCCGAGGCCGGTGGAGGCGTTCCCCTGGGGGTCGAGGTCGATCACCAGCACGCGCTGAGCCCGGGCCGCGAGGGCCGTGCCGAGATTGATGGCGGTGGTGGTTTTGCCGACGCCGCCCTTTTGGTTGGCGATGGCGATCACGCGCCCGGAGGGGGCGTGAGGTGGCGAGGATGGGGTCATGGAACTGCTCTCGGTTTGATGTCGGTGAGCCTCAGAATCGTCGCCGTGCCGTCCGTGCGGCTTGCGATCTTTGTCACGTGATAGTGCCAGCGGGTCGCGGCATCGGTCAATTCCAAATCCGCCCGCGCGCCTTTCGGGAAAAGGGCGGTGGTGTCGGGCCCGCCGAGCCGCGCGGCGTGGGCGCAGAGATCCGCGAGCGGCGCGAGGGCGCGCGCAGAGAGGACATCCGGCGGAGGGATGTCGAGCGCTTCGATCCGCTGGGTGCGGAGCGTGATCTGGAGGCCCATCTCCCGCGCCGCCGTGGCGAGGAAGGCGGATTTTCGCCCGTCCGCCTCCACGAGCGTGACGTGCGGCCCGCTCCGCTCGGCGGCGATGGCTGCGATCACGAGCCCCGGAAAACCCGCACCGGAGCCGAGATCCAACCAGCTGCGGGCCGGGGGAGCGAGGTCGTAGAGCTGCGCGCTGTCGGCGATGTGGCGGGACCAGACCTCCGGCAGGGTTGAGGGGGCGACCAGATTGATCCGCTGGCCCCATTTGCCGAGGAGGTCGGCCAAGCGCGCCAGCCGGTCCAGCGTTTCACGTGAAACACCGTAGTCCGCGGCGAAGGTTTCGGGGCTCACGCGGTCCGCAGGGCCACCGCCTCCCGCCGCTTGGCGGCGACGAGGAGGAGCGCCAGCGCGGCCGGCGTCATGCCTTCGATCCGGCGGGCCGCCGCCAGCGTCCGGGGCCGCTGCGCCGCGAGCTTGGCCTGGAGCTCCGCCGAAAGCCCCGAGATCGCACCGAAATCGAGGTCGGCCGGCAGGGCCCGCGCCTCCTCCCGCCGGAGCTCCGCCACATCCGCAGCCTGGCGCGCGACATAGCTCGCATAGAGCGCCTCGCGCTTCAGCTGCTCGAAATCGGCGGGCGCGATCTCGGAGAGCGCGGGCCACAGCGCGACGAGCCGCTCCGGTCCGATCTCCGCATGGGCGAGGAGATCGAGCGCCGTGCGCCGCACGCCATCCTGGTTGAGCGCGAGCCCCATGCGGGCGGCCTCCGTCGGCGTCGCGCTGACGGACCGGGCGAGGGCCCGCCCACGCTCCAGCCGCTCGGCCTTGGCCTCGAAGGCGCGCCGCCGGCCGTCGCTCACGCAGCCCCAGGCGAGGCCGAGCGGGGTGAGCCGCTGGTCCGCGTTGTCCGCCCGCAGTGCGAGACGAAACTCGGCGCGTGAGGTGAACATGCGGTAGGGCTCGGTGACGCCTTGGGTCACCAGATCGTCGATCATCACGCCGAGATACCCGTCGGCCCGGCTGATCTTCACCGGCCCCTCCCCGGCAACCGCCCGAGCCGCGTTGAGGCCCGCGACGAGGCCCTGGGCCGCCGCCTCCTCATAGCCCGTCGTCCCGTTGATCTGACCGGCAAGGTAAAGGCCCGGCAGCGCCGCCAGCGCGAGGGACGGCGTGAGCGCCCGCGGATCCACGTAATCGTACTCGATCGCGTAGCCCGGACGCAGGACGACCGCGCGCTCGAGCCCGCGAATGGTGCGGACACAGGCCTCCTGCACCTCCGCCGGCAGGGAGGTGGAGATGCCGTTCGGATAGATCTGCCGGTCGTCGAGGCCCTCTGGCTCGAGGAAGATCTGGTGCGAGGGCTTGTCCGCGAAGCGCACCACCTTGTCCTCGATGGACGGGCAGTAGCGCGGGCCCACCCCTTCGATGCGACCGCCATACATGGCCGAGCGGCCGAGATTGTCGCGAATGATCGCATGGGTGGCCGGGTTCGTGTGGGTGATGTGGCACGGCACCTGGGCCGCCTCGGGCGCCTGGCTGAGGAACGAAAAGAGCTCGGGCTCGGCATCCCCAGGCTGGGCCTCGAGCGCCGCCAAGTCGATGCTCGCGCGGTCGAGCCTTGGCGGCGTGCCGGTCTTGAGCCGTCCGATCGCGAGGCCGAGGTCGCGGAGACGGGCGGCCAGCCGCTCCGCCGCCGGATCGCCCCAACGCCCGGCCGGGCGGCGCTCCTCGCCCAGATGGACGACACCGCCGAGGAAGGTCCCCGCCGTCAGCACCACCGCGCGCGCGGGGATCGCCGCGCCGTCGGCCAGGAGCACGCCCGCCGCCCGTCCGTTGTCGATCCTGAGATCGACGACCTCGCCCTCCACGACATGGAGACGGGGACAAGCCGCGATCTCCGCCTGCATGTGCCGGCGGTAGAGGGCGCGGTCGCACTGCGCACGGGGCCCGCGCACCGCGGGGCCCTTTCGCCGGTTGAGAAGCCGGAACTGGATCCCGGCCCGGTCCGCGACGCGGCCCATCAGGCCGTCGAGGGCGTCGATTTCCCGCACGAGGTGGCCCTTGCCAAGGCCCCCGATGGCGGGATTGCAGGACATCTCGCCGATCCGGTCCGCCCGGTGGGTGACGAGCGCCACACGCGCCCCGGCCCGCGCCGCAGCGTGGGCCGCGTCCGCCCCCGCATGGCCGCCGCCGACCACCACCACATCGACCGTCGCGCGTTTCACGTGGAACATGTCCTCCGCCGTCGTCACTTCCCGAGGCAGAACGAGGCGAACACCTCGCCCAGCATCTCCTCCACTCCGACCCGCCCGATGAGCCGCTCGAGCGCCCCGAGAGCCTCCCGGATGTCCTCAGATATCAGCTCAGCGGGGCGCGAATCCACCCCGTCGCGCAACCTCTCGAGCGCCGCCGCCGCCCGAGCAAGCGCGGCCCGCTGCCGTTCATGGGCGACGAGACCGCCGGCCGCCCTGCCCTCCAGAGCGCCGGCGACCCCGGCCAGGAGCTCCGCGATCCCGGTCCCCTCCCGAACCGAGACGGCGAGCCCCGGCCCCGCGCCCAGATCCGCCTTCGCCGCCACCCGGATGTCCCCCGCCCGTTCGAGCGCCAGCGCCTCCGCTGGCAGGGGCGCATCCGGCGCCGCCAGGAGGAGCCGGAGTTCCGCCGCCGCCGCACGCTCCCGCGCCCGAGCGACCCCCGCGGCCTCCAGATCGTCCGCCGCCTCCCGGATCCCCGCCATGTCGAGGAACCGCACCGGCAGCCCGCCCAGGTCGTAGGGGAGCTCGATCACGTCCCGGGTCGTGCCCGCCACCGGCGACGTGATCGCCGCCTCTCGCCCGGCGAGCGCGTTCAAGAGGCTCGATTTCCCCGCATTGGGCGCGCCGAGGATCGCAACCTCGAGCCCGCATCGGAGGCGCTCCGCCCCCTCGGAGCGCGCGAGCTCCGCCCCGATCTCCGTCGCCACCCGGCCCGTCAGCGCGGCCACTTCCGGCCCCACTGCCTCGGGCACCTCCTCGTCCGCCCAGTCGATCGTCGCCTCGGTGAGCGCCAAGGCGCGGAGAAGCGCCCGCCGCCAGCCCTCCGCCGCGCGGCCGAGCGCGCCCTCCATCGCCCGCGCCGCCTGCCGCCGTTGCCCCTCGGTGTCCGCCGCCAGGAGATCGCCCAGCGCCTCCACCTCCGTCAGGGAGATCCGCCCGGCCTCAAGCGCGCGGAGCGTGAACTCGCCCGGTTCCGCCAGCCGCGCTCCGGGCACCGCGGCCAGCGCACCCAGCACCGCCCGCACCACGGCCCGCCCGCCATGGCAGTGGATCTCCGCCATCGCCTCCCCGGTGAAGCTCGCCCCTTCGGCGAAGCGCAGGACAAGCCCGATGTCGAGGAGCGCGCCCGTGGCGTCCCTCAGCCGGCGGAGGGCCGTTCGCCGCGGCTCCGGCAGGGGCGCGCCCACGAGGGCGGCGAGGGCCCCCTCCGCCGCGGGCCCCGAGATCCGGATCACAGCGACCCCGGCGCGGCCCGCCCCGCTGGCCGGTGCGAAGATCGTCGCGCGCGGCGCTCTCATCGCCCGCCGGCGCCCCATTGACCGGGCGCGCCCCGGCGGTCATGCCTGGAGGCACTCGCCGTCCAGAGGGAGCCCGCCCTATGCCCGAGATCACCGCCATCCGAATCGACGCCACCGGCGGGCCCGAGGTCCTCGTCCCCACCGCCGTGCCCCTGCCCGAGCCCGGTCCCGGTGAGATCCGGCTCCGCCACGCGGCCATCGGGGTCAACTTCATCGACACCTATCACCGCTCCGGCCTCTACCCCATGGCGCTGCCCTCGGGCATCGGGCTCGAGGCGGCAGGCGTGGTCGACGCGGTGGGCGACGGCGCGGGATGGGAGGTCGGCCAGCGCGCGGCCTACTGCACCGGCCCGATCGGCGCCTATGCGGAGGCGCATGTGGTGAAGGCCGACCGCGCCGTGGCCCTGCCCGACGGGATCGACGCCGACACCGCCGCCGCCTCGCTCCTGAAGGGCCTCACCGTCCAGTATCTCATCCGTCAGATCCATCCCGTGATGGCGGGCGAGACCGTCCTCTTCCACGCCGCTGCGGGCGGGGTCGGACAGATCGCGGTCCAGTGGCTGGCCCATCTCGGCGCCACCGTCATCGCCACCGCCGGCGGGCCGGAGAAATGCGCCCTCGTCCGCACGCTCGGCGCCCAGCATGTGATCGACTACCGCGCCGAGGGGCTGGACGCGATCGCCCCTAGGGTGCGCGAGATCACCGGCGGCGCGGGTGTGCCGGTGGCCTTCGACGGGGTGGGCAAGGACACCTTCGTGCCCTCGCTCGACAGCCTGCAGCCCAAGGGTCTCCTCGTGAGCTTCGGCAACGCTTCGGGCCCCATCACCGGCGTCGATCTCGGCATTCTCTCCGCCAAGGGCTCGCTCTTCGTCACCCGGCCCACGCTCTTTCACTACGTGCCCACCCAGGAGACGCTGCAAGCGGCGGCGAACGATCTCTTCGCCGTTCTCGCCTCGGGTGCCGTGCGCGTCGCAGCCCCCCGGGTCGTTCCGCTTGTGGAGGCCGCGGCCGCGCACCGCGCGCTCGAGGGACGGGAGACCACCGGCTCCCTCCTGCTCCGTCCTTGAGGGCGCCTCAGCCCGCGGCATCCGCGGGCTCCGCAAGGCCCCGCCCGTCGAGGAGCGCCTCCGGCCCCGGCATCTTGCCGCGAAAGCCCGTATAGGCCACCTCCGGCTCCTCCCGCCCCCCGGCCGAGAGCACATGCGCCTCGAGCTTCGCCGCGACCGCCCGGTCGAACACGTCGCCCGCCTCCTCGAAGGCGCGGAAGGCGTCGGCGTCCATCACCTCGGACCAGAGATAGCTGTAGTACCCCGCCGCGTAGCCGCTCCCCGCGAAGACATGGAGAAAATGCGGCGCGCGGTGGCGCATGGCGATCTCCCTCGGCATGCCGATCTCGGCCAGCACCGCGGCTTCGAAGGCTTTCGGGTCCGCCGCGGCCTCCCCTGCGCGGTCCCCGTGCATCTCGAGATCGACGACCGCCGAGCCCAGATATTCGACCGTTTGGAAGCCCTGGCCGAAGGTCTCCGCCGCCTTGATCTTCGCCACCAGCGCTTCGGGCATCGGCGCGTCGGTCTCCACATGGCGGGCATGGGCGCACAGGATCTCCGGAACCGACAGCCAATGCTCGTAGAGCTGGGAGGGCAACTCCACGAAGTCGCGGGCCACCGCCGTGCCCGACAGCGAGGGGTAGGTCACGTCGGAGAGGAGGCCGTGGAGCGCGTGGCCGAACTCGTGGAAGAGCGTCCGCGCGTCGTCGAAGGAGAGGAGCGTCGGGTCCCCTTTCGCGAAGTTGCAGGTGTTGAGGATGATCGGCCGGCCGGGCTCTCGGAGCCTCTGTTGGCGCCGGAGCGCGCTCGCCCAGGCGCCCGAGCGCTTGGAGCCCCGGGCGTGGTAGTCGCCCACGAAGAGCCCCAGATGCGCGCCATCCCGCGTGACCTCCCAGGCCCGCGCCTCCGGATGGGGCAGCGAGAGCCCCTCCACCTCGCGGAAGCCGAGCCCGAAGAGCCGCCCCGCCACATCGAACGCGGCCTCGATCACCCGGTCGAGCGGGAGATGCGGCTTGATCTCCGCCTCGTCGAGATCGTGGCGACGCTTGCGCTCCTTCTCCGCGAGCCAGCGCCAATCCCAGGGTTCGAGGGGCCCGTTCAGCCCCGCCTCGGCCGCCAGGGCCTCCAGCCCCGCGCGCTCGGCCTCCGCCTTGGCCTTGGCCGGGTGCCACACTTTCATCAGGAGGCCGCGCACCGCCTCCGGCGTCTTGGCCATCTCCTCGGAGAGCCGAAAATCCGCGAAGGTCGCGAAGCCCAGGAGCCCCGCCATCTCCTGTCGGAGAGCGAGCGTCTCCGCGATGATCGGCCAGGTGCCCGTGCCGTCCGCGGGGTCGCCGCGCCCGGTCCAGGCGCGCCAGGCGGCCTCCCGCAGATCGCGCCGCTCGGCATAGGTGAGGAAGGGCTCGACCGAAGAGCGCGAGAGCGTGATCACGGGCCCCGCCGCGCCCCGCGCCCGCCCCTCGGCCTCGGCGGCGGCCCTCAGGCTCTCCGGCAGGCCCGCAAGGTCGTCCGGGGCGAGGGTCAGCGTCCAGTCTTGCTCGGATTTCAGCACCGCCTGGGCGAAGGCCGTGCCGAGCTCCGCCAGCCGCATCTGGATCTCCGCCATCCGGGCCCGCGCCGCGTCGTCGAGATCCGCGCCGGCCCGAACAAAGCGCCGGCGGACGATCTCCGTCACGCGGGCGGCCTCCGCCTCCAGAGGCTCCGCGCCCTCGGCCACCGCCTTCACCCGGGTCCACAGCGCGGCGTCCGTGAGGATCGCCTGGCGGTGCGCCGCGAGCTTGGGGCTCACGCTCCGCTCGACGGCTTGCAGCGCCTCCGTGGTGTCCGACGAGGCCAGGGTGAAGAAGATCGACGCCACCCGCTCGAGCGCGAGGCCCGCGCGCTCCAGCGCTTCCACGGTGTTCGCGAAATCCGGCGGCGCGTCGTTGGCCGCGATTCCCGCGACCTCGGCCAGGTGGGCCGCCATCGCCGCCGAGAAGGCGGGCTCGCAGGCCTCCGCCGTCACCTCTCCGAAATCCGGCAGACCGAAGGGCCCGGCCCACTCTGTCAACGCGTCCGTCATCGCCGCTCCTCCATCGCCGCCACCGAGGGCCGCGCCGCCATTCGCCCGAGCCAGGCCTCGAGCCCTGGCACATCCTCCGGCAACGGGTGGCGGAGGATGCGCCGGAAGTCCACCGCGACATAGGCCGTGATGTCCGCCACCGTCATCCGCTCGGTCGCCAGCCACTCCCGGTTTCGGAGCCGCGCGTCGAGGGCCTGGAAGAACCCGTCGAGCTTCGCCCGGTTCATCTCCCCCCAGTCGGCGCATTGCTCCTCGAGCACGCCCATCCGCGGGTTCGTGTGTCGGAAGGCAGCCGTCACCGCGTGGAAGAGCCCGTGCTCCACCCGCCGCTCCCACATCTCGATCACCGCGGTCTCCAGCGCGTCGCGGCCCATCAGGTTGGGCTCGGGCCGCAGCGCCTCGAGATACCGGCAGATCGCGATCGATTCCGTGAGCGCGGTCCCGTCCGAGAGCACGAGGGCGGGCACATGCGCAGCGCCCACCTCGGCCAGATAGGCCTCGGTCTTGTGCTCGCCGGCCATGAGATCGACCGACACCTGGGCGAGATCCAGCCCCTTTTCGCGCAGGAAGATCGCGAGCCGGCGCGGATTGGGCGCGCGCGGCTGGGTGTAGAGGCGGGTGGGCGTGGGCAGCATGGGCGTCTCCTCCGGCTCGGCGTGAGAGTAGGCCCACACCCGGCGCGCGCCAAGGCGCACGGGCCCCATTGCCGCCGCTCCGCCCCCTCTCTATACCGGGTGCCGGGGAGGCGAGCCATGTTCGCGCATCGGCATCTCTTAGGGATCGAGCCGCTGAGGGCCGCGGAGATCGCCGCGATCCTCGACCTGTCCGAGACCTATGTGGCGCTCAACCGCGGGCGCGCGAAGCATGCCGAGCGGCTCCGGGGGCTCACCCAGATCAACCTGTTCTTCGAGGCGTCCACCCGCACCCAGGCCTCCTTCGAGCTCGCGGGAAAGCGCCTCGGCGCCGACGTCATGTCGATGGCGGTCCAGGCCTCCTCAATGCGCAAGGGCGAGACGCTGATCGACACGGCCGTGACGCTCAACGCCATGCACCCGGACCTTTTGGTCGTGCGGCATCCGCAATCGGGCGCCGTCGCGCTCCTCGCGCAGAAGGTCAACTGCGCGGTGGTGAACGCCGGAGACGGGCGGCACGAGCACCCGACCCAGGCGCTTCTCGACGCCCTCACGATCCGCCGCCGCCTCGGCCGGCTCCAACGCCTCACCATCGCGATCTGCGGCGACATCGCGAATTCCCGGGTCGCCCGCTCCAACATTCTCTGCCTGAACGCGCTGGAGAACCGGGTGCGCGTGATCGCGCCGCCCACCCTCTTGCCCGCCGGCATCGAGCGCTTCGGCGTCGAGGTCTTCACCGAGATGGAGGCGGGGCTCGAAGGCTGCGACGTGGTGATGATGCTTCGCATCCAGAACGAGCGGCTCGACGGGGCGGCGGTGCCCTCCCGGCGCGAGTACTTTCATCGCTACGGCCTCACGGCGGAGAAGCTGGCGCTGGCCAAGCCCGACGCCATCGTGATGCATCCCGGGCCGATGAATCGCGGCGTGGAGATCGACCCCAACGTGGCCGACGACATCAACCGCTCGGTGATCCAGGAGCAAGTGGAGATGGGCGTCGCCGTCCGCATGGCGGTCCTCGACCTCCTCGCCCGCAACCTCGAGACGGCCCCATGACCGGCTCGCTCGCCGCCGCCGCCTTCGGCCTGCCCGAGCCGGGGGACGCGGACCGCGCCCTCTGGGCGCTCCATCTCCGCAACGGCGAGACCCTCGTCTGGGCCGGCCGACCGCCTCAGGGTGCAATCCTCTCGAGCGGCACCGAGTGGTGTGTCGTGCCGGTCGCCGCGATTGGGCTCATCGGTGGCATCGCGCTGAGTGCGGGCATGGCGACCGGCACCGTGATGCCGGGAACCGAAAGCGGGTTGACGGGCGCGATGCTGTTGATCGTCGTCGGCTCCTGGGGGAGCTGGGGCGATGTCTGGCACGACCGTGCGCGGCGTCGGCGCAGGCGCGACGCGATCACGTCGGCGCGCGCGCTGGTTCTGGCCGGGCGGCGCCTCACATCCGTCCGCCGCGCACTGGGCACGGAGATCGAAGCGCCGATGGCATCCGATCCGGGCAACCTCCGCATCGGCCCGGCGTCGTGGCACACGGCGAAGAACGCGCTTCCGCCGATGGCACGGTCCGTCGGTGCGCTCCACGGCAACGGCACGTCCGGGCCAGCGTCGGGCGCTGCCGTCTTCGGCCTTGCCAAGCCGCAGGCCCTGCGCGACCGTGCCCGCGGGATCCGGGACCGGCAGGCATGATCACCCATCTCGTGAACGCGCGGCTGGTGGATCCCGAGACCGGCTATGACGGGCCCGGGGCGCTGCGGCTCCGGGGGGCCGAGATCGAGGAGGTCGTGCGCGGGCCCTCCCCCACCCCAGGCGAAGGCGCCGTGATCGACTGCGAGGGCCACGCCCTCGCCCCCGGCATCGTGGACATCCGCGTCTTCGTCGGAGAGCCCGGCGCGCGGCACCGCGAATCCCACCGCTCCGCGGGCGAGGCCGCCGCGGCCGGCGGGGTCACCACCCTCGTCCAGCAGCCGGACACTGCGCCGCCGATCGACGACCCCGCCCTCGTCCAATTCACGCTCGCGCGCGCGCGGGAAGCCTCGCTCGTCCATGTCCACGCCATGGGGGCGCTCACCCGCGGCCTCCAGGGCCAGGAGATGACCGAGCAGCGCTTCCTCCTCGATGCGGGCGCCGTGGCCCTCACCGACGCCGACCATGCGGTGGCAGATGCGCGCGTCTTCCTCGCCTGCCTCCGCTACGCGACCTCGACCGGCGCGCTCATCGTCCACCACCCCCAGGAGCCCGCGCTCGCCCGAGGCACCTGTGCCACCTCCGGAGAGTTCGCCGCGCGCCTCGGGCTCCCCGCCGTCCCCGCCATCGCCGAGCGCATGATGCTGGCGCGGGATCTGGCGCTCGTCGAGGCCACGGGCGCCCGCTACCACGCCGACCAGATTTCCACCGAGGCCGCCCTCGGGCCGCTCCTCCGCGCCAAGGAGGCGGGGCTCGACGTCACCGCCGCCGTCTCGATCCACCATCTCGCGCTCAACGAGTACGACATCGCGGACTACCGCTCGTTCTTCAAGCTCGAGCCGCCGCTCCGGGCCGAGGCGGACCGCACGGCGATGGTGGACGCGCTCGCCTCTGGACTGATCGACCTCGTGGTCTCCTCGCACCTCCCTTGGGATGAGGAAGCCAAGCGCCTGCCCTACGAGGCGGCGGCGACCGGCGCGGTGGGGCTCGAGACGATCCTGCCCGCGGCGCTCCGGCTGGTCCATGGCGGCGCGCTCGATCTCCCCACCCTCTTTGCGCGGCTCTCGCGCGCGCCCGCCCGTCGCCTCGGCTTGCCGTCGGGGCGGATCGCCGCCGGGGCTCCCGCGGATCTCGTCCTCTTCGACCCCCATGCGCCCTGGCTCCTCGACCGCGCGCGCCTTCGCTCGAAGTCGAAGAACACGCCCTTCGACCGCCAGCGGCTCGAGGGGCGGGTCCTCGGCACCTGGGTGGCGGGCCAGCGCGTCTTCGAGGGCTGAGCGGTGTTTCACGACATCATGGGCCTGGACCGCGCGCTCCCCTGGCTTGTCCTCGCTTTCGCCATGGGGCTCGCGGCGGGGTCGGTGCCGATGGGTCTCCTGGTCGCACGGGCCTTCGGGCTGCCGGACCCCCGCGGCATCGGCTCGGGCAATATCGGCGCCACGAATGTGCTGCGCACCGGCCATCGGGGGGCCGCGGCTCTCACCTTCGGTCTCGACGCGCTGAAGGGGGCGCTTCCCACCTGGGCGCTCCTCGGCTGGGGCGACCTCGCGGCCCAGGCGGCGGGCCTCGGCGCGTTGGTCGGGCATTGCTTCTCGCCCTGGCTCCGCTTTCGGGGTGGCAAGGGCGTCGCAACGCTGCAGGGGGTGATGCTCGCGCTCCACTGGCCCGCGGGTCTCGCGGTGGCGGCGACCTGGCTCGCCGCGGTCGCGCTCTCGCGGATCTCCTCGGTGGGCGGGCTGGCCGCGGCCGCCTCGGCGCCCCTTTGGCTCCTGGCCTTCGGACGGTGGGAGGCGGTGCTGGCGGCCACGCTTGCGGCGGGTCTCGTCTGGGTCCGGCACGGCAGCAATCTCCGGCGGCTCGTCGCGGGCACAGAGCCTCGGATCGGCCGATCGTCGCGGCGTTAACCAAGCGTTAACCAAGCGTTAACCATGGTCGGCGCTGATGGCGGAGAACGCAAGGAGGCGCCATGGCCCTGTCCGATCTGTCCGGCCACTCCGGGGGCGCGCCGGCCTCTCCCGCGCCGGAGGAGGGCCCGCTTCCCTCGACCGAGCGCCTGGCGCGCCTGCGCCTTGCGCGCAGCCGGAACGTGGGGCCGCGCACCTATGTGCATCTCATCGCCCGGTTCCGCAGCGGCCGCGCCGCGCTCGACGCGCTGCCCGAGCTCGCCGCGCGCGGGGGCGGCGCCGGCTACGGGCCCTGCCCCGAAGAGACCGCGGCCGCCGAGTGGGAGAGCGGGGCCCGCCTCGGCGCGCGGCTGCATCTTCTCGGCGAGGCGGACTATCCGCGGCAGCTCTCGACCATCTCCACCCCGCCGCCGGCCGTCTGGGTGCTGGGAGAGGACGCCGTGTTCGCCCGGCCCTCCGCCGCCATCGTGGGCGCGCGCAACGCCTCGGCGCTCGGTCTGCGCACCGCGCGCCAGCTCGCGCGGGGGCTCGGGGCGGCGGGGCGCGTCGTCGTCTCGGGCCTCGCGCGGGGGATCGATTCCGCCGCCCATGAGGCGAGCCTCGAGACCGGCACGATCGCCGTCCTGCCCGGCGGGCTCGACCGGATCTACCCGCCGGAGAACGAGCGCCTCGCCGCCCGCATCGCCGAGGCCGGGGCGCTGGTGTCCGAGTGCCCTCTCGGGATGGAGGCCACGGCCCGCCACTTTCCCAAGCGCAACCGCCTGATCGCGGGGCTCGCCGCCGGCGTGGTCCTCATCGAGGCCGCCAGCCGCTCGGGCTCCCTCATCACCGCCCGCTACGCGCTCGAGCAGGGGCGGGAGGTGATGGCGGTGCCGGGCTCGCCGGAGGATCCGCGCTCGGGCGGGTGCAACGCCCTCATCCGCGACGGCGCGGCGCTGGTGCGCAACGCGGAGGATGTGCTGGACGCCCTGGCGATGCCGGCCCGGCCCGGCCTCGCCGAGGAGGGGGCCGCCTTCGCCGCCGCCCCTCCCGAGGCGCCCGATCTCGACGCCGCCAGCCGGGCCCGCGACGCCGAGGCCGCCGAGCGGGTCGCGGCCCTCCTCGGCCCCGCGCCGGTGGAGATCGACGAGCTCGCCCGTGCCGCCGGCGTCCGTCCCGCGCATCTGTCCCTCGTGCTCCTCGAGCTCGAACTGGCCGGGCGCGTGGAGGTTTTGGCCGGCGGCCGCGTCGCGGCGGCGGACCCGGAGGGCTGAGCGCCGTTGACAGCCTTCGGGGCGTGACCCATTTTCACGCCCCGCGCGCCCCTGACGCAACCGTGGCGCGAGACAGGAGCGCATATGGCTGTCGTCGTCGTCGAATCGCCCGCCAAGGCGAAGACCATCAGCGGCTATCTCGGCAACAAGCACACGGTCCTGGCATCCTACGGGCATGTGCGGGATCTGCCGTCGAAGGACGGCTCGGTGGACCCGGAGAACGGGTTCGCCATGACCTGGGACGTGGACGCCAAGGCGCAGAAGCATGTGCGCGCCATCGCCGAGGCGGTGAAGGAGGAGGACGGGCTCATCCTCGCCACCGACCCCGACCGCGAGGGCGAGGCGATCTCGTGGCACCTCCTCGAGGCTTTGCGCAAACGCCGGGCGGTGAAGAAGGACACGCCGGTCTCCCGCGTGGTGTTCAACGCGATCACCAAGACCGCGGTGACCAAGGCGATGGAGAACCCGCGCGCCATCGACATGCAGCTCGTCGAGGCCTATCTGGCGCGGCGCGCGCTCGACTACCTGGTGGGGTTCACGCTGTCGCCAGTGCTATGGCGGAAGCTGCCGGGAGCGAAATCCGCGGGCCGCGTGCAGTCGGTCGCGCTGCGCCTGATCGTCGAGCGGGAGATGGAGATCGAGGCCTTCCGCCCCCGCGAGTATTGGAGCGTGACGGCCGCCCTCACCACGCCCGAGGGCGCGGGTTTCACGGCCCGTCTCGTGGCGCTCGACGGCGCGAAGCTCGACAAATTCGCGCTGGCGGACGAGGCGGCAGCCCGGGCGGCGGTCGCGAAGATCGTGGCCGCGGCGCTCTCCGTGCGCTCGGTCGAGGCCAAGCCCGCCACGCGCAATCCCTTCCCGCCCTTCATGACCTCGACCCTTCAGCAAGAGGCGTCGCGCAAGCTCGGCATGGGAGCGCAAGAGACCATGCGCACGGCCCAGCGCCTCTACGAAGCCGGGCACATCACCTATATGCGGACCGACGGGGTCGACATGGCCCCCGAGGCGGTCTCCGCCGTACGCGAGGCGATCGGCCAGCGCTATGGCGACGCCTATCTCCCGGAGAAGTCGCGGGTCTACAAAACCAAGGCCAAGAACGCGCAGGAGGCGCATGAGTGCATCCGCCCCACGCGCTTCACCGCGGTGCCGGGGGAGCTTCGTCTGGAGCGGGCGGAGGCCCGGCTGTACGAGCTCATCTGGCAGCGGGCGGTGGCCTCGCAGATGGAGGCGGCGCGCTTCCGGCGGACCACCGTCGAGATCGGCGACGGGGCGGGCGCGGTCGGCCTCCGCGCCACGGGCCAGGTCGTCACCTTCGACGGCTTCCTCAAAGCCTATGACGAGGGGCGCGACGACCGGGGCGAGGAGGACGAGGACAGCGCCCGCCTGCCCGAGATCCCGGAGGGCGCCGCCCTCGGCCAGGAGGCGGTGACGCCGGAACAGCATTTCACCCAGCCGCCGCCCCGCTACACTGAGGCAACGCTGGTGAAACGCATGGAGGAGCTCGGAATCGGCCGGCCCTCCACCTACGCCTCGATCATCGGCACGATCCAGGACCGGGAATACGTGCGCAAAGACAAGAACCGGCTCTTCCCCGAGGACAAGGGCCGGCTGGTCACGGCCTTCCTCATGAACTTTTTCTCCCGCTATGTGGAATACGATTTCACGGCAGCACTCGAGGAGGAGCTCGACGACGTCTCCGGCGGGCGGATCGACTGGAAGGCGGTGCTCGAGGCCTTCTGGCGGGATTTCAAGGCGGCGGTGGAGGAGACCACCGAGCTTCGCATCACCGAGGTCCTCGAGAAGCTCAACGAGTTCCTGGCCCCCCATCTCTTCCCCGATCCGGGCGATGGGTCGGACCCGCGGAGCTGCCCCGCCTGCAATGTCGGACGGCTCTCGATGCGCACCGCGCGCTCGGGCGGGGCCTTCATCGGCTGCTCCAACTATCCGGAATGTCGCTACACCCGACCCCTCGGCGTGGGCGCGGATGACGAGGCGGCCAAGCTTGACGGGAAGGAACTGGGCCTCGACCCGGAGAGCGGCCTGGCCGTCACGCTGCGGAACGGGCGGTTCGGACCCTATGTGCAGCTTGGCGAGCCCGTGGGCGAGGAGAAGCCCCGGCGCACGAGCCTGCCCAAGGGCGTCACCCCCGAGGCGCTGGATTTCGAGACCGCGCTCGGCCTTCTCCGCCTGCCCCGCGAGATCGGGCCGCATCCCGAGGATGGCGAGGTGGTGGAAGCCGGGCTCTACCGCTACGGCCCGGCCGTGCGCCACGGCAAGCTCTACGCGCCGCTGGAGGACTGGTCCGAGGCGCTCACGGTTGGCATGAACCGGGCGGTCGAGCTCCTGGCGGCGAAGAAGGCCAATCCGGGCCGGGGGCGGGCCGCGCCGCAAAAGCCCCTTCGCGAGCTCGGCGAGCATCCGGAGGGCGGGGCGGTGGCGCTGATGGACGGGCGCTACGGCCCTTACGTCAAGTGGGAGAAGGTGAACGCCACGGTGCCCAAGGGCACGGACCCGGCGGCCCTCACGCTCGAGGCGGCGGTGGAGCTCCTCGCCGAGCGCATCGCGGCCAAGGGCGGCAAGCCGAAGGCGAAGAAGGCCCCCGCCAAGAAGCCCACCGCAAAGAAGGCCCCGGCGAAGAAGACCGCGGCCAAGAAACCCACCGCCAAGAAGGCGCCGTCCAAGACGAAGGCGAAGGCGAAGCCCGCCGAGGAGGCGGACGCGCTGATCGAGACGGAGGCCCCGTCGCGGCGGCGCGCCGCCGGTGGCTGAGCCAGGCCCGCCGGTGGCCGCGCCCCGGATCCGCCCCGCGGGTCCGGACCACCTCGCCACGCTCCTTGCGCTCGACCGCGCCGTCTTCGCCGAGGACGCGATCCCGATCCCCGACGCCCTCGCGGAGAATCTCGGCGCCATGCGCGCGGACCCGGACGCGCTGATTGTCCGTCTCGGCGATGGCCCCCAACCGCTCGGCCATGCCAGCGCCACCCTCACGCGAGGCGCCGAGTTCGGCCTCGCCGCCGAGCTCGAGGATCTCTCCGTGGTGCCAGAGGCGCGGGGGCGAGGCTACGCCGCCCGGCGTCTGAGCGCGGCCGTCGCTTGGGCCGAGAGCCGGGGCGCCCGCGTGATCAGCCTCGTGAACACTCCCGAAGCCGAGCAGGGTCTCGCCGCGTTCTCCGCGCGCTTCGGCGTCGCGCCGAGCGGTCGCGCCCTCCTCAATCGGACAACCACCGCGGAACCGGGCCGGTGAGCGTACCCTCGAAAGACGAGATCCTCGCCTGGATCCGCGAGAACCCCCACAGCGTGGGCAAACGGGAGATCGCCCGGGCCTTCAACCTCAAGGGCGCGGAGCGGGTGGCGCTCAAGCACCTGCTGCGCGAGTTGGAGGAGGCGGGCGAGCTCGTTCGCAAGCGCCGCCGGGTCGGGCCGAGCGGGCATCTGCCGCCCGTCGCGATGCTCGTGGCCGAGGCCGTGGACGGCGACGGCGACCTCCTGGCTCGGCCGAAGGACTGGGAGGACGACGCCCCGCCGCCCGTGATCCTCTACATGCCGCGGCGGGGAGACCCGGCCCTCGCGCCGGGCGACCGGTTCCTGGCCAAGCTCCGCCCGGCGGAGGACCCGGACGCGCTCCGCTACGAGGCGCGGCTTATCAAGAAAATCGGATCGGGCGCGCGGCGGATGCTCGGGGTGTATCGCGAGACCCGGGAGGGCGGCCGCGTGGTCCCGGTCGACAAACGCGCGGACCGGGAATGGGCGGTGCCCAAGGGCGCGTCGGAGGGCGCGCGAGACGGGGAGCTCGTGGAGGCCGAGGCCGAGGAGACCCGGCGGCTCGGCCTGCCAAGGGCTCGGGTGGTCGCAAGGCTGGGGGATCCGGGCGAGCCGCGGCAGGTGTCGCTCATCGCCATGCACCAGCACCGGATCCCGCTCGACTTTCCGCCAAAGGTCGAGGCCGAGGCGGCGGCCGCCGCCCTGCCCGGCCCCGACGGGCGGACCGACCTCACCGAGATCCCCTTCGTCACCATCGACCCGGCGGACGCCCGCGACCATGACGACGCCGTCGCGGCCCTGGCGGACGGCGACCCCGGCAATCCCGGCGGCCATGTCGTGTGGGTGGCGATCGCGGATGTGGCCGCCCTCGTGCCCCCGGGCTCGGCCCTCGACCGCGAGGCGCGGGCGCGCGGGAACTCCACCTATTTTCCAGACCGGGTGGCGCCCATGCTGCCCGAGCGGCTCTCGGCCGATCTCTGTTCGCTGAAGGCGGGGGAGGGGCGGCCCTGCCTCGCCGTCCGCATGGTGCTGAGCGCGACGGGGGAGAAGCGGAGCCACCGCTTCGTGCGCGGCTGGATGGAAAGCCGCGCCGATCTCACCTATGAGAGCGTGCAGGCGGTGGCGGACGGGGAGCCCGGGCCCTTCGCCGCCGAGATCGCCAGCCTCTACGGCGCCTGGCGCGCCGCCTGGGCCGCGCGCAGCCGCCGCCAGCCGCTCGATCTCGACCTGCCGGAGCGGCGCGTGCTGCTCTCGGAGGAGGGCGAGGTCACCGACATCCCCCTCCGCGAGCGGGTCGACGCCCACCGCCTCATCGAGGAGTTCATGATCCTCGCCAATGTCGCGGCGGCCGAAACGCTGGAGGCCCATCGGCGCCCCCTCCTCTACCGGGTGCATGACGAGCCGGACCCCGAGCGCCTCGACGCGCTCCGCGAGACGCTCTCGACCGTGGGTCTTGTCCTGCCGAAGGGCCAAGTGCTGCGCACCGGGGATCTCAACCGTCTGCTGGCCGAGGCGCGGGAGACCGAAGCCTCGGAGATGGTGAGCATGCAGGTCCTCCGCGCGCAGCAGCAGGCCGTCTACGCGGCCGACAATCTGGGGCATTTCGGCCTCGCCCTGCCGCGCTACGCCCATTTCACCTCGCCCATCCGCCGCTATGCCGATCTTCTGGTGCACAGGGCGCTGATCGCAGCACTCGGGCTCGGATCGGATGGGCAGACGGCCGAGGAAGCCCAGGGCCTCAAAGAGACGGCCGAGGCGATCTCCCGGGCCGAACGGCGCTCGATGGAGGCGGAGCGGGACACGGTGGACCGCTATGTGGCGGCCTATATGGCCGAGCGGGAGGGCGCCGAGTTCGAGGGACGGATCTCCGGGGTCGGGCGCTTCGGCCTCTTCGTGAAGCTCGCCGAGACGGGGGCGGACGGGCTCGTGCCGATCTCCACCCTCGGGCGAGAGTACCACCGCTTCGACGCCGACCGCGGCACGCTGACAGGCGAGCGCACGGGCCAGGTGCTGGCCGTGGGGATGCACGCGCGGGTGCGGCTCGTGGAGGCGACGCCGGTGACCGGCGGGCTCATCTTCGAGCTTCTGGAGGCCTCGGGCACCGCGGCCCGGGCCCGCCCCGCCCCGGGCCGCCGCGGGCGCGTTTCGAAGGCGCGGATCGCCAAGGCCAAGGCCGCCCGCAAGCGCCGGCGATGAGCCTAGTCCTCCACCGCCCGGATCATCTTGCGCTCGAGCACGCGGAGGACGAGGCGGAGCTCGTGCCCGCGCTTGAGGATCCGCCCGTCCATCCCGATCACCGACCAGGCACCCTGGCGGCGCGCGTCCCGCGGGCATTTTTCGATCCGATAGATCGGGCGCTCGGCCGCGCGGCGGAAGATCGAGAACACGGCGCGGTCGCGCAGATGGTCGATCGCGTAGTCCCGCCACTCGCCCATTGCGACCATCCGGCCATAGAGATTGAGGATGAGGCCGAGTTCGCGCCGGTGAAAGGCGCAGATCTCGGGCGCGGCGGGGAAAGGAACGGGCGGCTCGAAGCTCATGACCCCGACTATGCGCCGCCCCTCGCGCAATGCAAGCGCCTCCCGCGGCTGGCGCCGGAGGACGGGGCAGGCTAGGAGCCGGAGAGAAGCAGGAGGGAGGGCGCGGCATGGGCGCATTTCAGGGGCCCGGGCGGTCGGAGGTTTACGCGGCGAACGGGATCGCCGCCACCTCGCACCCACTCGCGGCCAAGATCGCGGTGGGCACGCTGGAAGCCGGCGGCAACGCGGTGGACGCGGCTCTTGCCGGCGCCGTCGCGCTCGGGATCTGCGAGCCGCATATGACCGGGCTCGGCGGCGATCTCTTCGCGCTCGTGAAGCCGGCGGGGAGCGAGGAGGCGCTCGGGCTCAACGCCTCGGGTCGGGCGCCCGCGGGGCTTGATGCCGCGGCGCTTCGGGCGGCCGGCAGGGAGGCGATGCCGGTGGGCGGCGGCGCCTCGGCGGTGGTGCCCGGCGCGGTGGCCGGGATCTGCCACCTGGCGGAGCGCCACGGGCGCCTCGGGCTCGGCGCGGTGCTCGCGCCCGCCATCCGCTACGCCGAGGAGGGGGTGCCGGTCGCCCCCCGCGTCGCGGTTGACTGGGCGGGCGCCGCGGACACGCTCACCGGCCATGGACGCACGCATTTTCTCTTGGATGGGCGACCGCCCCGGGTCGGCGACCGGTTTCGCGCCGCCGGCCAGGCCGAGGTGCTGCGGCGCATCGTTCGCCAGGGCGCCGCGGGCTTCTACGAGGGCGAGGTGGCGGAGGACATGGTGGCCGCGCTCCGTGAGGCGGGCGGCGCCCACAAACTGGAGGATTTCGCGGCCTGCCAGGCGGAGGATGTCACCCCCATCGCGGCCCCCTATCGCGGGGTGGAGGTGGTCGAGCTGCCGCCCAACACCCACGGCGCGGCCGCCCTCCTCATGCTGCGGATGCTCGAGCGGTTTGCCCAGCCGCCGGATCCCTGGGGCGCCGAGCGCGCCCATCTCGAGATGGAGATCGCCAAGCTCGGCTATGCGGCCCGCAACCAGGCGATCGGGGACCCCGCGCGGATGGAGATGGATGTGGCGACCTTCGTCTCCGACGCCACCGCGGCAAAGCTCGCCGCCCGCATCGACCGCGCCCGCGCGGGGCCCGTGCCGGCGGACCCTCTGGGCGCGCCCCACCGCGACACGATCTACGTCGCCGTGGTCGACCGAGAGGGCATGGCCGTGTCGCTCATCTACTCGATCTTCGCGAGCTTCGGCTCGGGCGTGGCCTCGGAACGCTACGGCATCCTGTTCAACAACCGCGCTTCGGGCTTCACCCTCGCCGAGGGCCACGCCAACGAGGCGGGCGGCGCGCGGCGGCCCTTGCACACCATCATCCCCGGCATGATCCGCGAGAACGGGCGCGTCACCGTGCCCTTCGGCGTGATGGGCGGGCCCTACCAGGCCGCGGGGCATCTGCGCTTCGTCGCCAATCTCGTGGATTACGGGATGGGGCTCCAGGCGGCGATCGACGGGCCGCGGGTGTTCTTCGAAGGCTCGGCGCTCAAGCTCGAGGACGGCTACGGGCCCGAGGTGGCCGCCGCACTCGAGGCGATGGGCCACAGCATCCTGCGCCCGCAAACCGGGATCGGCGGCGCCCAGGCCATCCGCATCGACCATGAGAGGGGTGTGCTCGTCGGAGGGTCGGATCCGCGGAAGGACGGCATCGCGCTCGGCTACTGAGCCGGGCGCGGCGTCAGTGGCATTGCTCCGCGTGGATGCGGTACTGCCCGTCCTCCATCTCCTCGAAATACTCGAAGACCTCCGGGTGCTCCACGGGCTCCCCGGAATGGTCCGGCAGCAGGTTCTGCTCGGACACATAGGCGATGTAATAGCTTGTCTCGTTCTCCGCGAAGAGGTGGTAGAAGGGCTGGTCCTTGGTCGGACGCACCTCCTCCGGGATCGAGAGCCACCATTCCTCGGTGTTGGCGAATTCGGGATCGACGTCGAAGATCACGCCGCGGAACGGGTGAAACCGGTGCTTAACGATCTGGCCGATCTTGAACTGTGCGTCCCGGCGCAACATGGGTCCGCCTCCTTAGGTCTCCGCCATCAAGGCCCCCATTACCTAGGCCGCTTCAAGCTGTCCACAAGCGCATGGTCGCGCCGCGGGCCGGTGGGGCGGCCCGGCCTCGAGAACGGGCGCGGCCCGAAAAGCCGTGGCGGCTCTTCCGCTCTCATGCTACAAAGGAAAAAAAACATCGAGCAGGCTCCAATTATGAGGATTTTCCGTCTCGTGGCGTGTCTCGCGCCGCTGGTCGTCGCCGCCTGTGCCTCGCCGGGCTCGGACGCGCCCCGCGCGCAGGACGACGCCTGCGCCCTGTTCGCCGAGCGCCCGGGCTGGCGTGAGGCCACCCGCTCCGCTGCGCTGCGATGGGGCACGCCGGTCGAGCTTCAGCTGGCGATCATCTGGCGCGAATCGAGCTTCCGGGCCGCTGTCCGCCCGCCACGGCGTTACGCGCTCGGTGTGATCCCGCTCGGCCGGCCCTCCAGCGCCTATGGCTATGCCCAGGCGATCGACGGCACCTGGGACTGGTACAAGCGCGAGAGCGGCAACGGCGACGCGGACCGGACCGACTTCGACGACGCGGCCGATTTCGTCGCCTGGTACGTGCAGAAGACCGTGCGCTCCAACGACGTTCAGCTCTACGACGCCTTCAGCCACTACCTCGCCTATCACGAGGGGCATCGCGGCTTTCGCGACGGTCGCTGGCGGCAGAAGGCCTGGCTGCAACGGGCTGCGCGCCAGGTCGCCGAGCAGGCGGTGCGCTACCGCGGGCAGCTCGCGAGCTGCGGCGTCGCCTGAGCCTCAGCGGAGCACGAGCTCGACCCGGCGGTTGATGGCGCGGCCGGCCTCGGTGGCGTTGGTGGTGAGCGGGGCGAGGAAGCCCACGCCCTCGGCGCTCATCCGCGCCGCCGGCACTCCGCGCGCCACGAGAGCCTCCAGCACCGCGACCGCCCGGCGCTCGGAAAGCCCGCGGTTGGCCTCCAGCGTCCCCTCGTTGTCGGAATGCCCGACGATGACGATCGCGAGGTCGGCCGCGCGCAGGGTGTCGGCCAGGGCGTCGAGCGCCGCGGCGGAGGACGGCGAGAGGGCCGCGCCTCCGGTGTCGAAGCTGAGCCCCGAGACGGCGACATGGCCGTCGGCCCGGAGCCGATCCAGAAGGCCCGCCCCCTCGCCCGGCAGCCGGGGCTCGGGCGTGTCCGGCGCCATCGGCGGCGGCGGTGCGAGCGCCACCGCCCCGGAGGCGGGCACGACCCCCACGACCTGCACATAGACCTGGCCCAGAACCCGGCTGACCAAGACCGACGCGTAGGCCGGCGTCTCCCCGGCCCGCTCGGCGGAAATCTGGACGAAATCGGCAGCGTCCACGAGCATCTCCGGCGCGGGCATGAGATCGGCGGCGAAGCGGAAGTCGAGGCCCCCGCAGGCTGTCGCGGTGCAATCGAAGAGGATGCGGAACCCCCGGTCGCGGAGCACTGTCCGGTAGGCCTCGGCGATATCGGCGCTGGTGGTCTCCGGCGCGTCGACGCGAAAGCTTTCCCATAGGAGCCGCCCGGTGAGGCGGCGGAAGGCCTCGTCCCCCAGCGCTGGGGCCACGGGCAGGGCGTAGCTCGCGCGCAGGCGTTCGAGCCGCGCCGTCCGCTCGGCGCCCTCGGGGGCGGGCAAGCCCTGGGGTTCGGCCGCCAGGGCGCCCGCAGCCGACAGCGTGAGCAGAAGACCCGTCGCGCGCATCTCAAGCTCCCTCCGCCGGATCGAGCTGGCGGTAATGATACCGTGCGGCGGGCGCGAGGCCCAACTTCTCGTAGAGCGTGACGGCGGGGGCGTTGGTGTCGGTCACGGCGAGGGCCAGAGTGTCCGCGCCGACCTCCCGCGCCCAGTTGGCCGCACCCTCGAGAAGCCGGGTGCCAAGGCCCTGGCGCCGTGCCTCGGGCCGAACCTCCACCGCGTGCAGCATCGCGACCCCACCCGCCTCCGCCACGAACGCCACGCCCGCCGGCCGGTCCCCGAGCCGGGCGAGGAGGACGGCGGAGGGCCCGGCCACCCGGCGCATCACCGCCCGACGCGCAGGGCCGACGCCGCCCCCGGCCCAGATCTCGTCAACCACCCGGAGCTCGGCCGTCACCCGGATGAGCCGCGCGGTCTCGTCCGCCTCGGTTGCCAGCGCGCCCGGCGGCGCGGCGAAGATCGTCACCCGGTCCGCCAGCCGGTAGCCCCGTGCGGCCAGGGCGGCGTCGAGCGCTCCCTCCTCGGAGAGCCGCATGAGCGCCAGCTGCCCCCAGGCGCGCATCACGGCCTCGGCCAGCGCGATCTCCGGCACCGCCCCAGGGGCAAGGACCGAGGCCGCGGACACCCGCTGCCCGCCGCCGAGGCCCCGCCGGAGGCGCCACCCGGCGAGGTCGCGGGTCTCGGCGGGCGGCCAGGTCGCGTCCACCGCCGCGAGGAGCGCCGGGCCCGCGGTCATCCGCCCTTGAGGAGCCGGGCCTTCTCCCGGTCCCAGTCCCGCTTCTTCTCCGTGTCGCGCTTGTCGGCCATCTTCTTGCCCTTGGCGAGGCCGAGCTCGAGCTTGGCCCGGCCGCGGTCGTCAAAATAGAGCTTGAGCGGCACCATCGTCATGCCCTCGCGGCCCACCCCTTGGTCGAGCCGGGCCAGCTCGCGCTTGTGCACCAAGAGCTTCCGACGCCGGCGCGCGTCGTGGCTGAAGGCCGCGGTCTTCGCTTGGGAGAACTCGGGGATGTAGCTGTTGATCAGCCACAGCTCCCCGTCCTCCACGCTCGCATAGCTCTCGGCGATGTTGGCCTGGCCTTCGCGGAGCGACTTCACCTCGGAGCCTTGCAGCACGATGCCGGTCTCCAGCGTGTCCTCGATGTAGTACTGATGGCGCGCCTTGCGGTTCTCGGCGGCGAGCTTGGTGTCGAGCTTGGGTTTCCTGGCCATGGCCCCGCCGATTTAGGCGGGCGGCGCCGCAATGTCCATCGGCGCGGTCAGGCCGGCTTGAGCTTCAAGACCTGCTTGCGGAGGAGAATCGCCTGCTTGATCTCCTGCTTCATCGCCTTCACCACCTTCTTGAGCAGCGACTTCGCCTTTTTCACCGCGCTGTTGGCGCCGCTCACATCGGTCACCCAACTCACCAGCAGGCGCAGGACGTTCTTGAATGTATTGACGATGGCCAGGGCCGCGCTGAGCGGGTTCAGCACCTCGTAGAAGTCGGCGACATGGCCGTAGATATCTTTCAGCATCTTGACATAGCGCTGAAACAGCCGCTTGAGCATGCCGATGATCCGGTTGGGGTCGGCGGCGCGGCGGATCAGGCCGATGATCTTATTGCCGAGCCTCAGTGCGCTCTTGACGATCGCCGGCACCACCTTGAGCGCATTGAACACGCGCTCCTTAAAGCCGATGATCTTGTTGACCACGGCCTGGCCGACCTTGGAGGCGATCTCTTCGCCTCTGTTTACAATATTGTCGAAAAACTTGGTCGCCGTGGAGAATTTCGAGTTGATCTTTTTGAAGACCACCTTCCACAACTCGAAGATGCGGCCCTGGTAGGCCTCCACGGCTCTCAGGACGGGCGCTGTCGGATCGTTGGCTGCGGCCATGGCAACTCTCCTCGGGTCTGCTCACACCCTACCAAATGGCGCCCTTTGGCTCAAATACGGGGCTCAGGCGGGCAATATCCCGGCATGGGCCATCGCTTTGCGGATCGCCGTCTTGGTCGGTTCGGTGGCCTCCACCAGCGGCAGGCGCACGTCGGGCTCCGCCCGGCCGAGGAGGGAGAGCGCGTGTTTCGCGCCAACGAGCCCCGGTTCGAGGAAGAGCGCGGTGTGGAGAGGCATCAGCTTGTCGTGAAGCTCGAGGGCGCGCGCCCAATCCCGCCCCATCATCGCCTCCTGGAACTCCGAGCAGAGCGCCGGCGCGACATTCGCAGTGACCGAGATCGCGCCGGTGCCGCCATGGGCGTTGAAGCCGAGCGCCGAGGCGTCCTCGCCCGAGAGCTGGATGAACTCGTGCCCGCAGAGCCGCCGCTGCTCGGAGACGCGCACGACATCCGCGGTCGCATCCTTCACGCCGACGATGCGCGGCAGGCGCGCGAGCTCGCCCATGGTCTCGGGCGCCATGTCCACCACCGAACGGGCGGGGATGTTGTAGATGATGATCGGGATCTCGACCGCGTCGTGCAGGCGCCGATAATGGGCAAGGAGCCCGGCCTGGGTGGGGTTGTTGTAGTAGGGCGTGACCACCAGCGCGGCGTCGGCCCCCACCTCCGCCGCATGGGCCGTGAAGCGGATCGCCTCGTCCGTGTTGTTGGAGCCCGTCCCCGCGATCACGGGCACCCGACCCTTCGCCTGCTCCACCACCACTTCGATCACGCGCTCGTGCTCCTCGGCGGTGAGGGTCGGGCTCTCGCCCGTCGTGCCGACGGGGACGAGCCCGTGGCTGCCCTCGGTGATCTGCCAGTCGACCAGCGCGCGAATGGCGGCTTCGTCGAGCCTGCCCTCGGCAAAGGGGGTGACCAGCGCGGTGAGGGATCCTCGGATCATGGGGCCGGCTCCGGTTGTCGCGTGCAGGGCTCTTAGGGGCTTTCGTGGAGGACGGCAAGCGTGAGGCGACGCTGGCCGCGGGCTGTGCTACGCTCCGTCCGTAGCAGGCAGAGACAGTCGGGAGCAGGGCATGCGGAACTGGTTCGGGGCGCTCGCACTCTGGGCGGCGCTGGGCGTGGGCGTGGGCGCGGGGCCGGCCATGGCCGACGCGCTCGACCTCGCCGAGGCGCGGCGGCAGGGCGCGGCGGTGCAGGCGGCCCTCGCTCTGGGAGCGGAAGGCGACTGGGCCGAGGCCGAGGCGCGCATCGCAGCGGAGGGCGACCCCCTCCTCGCCGACATCGTGCTGTGGCGAAAGCTCCGGGCCGGCGCCGGCAGCCCCGGGGAGTACCGCGCCTATGCAGCCCGCCGCGCCACCTGGCCGGGGCACGCGCAGCTGCGCGAGGTCGTGCTGGGCGAGCGCGAGGCCGCCTCGGGCACCCCGCTGCCCCCGCAGGCCCAGCGCGCCTGGCGCGATTTCTCCCGGACCTACAAGCGCAACCGGATGGAAGCCGCGGAGACGCTGTCCCGCCTCTCCACGGATCCCGCGGCCCTCGGCAACCCGGAGCGTTGGGCGGATCGGCGCCGGCGCCTCGCCCGCCACGCGACCCGGGAAGGCAACCCGGCCCTCGGCCAACGGCTGGCGGCATCGCACGCCCTGACGCCGGAGGCGGGGTACGCCTACGCCGATCTTGAATGGCTGGCGGGGTGGATCGCGCTCCGCAAGCTCGACCGCCCGGGCGACGCGCTGCCGCATTTCGAGCGTTTCGAGGCGGCGGTGGAGACCCCGATCAGCCGGGCCCGCGGCGGCTATTGGACCGGGCGCGCGCTCAAGGCCCTCGGCCGGCTCGAGGAGGCGCGCGCCGCGTTCGCCCGCGCCGCAGCGTATCAGACCGCGTTTTACGGCCAGCTCGCCGCCGCCGAGATCGGCGCCGCCCCCGACCAGCGGATCGCCCGGGATCGCCTGCCCGACTGGCGGCGCGTCCCGGCCCTTCAGGGCGACGATGTGCGGATGGCCACGGTCCTCTACTATGCGGGCGAACGCGGGCTCTCGGCCGCGAGCTTCCGCCGCATCGGCAGAATGGCGCCGGAGGCGGAGACGCTCGCCGCCCTCGGCGCGCTCACCCTCGAGCTCGGACAGCCCCATGTGGCGGTGCGCCTCGCGAAGATCGCGGCCCGGCGGGGGGAGCTCATCTACCCGGCCTATTACCCGCTCCATCCGGTGGGGGGCTACGCTCGCGGCATCGAGCCCGCGCTCGCGCTGGCCATCGCGCGCCAGGAGACGGAGCTCAACCCCGAGGCCGTGAGCCCCGCCGGCGCGCGCGGGCTCATGCAGCTCATGCCGGGCACCGCGAAGCTGGTCGCCGACCAGCTCGGCGAGTCCTACTCGCGCAACCGTCTCCTCACCGACTGGCGCTACAACGCCCGCCTCGGCAGCCGCTACCTGGCCGACCAGCTCAGAACGAATGGCGGCTCCTACATCCTGGCCGCCGTCGCCTACAACGCCGGACCCCGCCGCGCGCGTGACTGGAGCCTGGCCTATGGCGACCCGCGCGACCCCCGGGTGGACGCCATCGACTGGATCGAGACCATCCCCTTCCGCGAGACCCGCAACTACGTGCAGCGGGTGATCGAGGCGCTCTGGGTCTACCGCAGCCGCATCGCCGGCGCCGCGGGTCCCATGACCATCCTCGAGGATCTGGGCCGCGGCCGCCGGAGGTGACCGCCAGTTTGGAATGATTCTTGATTTTGCCGCGCAGCCGGGCCAAATCTTGAGTCAAAGGGGAGAATATCCATGTTCATCCAGACCGAAGCGACGCCCAACCCCCAGACGCTGAAGTTTCTTCCCGGTCAGGCGGTTATGCAATCGGGCTCGGCCGACTTTCCGTCCCGGGCCGGGGCGGAGGCTTCGCCCCTCGCCGCGCGGATCTTCTCCGTCGACGGGGTGGCCGCGGTCTTCCTCGGCCGCGATTTCGTGACCGTCACCAAGGGCGAGGCGGACTGGGCTCACATCAAGCCCGCCATTCTCGGCGCGATCATGGAGCACTACCAGTCCGGCGACCCGGTGATGCGGGGCGAAGGCCCCAAGGTCGCCCATGCGCACCACGAGGGGCCGGATGCCGAGATCGTGGGCCAGATCAAGGAGTTGCTCGACACCCGCGTGCGCCCCGCCGTCGCGCAGGACGGGGGCGACATCACCTTCCACGGCTTCGATCGCGGGGTCGTCTACCTCCACATGCAGGGCGCCTGCGCCGGCTGTCCCTCCTCGACGCTGACCCTGAAGCACGGGATCGAGAACCTCCTTCGTCATTACATCCCCGAGGTCGTCGAGGTCCGCCCTGTGGGGCTCTGACCTGACCGGCGTGCGCCTGCTCGCGGCGCGGTTCACGGGCCGCTGCTCTTGCGGAGCGATCAGAATCGAGGCCCGCGGGGCGCCGCCGGTTGTGGCCTGTTGCCATTGCCCCGGATGCAGGCGATGCGCCGGCGCCTGGTCCGACTATCTGCCGGGTCAGGTCTGTGTGCCGCTCGGCGTGCTCGATGACGCGGCCGCCGTGCCGCCCACGGTGCATGACCATGGCGAGCGGTGCCTGCCCTGGCTCCGCATCGACGACGGGCTCCCCCGCAGCCATGGCAGCGCGCGGGACACGTTGCAGGACGGGAAATGACCGCATGATCCGCCGATCCGCACCATGATCCTCGGCATCGACACCGCAGCGGGCCAATGCGGCGTCGCGGTGGTGGCGGTTGACGGCAGGCTGATGGCCAAGCGGGCCGAGCGGATGGAGCGCGGCCATGCCGAGGCACTCTGGCCGATGGTCGACTTCGCGCTCGCCGAAGCGCGCGCGGGCTATCCGGACATCTCGGCGATCGGCGTCTGCACCGGCCCCGGCTCCTTCACCGGCATCCGGGTTGGCGTGGCGGCGGCGCGGGGCCTGGCGCTCGGCCTTGGCGTGCCGGCGCTGGGGGTCGACCGGTTCGATGCGCTCTGGAGCCCGGTGGACCTTCTCATGCACCCGGCCGAGACCCCGGTCGCCGTCGCTCTCCTCGGCCCGCGCGACACCGCCTATCTGCGGCTCCACGACGAGAGCTGCGCCCAGATCGGGCCGGATCGTCAGGTCTTGCGCGCAGATCTGGCCGGGCTGGCCCCTGCAGGCGCCGCCCGGTTCGGCGATGGGTGGGAGGGGGCCGACCCCGCCGCCGGCCTGCCAGACCCCGCCACGATCGCGCGGATGGCGGCGGATGCGGAGACCGGGGAGCGCCCGGCGCCCTACTATCTCCGCGGCCCCAACGCCGACCCCCCGCGCCGCGCCGCACCGCCACGCATCGGCTGATGCGTCCGCGCTGTTTCGCGACGCAGGGCCCTGACGCAGCGGCAGATCTCGTGCCGCTGATCGCGGAGGGCACGGGTGGCAGTACCTGGACCGTCGCCGACATCCAGCGGCTCCAGCGCCCGCGCGGGTTCGTTCTGACCGATCTCGGCCGCCGCGAGGCCGTCGCGCTGGTGTCCCTGGCCGCGGACGAGGCGGAGATCCTCGACATCGGCGTCGTGCCGCACCGGCGCAGGTGGGGGATCGGCCGGCAGCTCCTCGAGGCGGCATGCCGGCTTTCGGCGCAGTCGGGCGCCGCTCGCATCTTTCTGGAGGTCGCAACGGACAATTCGCCCGCCCGCGCGCTCTATGCCGCGGCGGGTTTCGTGGAGGCGGGCCGCCGGCCGGGCTACTACCCCCGACCGGGTGGTGCGCGCTGCGACGCGCTCATCCTGCGCCGTCCGCTTGCCGGCCCCGAGCCCTCGCGCTAGGGAGAAGCCAAAGCGACGGAGAACCCCATGAGCGCTAAGACCCTCTACGACAAGATCTGGGACGCCCATCTCGTGCACGCGGCCGAGGACGGCACCTCCCTCCTCTACATCGACCGGCATCTCGTGCACGAGGTCACCTCGCCCCAGGCCTTCGAGGGGCTGCGCATGACGGGCCGGACCGTGCGCCACCCGGAGGCGACCCTCGCGGTGCCCGACCACAACGTGCCGACGGACCCGACGCGCCTCGAGGGCATCCGCGACGAGCAGTCCCGCATCCAGGTCGAGGCGCTGCGCCAGAATGCGCGCGACTTCGGGATCGAGCTCTTCGATCTCGACGACATCCGCCACGGCATCGTCCATATGATCGGGCCGGAGCAGGGCCTCACCCAGCCCGGCATCACCATCGTCTGCGGCGACAGCCACACGGCCACCCACGGCGCCTTCGGCGCGCTGGCCCACGGCATCGGCACCTCCGAGGTCGAGCATGTGCTGGCGACGCAAACGTTGATCCAGACGAAATCCAAGAACATGAAGGTCGAGGTTCGCGGCGCCTTGCCCCCCGGCGTCACGGCCAAGGACATCACGCTCTCGATCATCGGCGAGACCGGCACCGCCGGCGGCACCGGCC
>CAYXPI010000008.1:0-35916 GCA_964467005.1 uncultured Limibaculum sp. | reverse complement strand
GACGCGGTGACGGTGCGCGAGGCGCTCTTGCGCGAGCACTATCGCGGCGGGCAGTCCTTCGTCGTCGTGCCCAGGATCGCGGATCTGCCGGATATGGAGGCGTTCCTCGCTGACCAGGTGCCCGAGGTGAGCTATCTCGTGGCCCACGGGCAGATGGCGGCGACCGAGCTCGACAGCCGGATGAACGCCTTCTACGACGGCAAATACGGCGTGCTGCTGGCCACCACCATCGTGGAGAGCGGCCTCGACATCCCGCGGGCCAACACGCTCATCGTGCACCGGGCGGACATGTTCGGCCTCGCCCAGCTCTACCAGATCCGGGGCCGCGTGGGGCGCTCCAAGCTCCGCGCCTATGCCTATCTCACCACCGAGCCTCGGAAGCCCCTCACCCCCCAGGCCGAGCGGCGGCTGAAAGTCTTGGGCTCGCTCGACAGCCTGGGCGCGGGCTTCACGCTGGCCTCCCACGATCTCGACATCCGCGGCGCGGGCAACCTTCTGGGCGAGGAGCAATCCGGCCATGTGAAGGAGGTGGGCTTCGAACTCTACCAAGACATGCTGGAGGAGGCGATCGCCAAGATCCGCTCCGGCGAGGCCGGCGAGGTGGAGGAGGGCGAGACCTGGGCGCCCACCATCAATCTCGGCGTGCCGGTGCTCATTCCGGAGGACTACATCCCCGATCTCGAGGTGCGGCTGGGGCTCTACCGCCGGCTCTCGGATCTCCACAGCCGGGAGGAGCTCGAGGGCTTTGCCGCCGAGCTCCACGATCGGTTCGGCAAGCCGCCCAAGGAGATCGACACGCTTCTCAAGGTCGTGCGGGTGAAGACCATGTGCCGGAGAGCCGGCATCCAGCGGCTCGATGCGGGGCCGAAGGGCGGCACGATCCAGTTCCGCAACGACACTTTCGAGAACCCGGCCGGCCTCGCCCGCTACCTCACCGAGCCCACGAGCCAGGCCAAGCTCAAGGACAACAAGCTCATCGTCCGCCGGGATTGGCGCGAGGATCGTGAGCGTTTGAGGGGCGCCTTCGCGGTGGCGCGGGATCTGGCGAAGCTCGCGCGGCCCCCGGCGTGAGCGTGCCGGGCAGGAGGAGAAGCGCGAGCGCGGGCATGAGGAGGAGGTGCTTCTCCAGCTCGTAGTATCCATCGGCGAGGACAATGGCGGTTGGGGCGAGCGCGATGGCCGCCCAGGCGAGGGCGAGCGGCCAGCGGCGGCGCGCGGCGGCAAGGACGAGGGCGAGGGGGGCGAGCGCGAAGGCCAGCCCCCAGGTGCGCAAGGCCGCGAGGCGCGGGCGGTCGCAGGGCCCCGGGCGCAGATAGCAGAGCCGGTAGTCCGCCCGGATCGCGGCACCCGTCGCTTGGGCCAAGGTGGCGAGGAGGCGCCGAGGCTCCGCCGTCAGCCGCGCGGCCATGGCGCGCGCACCGCCGGCCGACACCGCGGCGGCGCGGCGCGCCGGCGGGAGCTCGAGCGCCGCAGGCCAGAAGGCGGTGCCCCAAAGCGGGCGGAGATCCGGTGCAAGCCAGGGCGGCGCGGGGCCCACGCGCCCGGGCGCGAGGCGAGCGCGGGCCTCCCAGTCCTGCGCCGGCCAGGCGGCCACCCCCGCCTCGGTGAGGGCGAGCCCGTGGAAGAGCCGGTTGTAGGCGTTGGCCGTGCGCGGTCCCTCGGGCCGGATGGCGCTCGTGAGGGCGAGGGCGGCGAGCACCGCGGCGAGAGCGGCCCACCGCGCCCGGGCCCGCGCCGCGGCGGCCAGGAGCGCCGGGGCCAGGATGGGGAGATAGGCCTTGGCCCCGAGCCCGGCGCCTGCGAGGAGGCCGGCGCCGAGGGGCCCGAGCCGCGCAGGGTGGGTGAGCGCCCAGGCGAGCCAGGGCAGGAGGGCGAGCGCCACCGCCTCCTCGAAGGGCGAGCGCCAGACGTCGGCGAGCCCCGCGAGGATCAGGCCGGCCGCCACCGCCACCCCGGCCCGCGCCGCCACGCCCCGCGCCGAGGCCCAGAGCGCCCAGAGCCCCGCGCCGAACACCGCGCCATAGGCCGCCGCGAGCCAATCCAATCGCATCTCCGAGAGCCCGATGGCCCGGTGGATCTCGGCGAGGGCGAGGAGGGGGATGGCGGCCACGCTCCCGATCGCCTCGCCCTGCGCGGGGGCAAGGGCCAGACGGTCGGGCATCGGCGCCCAAAGCTCCGCCGCCTCCACCCCGGCGGGGGCGAAGAGCCGTCGCGCGTCGCCCGTCACCCGGAGCCCCTCGGCCGAGAGCGCGACGCCGACGGCGAGCGCCACGCACAGTCCGCCGCTGCGCAAAACACTCATGCCGCAACCGCGAAGGTCGTGGGCCCGGCCGCCGTTGCATGGGGGCCGGGAGCGCTTATGTCTCGCACGCCAGACCGCCCGACGCGGCGCCACCTTCGCGCCGGGCCATCACTCACACTCTGGAAGACAGGAGGCCGCCCATGGCCGACACTTCGCATCTGTTCCGTCCCCTCAAACTCGGCGCCCAAGAGCTGCCCAACCGCGTGCTCATGGCCCCGCTCACCCGCAACCGCGCCCAGCCCGACGGCACGCCCCACGCGATGGCGATCGACTATTACCGCCAGCGCGCCTCGGCAGGGCTCATCCTCACCGAGGCCACCCAGATCTCGGCCGAGGGCAAAGGCTACATCAACACCCCGGGCATCCACACCGATGCGCATGTGGAAGGCTGGGCCAAGATCACCGAGGCGGTGCACGCGGCCGGCGGGCGCATCTGGCTCCAGCTCTGGCATGTGGGCCGGATCTCCCACACCTCGCTGTTGCCGGACGGCCAGGCGCCCGTCGCGCCCTCGGCGATCCGCGCCAACGCCCAGACCTTCATCGACGGGATGGTGGACGTCTCCGAGCCCCGGGCGCTCGCCCTCGACGAGATGCCTCGCATCGTGGCCGATTTCCGCGCGGCCGCCGAGCGCGCCAAGGCGGCGGGCTTTGATGGGGTGGAGGTGCACGCGGCCAACGGCTACCTCCTCGATCAGTTCCTGCAGGACGGGACCAACACCCGCACGGACGCTTATGGCGGCTCGGTCGAGACCCGTCTGCGCCTGCCGCTCGAGGTGACCCAGGCCGTCGCCGAGATCTGGGGGCCGGACCGGGTGGGCCTCCGCCTCTCGCCCTTCGGCACCTTCAACGACATGGACGACAGCGACCGCGAGGGCCATTTCTCCAAGATCTACACGGCGTTCGACACCCTCGGCCTCGCCTATCTGCATGTGGTGGAGAAGTTCCCCGGCATCGACGCCACCCCCGACCAGGCCGCCGCGCTCGATCGGCTCCGCGCGCTCTGGAGCGGGACCTACATCGCCAATGGCGATTTCGACGCCGCCCTGGCGACGGACTGGATCGCCCGCGGCCGGGCCGATGCGGTCACCTTCGGCCGGCCCTTCATCGCCAACCCGGATCTGCCGGAGCGCTTCCGCCTCGGCGCCGCACTCAACGAGCCGGACGGACGCACCTTCTACGGCGGCGACACCACGGGCTACACCGACTATCCGTTCCTCGCCCGGGCCGCTTGATCTCCGCGCCGGGGGCGGCCACACCCGGCCGTCCCCGGTTTGGAGAGGCGCATGCGCGGCGCCGACCTCCTTCTCGCCGTCCTCGCCACCAGTTTCCTCTTTGCCGTGATGCCGGGGCCCGCACTCCTCTCCACCGCAGCGCAGACGGTGGCGCGCGGCCGCCGGGCGGGCGTGCTCGCGGTCGCGGGCCTCAGCCTCGGCGGCATGATCCAAGCGGTGGCGGCCACGCTCGGCCTCTCGGCGATCCTCGAGCTGGTGCCGGAGGCCTATCTCGCCGTGAAGCTCCTGGGCGCCGGCTATCTCATCTCGCTCGGCATCCAGATGATCCGGGGCTCGGGCGGGGCGTCCGACACTGCCCCAGCCCGTGTGCCGCGCCGGGCCTTCCTCGAAAGCGTGGCGGTGGAGGTGCTGAATCCGAAGACCGCGCTCTTCTTCCTCGCGCGTCTGCCCCAGTTCACCTCGCTGGAGGCGAGCCTGCCGATCTGGGCGCAGCTCCTCCGTCTCGGCACGATCGTCAACGCGATGTGCGCGCTGGCCGATCTCCTCTGTGTGCTTTTCGCCGGCCAGGTGGTGTCGGCCGTTCGCCAACGTCGGGAGGCGGAGCGGATCGGCCGCTGGCTGGGCGGCACGATCCTCGGCGGCCTCGGGGTCAAGCTCGCGCTCGCCCGGGCCTGAGGCTCACGCGCCGGGCTGCTTGGTCTTGCGCAGATAGGGCAGCACGCGCTCGAACCCGCCGAATTTGCTCTCCGCCTCCTCGTCCGAGACCGCCGGCGTGATGATCACGTCCTCGCCTTGCTTCCAGTTGGCCGGGGTCGCCACCTTGTGCTGGGCGGTGAGCTGGATCGAGTCGATCGCGCGCAGGATCTCGTCGAAGTTCCGCCCCGTGGTCATCGGGTAGGTGAGCGAGAGCTTGATCTTCTTGTCGGGCCCGATCACGAACACCGAGCGCACGGTGGCGTTGTCGGCCGGCGTGCGGCCCTCGGAGCTGCTGCCTTCGGAGGCCGGCAGCATGTCGTAGAGCTTGGCCACCTTCAGCTCCGGGTCGCCGATCAGCGGGTACTCCACCGCGTTGCCCGTGGCGGTCTTGATGTCGTCCTTCCACTTGTGGTGGCTCTCCACGGGGTCGACCGAGATGCCGATCATCTTGGCGTTGCGCTTGGCGAACTCGTCCTTCAGCCCCGCCATCAGCCCGAGCTCGGTGGTGCAGACGGGCGTGAAGTCCTTGGGGTGGCTGAAGAGAACGGCGTAGCCGTCGCCGATCCAGTCGTGGAACGCGATGGTGCCCTCAGTGGTCTCGGCGGTGAAGTCCGGGGCGATGTCGTTGATGCGCAGGCTCATGCGGGCCTCCTGGTGAATGAACGTTTTGGCGGTGTGGAACTTTTGGATCCGCATTCCGCGGGCGGTATAGCATGAGTCCCACGGCTGTCCTAGGGGCGCCCGGCGATGTAGGCCTCGCCCAGGGCAATCACATCGCGGGCGACGGCGCGGCCCATCTCCCGGCCCACGAGGTCGCCCTGCGTGAAATGGATGCCGCCAAAGCGCCGGCTCTCACCGGCTTCGTCGGCCGCGGCCGTGAAGGTGGGCCAGACGAGGGTGACGGGCGCGCGGGGCGTCACTCCGGGCTCGAAGCGCGAACTGCCGGGCGCGAAGGTGACGGCGGCGCCGAACCGGTCGCTGCCGGTCACATGCGCGAGCACGGCGGCCGCGGCGGCGGAGAAGCTCGAATGGCCCGAGGGGTACTCGGCGAAGGGGGGCGAGGGGTCCTCGTCCGGCGTCTGGTAGCTCAGCCACCGGGTTGCGAGGATCGGTTGGGTGCCGAGCCCCGGGCCCGCCCAAGCCTCGACCACCCCGCCGGCCTCGCCCGTCACCGCGTCCACCCCCGGCGCGCCGATCAGCCCGAGCCGCCCCAGCGCCCGGATCGCGCGGACGGGGCGCACATAGTCGTAATGCCGCTTGGCCTCCCAGGTGGCGACGGAGGCGTCGAGGAGCGCGTTGCCCATCAGAAAAAACATCTTGGCGTCGTCGTCGAGGCTGTGGTTGTCCCGCGCCGAGATGTATTGGGCGAAGACCATCCAGGTGCCGGGGGGAAAGGCGGTGTCCTTTGCGTCTTCCCAGAACTCGGCCATGAGCTTCTGCCGATCGGTGAGGGCCGCGCTCCAGGCCACGACCTCCTCGGCCTGCGAGACAAAGCCCGGGTTGATCACCGGCCCCACCAGATCGGGCGTGACTGGGAGGACGGCGCCGCCCATCGCGAGCGTGCGGGCCGCGAGGTCGATCCGCCCCCCGGCGCCGGGGGCGAAGAGCGGCTCTGGCGGGGGCGGGCGGTGCGCCTCGGCCCGCGTGAGGGCAAATGGCGTCACCCCGCCCCAGTGCGGCGTGTAGAACTCCTGGTCCGGATCCGGGCCCTCGGGGTCGATGGGCGTGTTCTCGGGCGTCCAGCGGGCGAGATCGCGGAGGGCGAGCGGCGAGGCGTTGACCGGCCGATAGCCCGTGGTGTCGTCGAAGCCGTCGTCCCAGTTCGACCCGTCGGCGGCCCGGGCCGAGAGGAGACGGGAGACCACCACCGCCGCGTTGCCCACCGGCCGGCCGCTCAGCGCGATGGGCTCGGGGTCGTAACCGAGCGCCTCCATCACGCGGACGAACTCCGCCTGATCGGCGGGAAACATCGCCGAGAGAAGGAGGAAGGCCGCGTAGCTCATGGTCTCGGCCTTCCGCGCCTCGGTGTTGTCCTCCGGCGGGCGTTGCAGCGCGTCGCCCACATAAACGCCCACGGCCACGGGGTCGTGCGAGGCCCAGGCGTCGTACATCGCAGTGTGCAGCATGGCGAAGGCGCGGGAGGCGATGGTGGGCCCGGGGCTCGCGCGCACGAGCGCCTCTTGCAGCGCCCGGTCCCAGATCGCCGAGACGGTGGGGGAGGGGTCGTCCACCGTCACCCGCTGCGAGGCGGGGTCGACCCGGATCTCCACCGCACGGCCGGCGTCCGGCGCGCGGGGAATGGGCCCCGTGCAGGCCGAGAGGGCGAGAAGGGCGAGCGGCAGGCAGGCGCGCGCGAGGGTCATGGCGGCTCCGTCATATGGCGCATACGGCACGCAAGAGCCTAGCCGAGCCCCGCCGATGCTGCGCCGCGCCACGCTGTCGCCGGGGGCTCAGGGCCGGTGGCGGGCGAGGAAGGTCTCCACCGCCTCCACCACCACATGCTCGGCCTCCTCCGCGCTCACCTCGAGATCGACGATGAGGAGCCGGGGCCAGAACACCACGTCGTTGATCATGCCGAGGAACTGACGTTTGGCGAGCGGCAGGTCGTCGATCGCCAGGGTGCCGGCCGCGATCTCCCCCTCGAGATAGAGCCGCAGCCGGTCGAGATAGGGCTTCTTGCCGCGCACATAGAGCTCCTGGCCGACCTCGGGAAAGCGGGGCGCCTCGGCGGTCACGACCCGGAAGAGCGCCACCGTCTGGTCCCGGGCCAACAGCGCGGCGTAGGCCCGGCCGATGGCGAGGAGCCCGTCGCGCGGCGCGCCGGGGGCGGGCATCTGGGGCAGGAGGTCGGGCGTGTTCTCCCAGAGCCGCTCCATGATCGAGCCGAAGAGCGCGGCCTTGGTGGGGAAGTGCTTGTAGACCGTGGCCGAGGAGATGCCGGCGCGCTTGGCCACTTGTTCGAGCGTGGTGCTCGCATAGCCATGGGCGAGGAACAGCGCGATGGCCGCGTCCATCGCCGCGGCGCGCTTCTCGGCGACCACGCGGGCGCGGTAGCGGGCCAGGCCATCCGATGTCGGGTCGTCCTCCATGGCTCCATCTCTCACAAACTCGCGAGGCGCTGGCAAGTCGAGCGGTGCCACTTGCCATTATGACGATGTTTATCACTTATGATGATGTCGTCACATCGCCATAGGAGCGTATCCATGCCCGTTTCACGTCTCGCCGCGGCTCTTCTCCTCGCGGCCCCCATCCCCCTCGCCCAGGCGGCCGACCGCCACGGCGCGCTCGACTTCGAGGGCCGGTTCCTCGTGTCGGTGTCCGACGCCGACATGGTCGCCTCGGCCTATGTCGACGGCAATCTCGGCCCCCGGGAGGGACGCGACGCCCTCTCGGTCATCTCCCTCGGCGGCGACCCGCGGGGCTGGTCGGCGGTGGAGGTCCCGGCCTCCAATTCCGTGGCGGGCCCCCCGGCGTCGGTGGATGTGAGCCGCGACGGGCGCCTCGCCGTGGTGGTCGAGACCTGGGCCCCGCGGCCCGAGGGCGACGGCCCGCACCGCTTCTCGGACCTCGCCCACGGCAATCTCATCACGGTCTTCGATCTGTCGGACCCCGCGGCGCCGCGCGCGGTGCAGCGGATCGAGACGCTGGAGCGGCCCGACGCGGTGCGGATCCGTCCGGACGGCGCCATGGTCGCGGTGAGCTATCACCCGGCCGGGGCCGGGTCCGAGACGCCGATCGCTCTCTATCCGGTGGAGAACGGCCGGCTCGGCACGCCCACGACGCCGGAGATCCCGGGCTGGACCCCGACCGCGAGCCGGCTCATCGACCTCGACTGGCACCCGACCGAGCCCGTGCTCGCGCTCATCGACGAGCTGGGCATCGAGCTCCGATTCGTCCGCCTGACGGACGGGCTGGAGATCGAGCCCCTGGGCAACGCGGTGGCCATCGAACGCACGCCCTTCCGGGTGTTTTTCACGCCGGACGGGCGGCACGCGGTGGTCAACGCGCTCTATTGGGGGCCGGACATCGCGGGCCGCTGGATCGAGGCGCCGCGGGGCTCGGTCCTGACGGTGCGGATGAACGCCGAGACGCGGGAGGACGGGAGGGTGCGCCACGCCTTCGTGAGCCGCGCCACCGTGGGCGTTTCGCCCGAAGGGCTCGCGGTGTCGCCGGACGGGCGCTTCGTCGCCACGACCAATCTCGAGCGGAGCTACCTGCCCGACGACGACCCGCGGATCACCTGGTTCAGCTCGATCTCGCTCCTCTCCCTCGATCCGGAGACCGGGGTTCTTCGCCATCTTGCAACCACGCCCTATGATGGCATCCTGCCGGAGGCCGCGGTGTTCGACGGCACCTCGCGCTACCTCGCCGTGGCAAACTACGACCATTTCGACGACCGGCGTCCGGGCAGCTCCATCGACTTCTGGCGGATCCAGGCGGACCCGCTCGAGCCCCACAGCGTGACCCTGGTGAAGACCGAGCACAGCGTGCCGGTCACCCGCGGCGCGCACTCCTTGGCGATCGCGCGCTGAGGGGAGGGGGCTACTCGGCGGCGGCGGTGGAGATCGCCGGTGCCGCCCGGGTGAGCGCGCCCGCCACGAGGCCCTGGGTGAGGAACTGGGGCAGGACCTCGGCGGGGCCCCCGTCCGCCGGATAGACGAGATAGAGCGGCACCCCGGCGCGGCCGTAGCGCTCGAGCACCTTCAGAATGGCGCCGTCGCGCCGGGTCCAGTCGGCCACGAGATAGGCGGCGTCGCTGGCCTTGAGCGCCTTGGCGAAGGCGGGGCTGTCGAACACCAGGCGCTCGTTCACCTTGCAACTGATGCACCAGTCCGCCGTGAAGTTGACGAAGACCGGGCGGCCTTCCGCGCGGAGCTTGGCGAGCCTCTCCTCGGAAAAGGGCGCGCCGAGATGAGGCGCCGCGGCCCGGGGGCCCTCCGTCGGGGCGGGCGCGGTCGCGGGGGCGAGGGCCGCGCCGGCGCCCAAGATGGCGAGGAGCGCCGCCGCACCGGCGGCCCGGCGGCCGGGGGCAGAGGCCGGGCGCCCGGCGCCGAGGGCCCAGGCCGCGAGGCCGAGCGCCACGAGCCCGAGGAGGAGGGCGAAGAGCGCGTCGAGCCCCGCGAGTTTGCCGAACACCCAGACGAGCCAGGCCGCCGCCAGATACATCGGGAAGGCCAGCGCCTGGCGGAGGCGAACCATCCACATCCCGGGCTTCGGCAGGACCCGCGCGAGCCCCGGCGCCATCGACAGCGCCACGAGCGGCAGCGCGAAACCGATGGCGAGGCCCGCGAAGACGGTCATGGTGACCCACGCGCTCTGGGTGAGCGCGAAGCCGATGGCCGCCCCCATGAAGGGCGCGGTGCACGGCGTGGCGACGAGGACCGCGAGGACCCCGGTGAAGAAGGAGCCGGAGCGCCCGCCCCGTTCGGCGAGACCCTGGCCGAGGCCCGCCGCCCGCCCCGAGATCTCGAAGACCCCCGAGAGATTGAGGCCGACGAGAAAGATGAGATAGGCGAGCGCGCCGACCACCAGGGGCTCTTGGAGGTGGAAGCCCCACCCGACCTCGGCCCCCCCGGCCTTGAGCGCGAGGAGCGCCGCCGCCACCGCCCCGAAGGACACGACGACGCCCGCGCCGTAGGCGAGCCCCTCGGCCCGCCGCTCCGCCGCCGCGGCCCCGGCATGGCGCGCGAGGCCGAGCGCCTTGAGTGCCAGCACCGGGAAGACGCAGGGCATGAGATTGAGGACGAGCCCGCCGAGGAGCGCGAGCCCGGCGGCGGCGAGCACCGCCGAGAGCCCCGCGGCTTCGGAGCCCGTGCCGAGCGCCACCGGGCCGCGCCCCGCCTCGAGGGCGAGCGCGATCTCCACCGCGCCGCCGCCGCCGGTGTCCGTGGCCCTCAGCACGCCCCGCACAGGGCCGGTCGCGCTCGGATCATAGGCGAGGCCCGGGGGCATGCGGAGCACGAGGCCGTCGGCGTTCGCCAGACGCTCCTGGGGCTTGGCGTGGTCGACGAGGCCCCACTCCGCCGGGAAGAAATAGAGGTCCGTGAGCGTCGGCGAGGCGAATTCCGGCCCCGTGACCGACAAGAGAACCGCATCCTCCCGGGCCTCGAGGGTTGCCCGGATCTCCGCCGCCGGATGCGGCAGGCTGGCCTGGCCGCGGGCCACGATGGCGGCCGTGTCGAGGGCGATCTCGGCGGCCGGCCCCGTGGGCAGGGTGAGGGTGAAGCTGGCCTGCTCGGGCACGCAGATGTCGGCGCAGATGAGCCACTGCGCCTCCGCCCGGATCGGGATGGGGCGGCCGGCCTCCCACCCTTCCGGCACGGTGAGCTCGGAGAGGAGCACGGCCTCATCCGAATAGCCGTAGTTGACCATGGGGCCGTAGGGCATGCGCTTGGGCGCGGGCCACTGGATGGGGCCGATCTCCACCCCCTCGGGCAGGGTCCAGGCGATGGTGGGGGCGAGGCCGCTGTCACCCGGATTTTCCCAATAGGTGTGCCAGCCGGGTGCGAGATCCTGGTGCAGGCCGAGCCGCACGGTGGTGCCCGGCGCGGCCGTGCGGTGGTCGGCGACAAGGCGCACCTCCGCCCGCTCGGTGCGCGACACCTCGGGCGCGGTCAGCGCCGCCGCGCCGCCGGCCGCAAGGGCCAGAAGCCCTGCGAGCCCCGCGCTGAGCCCACGCCACATCCCTGTCACCCGCTCACGCCGCACCCGACCCTCCGTCGCCTGTTCCGGTCGCCTGTTGCGTCCGAGGCCCACATGTACTCTCTCGCGCCGGCACGGAGAGGGCCGGGGGCCCGGACCGCCATCACAATCCCGTCAGCCGACGGCCGGGCGAGGGGTGGCCGCGGGCCCAGCCCTCCATCCGCCGCGCGAGCCGGGCCACCGCCCAGTGAAGCGCCACGGTGAAAGCCGCGAGGACGAGGATCGCCGCAAACATCTCGTCGATCTTGCCACGGCCGTTGGCCCGGAGCATCTGATATCCGAGCCCCTGCGACGCGCCGACCCACTCGCCGAAGATCGCGCCCACCGGCGCATAGATCGCCGCGAGCTTGAGGCCAGAGCCGAAGGCGGGCAACGCGGCCGGCAGGCGGAGGAGGAGGAGCACGCGGGCGGGCCGCGCCTGCATCGTCGCGGCAAGGTCGAGGAGCCGGGGGTCGGTGCCGCGAAGTCCGTCATAGAAGGTCCAGGTGACGGGGAAGTAGACGATGAGCACCGTCACCACGATCTTCGACGCGATCCCGTAGCCGAGCCAGAGGGTGAGAACGGGCGCGAGCGCGAAGACCGGCACCGCTTGGTTGAAGACGAGGACGGGCGCGAGGAAACGCCGCGCGGTGGGCGAGGCCATGAGGTGGAGCGCCGTCGCGGCCCCGAGTGCTGTGCCGAGGGCGAGGCCCGCCAGCACCTCGGTGGCGGTGACGAGGGCGTTCTGCGCGAGGATCGCGCGGCCGGTCCAGACCGCCTCGGCCACCGCCAGCGGCCCCGGCAGGATGAAGGGGGGCACCCCGGTCGCCCAGACCAGCCCATGCCACGCCCCGAGCGCGGCGGCCAGTGGCAGGAGGCCCGCGCCCCAGCCCGTCCGCAGGCTCATGCCGCCCTCAGGCGCCGGAGGAGGCCGGCCTGGGCGCGGAGCGTCTCGGCGCCGTCCGCCGGGCGGATCGCCGGGCCCTTGGGAGGCGGCTCGGGGGAGACGGTGTCGGTGACCAGGTAGAGCCGGTCCGCCAGCCGCGCGGCCTCGGCCGGATCGTGGGTGACGATGAGCACGGTGCGGCCGGCGAGGGTGGCATGGGCGAGCTCCTGCATCTCGGCCCGGGTGCGCGCGTCGAGGGCGGAGAAGGGCTCGTCGAGAAGCGCCACAGGCCGGTCCTCGAGCAAGGCGCGGGCGAGGGCGGCGCGCTGGCGCATGCCGCCCGAGAGCTCGGTGGGGCGCTTCTCCGCCTGGCCCGCGAGGCCCGTTTGATCGAGGAGCGCGTCCACCCGGGCCCGGTCCACCGCCTCGCCCCTCAGCCTGGGCCCGAGGGCGAGGTTGCCTCGGAGATCGAGCCAGGGGCAGAGGAGATCGTCCTGCGCCATATACGCCACCCGACCGGGGAGGGGCGCGCGGTCCGATGTGGCGACCTCGCCCGTGAACGCCCCGCCGAGGGAGAGCCCGGCGAGCAGGCGCAAAAGCGTGGACTTGCCGGCGCCGGAGGGGCCGAGAAGGCAGGTCCACCGTCCTGCGGGGATCTCGAGCGCCGGCACCTCCAGCGTCTGGCCGTCCGCGAAGGCCACGCGCCCGGCAACCGCGATGGCCGGCGGGCTCACTCCGCGCCCGGGTCGATCGCGAGCTCGGAGACCGGGCGCTCGCCGAGCACCAGCCCCGCCTCGGACAGGAACCGCTCGAAGGCGGCGTAGCGCCCGACATCGAGCGCCGCGGGCCGGAGCGCGAAGCGCGGCACCGTGTCCTCCCAGGCGCGGGCGTTGAGCTCGTCGCCGAGCTCCGGCGCGCTGCCGGCGAAGATCTTCCAGCTCTCCTCCGGGTGGTTCACGATGTACTGGGTCGCGGTCGCGGTGGCGGAGAGGAAGCGGCGGATGGCGTCCATCGGCGCGCCCTCGGCGGCGGCGATGTAGATGAGCTCATCGTAGGTCGGCACGCCTTCCTCCTCTATGAAGAAGCAGCGGCCTGGCACCCCCTCGATCTCCATCTGGTTCAGCTCGAAATTGCGGTAGGCGCCGATCACCGCCTCCACCTGGCCCGACATGAGCGCGGGCGAGAGCGACCAGTTGACGTTGATGAGCTCGACATCCGAGAGCGCGAGGCCCCGCGGGGCGAGGAGCGCCGAGACGAGCGCCTCCTCGACGCCGGCCACCGAGTAGCCGATGCGCGCGCCCTTGAGGTCGTCGAGCTCTGTCACCGGCCCGTCGGCGCGGACGAGGAGGCAGTTGAGCGGGGTGGCGATGAGGGTCCCCACCCGCCGGACCGGCAGGCCCTCGGCCACCTGGAGGTGCAGCTGCGGTTGGTAGGAGATCGCGAGATCGGCCCGCCCGGCGGCCACCATCTTGGGCGGGTCCGCGGGGTCGGCGGGGGCGATCACCTCCACCTCGAGCCCGACATCCGCAAAATAGCCGCGCTCCCCGGCGAGGACGATGGGTGCGTGGTTGGGGTTCACGAACCAGTCGAGCACCAGGGTCAGGCGGTCGGCGGCCGCGGCGGGCGTGGCGAGGAGAAGGAGGGCGAGGGCGAGGGCGGCAAGGCGCATGGGGGCGGCTCCGGCTGGGGTCACGTCTCGTCCCATGGCGCGCCGGGGGCCGCGCGGGGCCCGTGGGGGCGGGCGCGGTCGCTCCTGGTCCCTTCGCCGGCATTACCCGGATCAGGTTCGATGGGTTGGCGCGTCGCGCCTCTCAGCCAGTCGGCACCCCACAGGACCCCGTGAGCTTAGCCACTCTCCAGCGTGGCGGCAAGCGGAGCGCGTCGCAAAGCTTTGAGTTCGTAATCGTCAATCCTTTACAGGACCGTCATAAATATGCCATTACAACAAATTTGTGACAAATTGGTCAAGGGGTGGTTTGCGAGCCGCAGCGGAGTCGACTTCTGCCCGGAAACATGATTTTTTTCTTGCGGAATCGGCGGGTGCGGCCGAGGTTGCGCGCGCGGAATTCTCGCTACTGCGGAAACAAACAAAGCGACGGGGCTTAGCATGTTCTACTTGGTCGATGAGTTCGGCGGGCTGTTCTACGGAACTGATGTCGCCGACCAACTGCGGTTCGTCCGCGAATACGATGTCGAGTTCACGGATATCGCGGTGGAGACGTCGACCGCTGACCCGGAGGGCGGGGACCCCCTCCTCGGTCGGATCTTCGCGATCGACGACGACACGCTCTACGAGATCGATATCGAGGACTTCACGATCTCCACCATCGGCGCGCTCACCCTCGACGGCGCGGCCTTCGACGGCGCCGAGGCCCTCGAATGGGCGGCCGGGGCCCTCTGGGTCGCGGGCGACGAGACCACCGGCCTCTACACCGTGGATGTCGACACCGGCGCGCTCACCCTGGTGGGCGACACCGGCGCCAACGCCGAGGGCGACCTCATCTTCGCCGCCAACCTCGTCTGGATGTCGACCACCGACGAGACCTTCCTTGCGCTCGACCCGACCGATGCCTCGACCCAGATCACGGTCGACCACGGCATCATCGGCCTCGAGGGCCTGGCCGAGACCGATGGCGGCCTCTTCGGCTTCGCCGAGGATCTCTACTACGAGTTCGACGCGGGCGCGCTCGAGTTCAACTTCGGCGGCACCCTGGCCGACGATCCGCAGTCGCCCTTCATCGAGACCTCGGGCGCCGGCGAGATCTCGGTCGACGGCGTGATCTCGGTCGCCACCAAGGAGCAGGCCGAGATCATCGCCCTTCTCTTCGAGGCGGCGCTCGACCGCGACGGCGCCATCGATCTTGCGGGCCTCAATTTCTGGATCGACGCGCTCGAGGGCGACAACGACGCCGGCCAGGCCTTCACCATCGAGGAGATCGCCGAGGAGTTCCTCGAGTCGCCCGAGTTCACCGAGGTCGTGGGCGATGTCGACACGCTGACCGACCAGGAGCTGGTCGAGGCGCTCTACGTCAACATCCTCAACCGCGACGGCGAGCAGGCCGGCATCGACTTCTGGACTGCGACCGTGGGGGGCGACGACTTCAGCCGCGCCGACCTCCTCACCGCCTTCGCCGTGTCGACCGAGAATTTCGCCAACTCGCCCTTCGTCGACAGCCTCGTCGAAGTGACCGGCGGGTTCTGGAACTTCCTCGACAACGCCGAGGCCGACATGATGGTCTGATCCGGCCTCCGGCACGGATCGCGCGCGGCCCGCTCCCCCCGGAGCGGGCCGTTGGCGTCTCAGGTGAAGCCGATCGTGTAGCCCCAGCTGTCGAGCCGGTCCGGCACCGCGTTGAAGGCCATCGTGATGCGCTGCTGGCCCTGGTTCCGCGGCACCTCGTGCAGCATGTAGCTCGGGAACAGCACCAGATCGCCGGGCGCCATCGGCGGGGTCTGCCAGCGGCTCGCGCTGAAGGGCCCGGTCTCCGCGCGCGCGTTCTGGTTCACGAAGGCGTAGCTCGATCCCCCCAGCGCCTTGTGAAAGACGGTGCCCGAGCCCGGATGGTGCTCGGTGAGATAGACGATGCCGGAGACAAAGCTGTTGGCGTGGTTGTGCATCGCCTGGTGGCCGCCCGTCTCAAGCACATTCACCCAGATCTCCTTGATCGTCCAGGCGAGCGTTTCGCCGAAGAGGAGCTTGCCGAACTCCGCCACCCGCGGCAGCATCGCCTTGCTCGCCTGGGCGTAGAGAGCGTCGCTCTTGGCGCTCACCATGGTGGTGTGGGAGAGGCGGTCGTCCTGGCTGTTGGTCTCGCGCCGGGCGGCGCGGATGCGCTCGACGATCTGGCCGAGGAGGACGCCCTGGACCGCCCCCGGCACATGCATCACCGGCGTGGGAAAGAGGCCGAGGACCTGATGCTTCGCCGTCGCCATGCGGTTCCCCCATCGTTCGCGCGCGCCTCGCGCGGGACCTGCCACAAACCGCGCGCGCGCGCAATCGCAGGGGCCTGAGATGGGGGCGCGGGAGCGGGGGGTGGCGCTTCTGGTGGCCGTGGCGTCGGCGGCGCTGCTGGCGGGGCTCGCGCTCGCGATCTCGGGCGAGAGCCGGACCGCGGTGCGCATCGCGGCCAACGAGCGCGCGGCGGCGGCGGCGCGGGCGGCGGCGGAGGGGGCGATCGCGGCGGCGGCGCTCGACCTCGCCCGCGCTGCGGTGGGGCGGCCGGCGCGCCGGGCCTGGGCGCAGGGCGGCGCGCTCCGGAGCCTCCGGGCCGACGGGCGTCCCCACCGGGCGGAGATCCTCGGCGCGGAGGTCGCCCTCCGCCTGTTCGCCGAGCCCGGACTGATCGATGTCGGCCTCGCGAACCCCGCGCTTCTGGGCGGGCTCCTCCGCCGGATCGGCGTTCCGGAGCGCGAGGCGACATCGGCGGAGCTCGCCCTCGCCGCCGCGCAGGAGGCGCATCGGAGCCGCGGCATGTCGCTCCGCTTGAGCCGCCGGGTGTTCGACAGCCTCGACGCCTTCGCCGCCCGGGTCGGGCTCTCGGCCGCGACTGTCCGGGAGGCGCGCCCCTATCTCACGGTCGCCTCCGGCCGCCGGGCGCCGGACCCGGTGCTGGCGCCGGAGCCGGTCTATGCCGTTCTGCCCCTGTCCCGGGAGGCGCGGATCGCGTTCGCCCCGGACCGGAGCGACGGTGGCGTGGACTGGACCGCAACCCGCCTCGCCGTCACCCTCCATGCGAGCGCCCGGCTCGGCGACGGCACCGAGGCCCACGCGGCGGCGACCCTCCTCGTCGACCCGAGCGCGCGGCCGCCGGTCGCCGTCGTCAGAAGGGCTTCAGAAGCGACGCCTCCGGCCGCGTGGAGCCCAGAACGCTGAGCTTGGCACGCAGCTCCTCCGTGGCGGCTCGGGCCTGGCGTTGGTCGCGCACCACGATCGGCCGGATGAGCACGAGGAGCTCGCTGCGCTGCACGCTGTCCACCGTCGTGCCGAAGAGAGGGCCCACCACCGGGATGCGCGAGAGCACCGGGAGCCCGTCCCGCGCCAGCGTCTGATCCTCCTCGATGAGCCCGGCGAGCGCCACCGTCTCCCCGCTCTGGACCGAGACGGTGCTTTGCACCACGCGCTGGGAGATCGTGGGGTTGTCGTCGCCCGTCTCGCCCAGCACCGCCGAGACCTCCTGAAAGATCTCGAGCACCACGAGCCCGCCCGCGTTCACCGTGGGCCGGATCTCCAGGATCACGCCCGTGTCGCGAAACTCGGTCTCCGAGACGATGGGCGCGTCCGGGTCGGTGACGGATTGGGAGGAGCGCACGCTGATCGGCACCTGGTCGCCCACCTGGAGGCGCGCGATCCGGTTGTCGAGCACCATGAGCGTGGGCGAGGAGAGGATGCGCACATCCGTCACCTCGTCGAGTGCCGAGAGCGTCACGCCGATGTCGTCCGTCCGGAAGGCCGCGTTGAAGCCCGGGAACACATTGCCGAAGGCGCCGCTCGCGATGTCGTTGAAGTTGAATGCGAAGTTTCCGGAGTTGAGGAACCAGCGCACGCCGAATTCGAGCTGGTCGTTGAGTTGGACCTCGACCAGCGTCGCTTCGATCAGCACCTGGAGGGGCTGGGTGTCGAGCCGGGCCAGCGCGTTCTCGAGGGAGCGCGCCCCGGCTGCGGTGGCGAGCGCGATGATGGCGTTGCTGGGCTCGTCCGCCGTGATGCGGAGGACGCCGGTGTCGCCGCCGAGCGTGCCACCGGCCACCGCCGGCGCGCCCGGGGCGGGGGCCAGGGGCGGGGCGCGCGGATCGCCGCGGAGGGGCGCGGGCGGGGCTTCCCCCTCCGCCTCGCCCTCGGGCGCGAGCCCCAGCCCCTGCTCCACGCCGCCCGTGCTGTCCCGCCGGGGCGAGAGGCCCGGGGCCAGCGCCGCCTCGAGCGGGGCGGCGCCGGTCACCTGCGCGTCGAAGATGGCGCCCAGAAGAGCCGCGATCTCCGAGGCCCGCCGGCTCTCGACGGAGAAGACATGCAGCCGCGGCACCTCGCCCGCGTCCTGATCGAGAAAGCGCACGAACTCCCGCGCCTCGTCGACGAGCCCCGGCCGGTCCGCCACCACCAGCACCGCGTTCATCCGCCCGATGGGCAGGAAGCGGATGTCCGGGTCCGGCGCGCCGGAGGGCCGGGCGAACATCTGGGTCAGCTCGTCGCTCACCGCCCCCGGGGTCGCGTCGCGGAGGGGAAAAAGCGCGAAGGACCGGCCCGCCAGATGGTCGACATCGAGCACCGCGATGAGATCGAGGAGCGTGCGCTGCTCCTCCACCGTGCCGATGGTGAAGACGAGGTCGCGCGCCCGGTCGTAGCGGATCGAGCCCGCGACGGGGGCGAAGCTCTCGAGCACCTCCGCCACATCCGCGACCTTGAGCACGCGCAAGGGCGTGACCCGCACCGTGAGCCCCCGGGCCGAGACGTCGCGGGCGCTCACGAGCGGCGCGGCCAGCCCCGCCTCGGCCCTCGGCAGCACGCGGAAGATGCCGTCGCGCTCGACGATGGCGGCGTTGTTGAGCCGGAGGATCTCCTCGAGGGCGGGCAGGATCTCGGACCGGGTGAGCGGGCGGTTGGATCGGAAGGTGACGCTGCCGGAAATCCGGGGATCGATCACATAGGTGGCGCCGAGGCCCTCCTCCAGCATCACCTGGACGACGCTCGCGAGGTCCGCGTTTTGAAAGTCGAGGGTGATCTCGCCGGGCCCGCCGAGGGGGGCGGGGGCGGCGCCTGGGGCGATCGGCAGGACCGGCGGCGCCGCGCGGCGGATGAAGCCGCGCACGGCCCGCGCCTCGGCCTCGGCTTTGGCGTCCTCGCGTCGGACCGGGGCGCCGGCGACGTCAGGGCCGGGGTCGGCGATCCGCGGGGGCAGGCCGCTCGCGAAGGTCTCCCGCGGCCGCTCGCCGCAGCCGAGAAGAAGGGCGCCGAACGCCGCCGCGACGAGCGCCGGATGGGGGGCCATGCTCAGTCGGGCTCGCGGATCGCCTGGCGCTCCGCGCGGCTCCGCGGCGCGGCCGGGGCGGAGGGCCGCCCGGTGGCGCGCGCCGGACGCCGGCCCGCGGGGGCCGCGCTCTCCTCCTCCCCGTCAAGCCGCGCCACCACCTCGCGCCCGTCGCGCTCCAGCACCACGGCCTCGGCGTCGATCCGGGTCAGTCGCCAGCCGCCGACCCGGTCCCCCACCCGGGCGAGGATCTGCGCGCCTGCGGGGTCGGCGAGAATGGCCGCTCCGCCACCGCCGGCCAGCGCCACGCCCATCAGCCGGATCTCGGGCGGGGGCAGGGGGCGCGCAGGGGTTGGCGCTGCGGGCGGGCGCCGGCTTTCGGAGAAGAGGGGGCGCGACGAGATGGCGGCCACGGCGGCGCGGGGCGGCCGCGGGATCGAGAGCCGCTCCTCGGCCACCGTCGTCTCAGGCCGTGGCAACGGGGCCACCGCCACCGGGCCGAGCGCGCCCTGGCGGAGCGCGAGCGCCGCGCCGAGGCCCACGGCAACCCCCGCGAGCAGAATGTTGAGCGTCGTCCGCGACATGCAAGCGTCACCGAATGGCCGGAACCTCTCCTCTCTAGTGCAGCGGGCCGCCGCAGGGAAGGGTCAGCGCGCCGAGGCGGTCTCGGGCGCCGCCGCGATGCCCGCGATCTCGAGCCGGATGGCGAGCGCATCGGGCCCGGTGCCGCGGCGCGCCCGGCGCAGATCGAGCGCCTCGACCACGAGATAGGGCTCCCCGGTCTCGAGCCGGTAGAGGAGCGTCTCGAGGCCGGCCATGTCGCTCACGAGCCGCACGGTGAGGGGCACCCAGGCGGCTCCGGGGGCGAGGGGGCGGCTCGGCTCCACGGTGACGCTCCGGAGCTCGGCACCCGCGGCGGCCACTGCCCGGTCGAGGATGTCGCGGAGCTCGGCCGCGGCGAGCGCCGGGCTCTCGGCGGCCAGAAGCGCCCGGTCCGCCACCGCAATCCGGGCCCGCACCCGCCCCTGGGCCAGCCGATCTCGAAAGCGCGCGAGCTGGGCCTTCTGCTCCGCGATCCGCGCGTCGAGCCCGCCCAGCGTGCCGAGCACCGGCCCCACCGCCCCAAAGCCGAGAGCGGCCAGGAGACCGAGGAGAAGCCCCAGCGCCGCGAGCCGGGAGAGCGCCGGGCTCACTCCGCCGCCTCGCCGGTTCGGGGGGTGAGTTCGAGGCGGAGGAGAAAGCGCTCCCGCCCCGCCTCGGCGCTGACGATCGGGGCGGCGAAGCGCGGCGCTGCGAGCCCCGGCCGGGCGGCCAGAAGGGCGGGGAGGCGGCTCGCCTGGTCCGACACGCCGCCGAGGGTGACGCCGCCTTCGTCGAGGGTGAGGCTGTCGAGCCAGGTCCCGTCCGGCAGGGTCTCGGAGATGTCGGCCAGGAGCGTGACGGCGCGGGGGGCGCCGGCCTTGGCGCGATAAGCGGCGAGCGCCGCAGCGCCGCCGGCCTCGGGCGCCTCGGTGTCCGAGAGCGCGCGGGCCAGGCGCCGGGCCTGGAAGAGCGCGTCCTCCAGGGCCTCGGCCTCCCGGTCGCGGGCGGCGATCTCGATCCAGGCCCAGGCTCCGGCGATGGCGAGCACGGCGAGGAGGAGCGCCGCCGTCGCGAGCGCCCCTCGGCCGGCCTTGGGGTCCCCGGCCTTTGGGCTGAGGTCGAGCCCCGCGAGGCGTCCGTCGCCGTCCACAAGGTCGATCCGCGCGGGCGGCCCCAGCCCCGCCTCGGCCAGCGCGGCCGCGGCGTTGGCGTGCTCGGCTCTGGGGGCAAGGGCGATCTCGACCTCCACCTCCGAGGTCTCGGGCCGGCGGGCCCGGAGGCGCCAGGCGTAGTAGAGTTCGTCCGGGCGGAACGGGGTCAACCGGTCGAGCTCGAAGGCGATGACGGCGCCCAGATCCTCCTCCGCCGCCAGGGGCAGGCGCGCGGTCCGGCGGAGGGCGCTCGCCTCCGGCACCGCCAGCACCGACAGGATCCGGCCGCGGGCCAGCGCGCGCTGGAGGCGGCGGAGCCGGGGGCGCGAGACGCTGTGGAGGGCTCCCAAGGGCTTCGGCCGCCGACCCGGGCGATGAAGGGCGAGCGCCACCCCCTCCGCCGTCGCCCGGGCGACGAGCTGGGGCCGCTGGGGAGCGACGAGCCGCCGGAGAGGCCCGGGCACGAGGGCCGCGAGCTCGCCGCCCCACCAGGCCAGAAACCGGGAGATGCCGCCGCTCATCGGGGCACCGCCGCGATCTCGGCCACCAGGCGGTGGGGCGTGGCGGCGGGGCCTGCGGGCGCCACGCGGATCTCGACGAGACGCGGGAGCTCCGCCCGCCCTTCCCAGCGCGGCTGCCAGGCGAGGGCGCCTCCCCCAGGCAGGGGCCCGAGATAACGGAGGCGGAGGCTCGCGACGCCGTCCAACAGCACCTCCTCCGCCGCGCCGGGGGGCAGCGCCGGCGCCCGGTCGTCGAGCGGCGCGTGGCGGAGGACGAGACGGCCGGGTTCGCCCAGAGCGATCTCCATCCGCGTCTCCCCCGGGGGGGCGATCCGGGCCGGCAGCCGCCCCACAAAGCGGAGCCTCTCCGGCCCGCCATCGAACGCCACCGGAGGCTGCCGCGTTCCGTCGAGGTAGCGGATCGGCATGGCCCCGCTCACCGCGCGGCGGAGCGCTTTGAGCGCCACCCGCGCCTCGGCCGCGCCTTGGGCCGCGGCGCTCCCCCGCTCCCACACCGCGACGCCGAAGCGCACCCCGCCGGCGACCATCGCGCCGAGGAGCCCGAGAAGGGTCATCGCCACCAGCACCTCGAGAAGGCTCATGCCTCGCTCGCCGCGCGCGCTCATCGGAGACCCCCGAGGCGGAGCGTCTCGAGCGCCACCGCGGTGCCGCCGCCCTTGGGCGCCACGCGGATCCGGACCCGTTGGAGCGCGAGGCCGAGATCCGCCTCCCCACCCTCTGGCGCGACCTCCAGGGCGATGGCCCAGCCGTCCTCCACCCAGTCCCACCGCCCGGGGGCGAGCGCAGGGTCCGCGGCCCGGTCGGCCAGCACCGCCTCGGCCCGGGTGAGGGCGGCGAGCGCGGTCTCCGCGGCGAGCTGACCCCGGCTCGCGCCGCCGATGGCCGCATAGGCGCCGCCAAGGACGAGGCTCAGGATCACAAAGGCCACCATCACCTCGAGAAGCGTGAAGCCCCGCTCGCGCCGCCGCTCAGCCATCGCGCCGCACCGCCCCGGTCAACCAGCGCACCTCGAGCGTGGCGCCGCCCTCTGCCCCGGTCACCGCCACGCGCCCGCCGCTTCCGCTGCCATCGCCGAAGAAGACGATCCGCGGCCGCCCCCGCTCGCTGGCCTCGGCCGCGCTCTCGATGGTGAGCTCCAGCCCCTCGGGCAGCGCGATCTCGGTGCCGGGGCCGGTCACCCGCCGGGTCTCGAGATCGAAGACGAGGGCGGCGGGGCGGCCTGTGCGGATGGCCTCGGAGCGGGCGCGGGCGAGCCCCGCTTCAAGCGCGCGCAGCGTCGCCTCCGCCTTGGGCGGGCCGCCCGCGAAGAACCCGGGCACCGCCACGATCACGAGCGCGAGGACGGCGACGACCACCAGCATCTCGAGGAGCGTGAGCCCCCGGTCCGCGGCCTCAGTTCCGGAGATCCGCCGCATCGTCCTCGCCGCCCTCCGCCCCGTCCGCGCCGAGGCTCACGAGGTCGTAGGCGCCGCTCTCGCCGGGCACCGCGTAGAGAAAGGGCGCGCCCCAGGGATCGGTCAGCGCGTCGGCCTTCCGGAGATAGGGGCCGTTCCAGCCCTCGGCGCCCGCGGGGGCGCTCACCAGCGCGTCGAGCCCCTCCTCCTCGGTGGGGTAGCGGCCAAGGTCGAGGCGGTAGAGGTCGAGCCCGGTCGCGATCTGCTCCATCTGGAGGCGCGCCGCGTCGGCCTTGGCCCCGCCCAGATAGTTGAGCGCCACGGTGCCGATCGCGACGGTGAGAAGCGTGAGGATCGTGATCACCACCAGGAGCTCGAGGAGCGTGAGCCCGGCATCGGGCGCGAGGCGGCGGCTGGGGGCGGTGCGGGACGCCATCGGGAGGCTCCTAAATGGCCAGCTCGTTGATCGTGAAGAGCGCGAAGAGGATAGACGAGATGATGACCGCGATCAGCACCCCCATCAGCAATGTGAGGGCCGGCGTCAAGACCGCGAGCGCCTGGGCGAGGCCGCGCCGGGCCTCCTCCTCGAAGATCCCCGCGGTGCGAAGGAGCATCTGGGTGAGCTGGCCCGACTCCTCGCCCACCTGGATGAGCTGCCGGGCGAGCGGTGGCAGGAGGGCGCCCTCGGCCAGCGGACGCGAGAGGCCGCGGCCCGCCTCCACCTCAGGGATGATCCGGGCGATCTCGGCCGCGTAGGCGCGGTTGGCGAGGGCAGCCTGGGTGAGCCGGAGCGCCTGGGGAAGCGCCACGCCGTTCTGCAAGAGCTGGCCCGCCAGGCGGGTGAGCCGCCCGGTCTCGATCTTGCCCCAGAGCGGGCCGACGACCGGCAGGCGGAGGCAGGCGCGGTGCCAGCCGAGCCGCGCCGGCGGCCAGAGGAGCGCGAGGCGCGCGGCCCCGAGCGCGCCGGCCGCCGCTCCAAGCATCTTGGCCCAATGCGCCTCGACGAAGCGCCCGGCGGCGAGAACGGCCTGGGTGACCGGTGGCGGCTCCACATTCGCCTCGGCCAAGAGCGGCTCGAAGGAGGGCACCACATAGCCGAGGAGAAGCGCGACCGAGCCGATGGCGGTGACCACGAGAAAGGCCGGGTAAATGAGCGCCGAGCGGAGCTCGCCCGCGCGTGTGAGGCCTTCCTCCTCGGCATCGGCGAGGCGTGCAAGGGTCGCCTCGAGCGCGGCCCCCGCCTCACCTGCGCGCACCACGCTCCGGTAAAGCGGCGGGAAGGCCGCGCGCTCCCGGTCGAGCGCCTCGGCAAAGCCCGCGCCCCCCTGCACGGCGGCGAGGATCCGCGCAGCGACCGCCCGCACCCGCGCCCGCTCGCCCAGCTCGGCGGCGATCTCCAGCGCCCGGTCGAGCGGCAGCCCCGCGCCCGTGAGCGTCGCCATCGCCCGGGTGAAGACCGCACGGTCCCGCGCCGAGAGCGCATGCTTCGGGGTGATCTCGGTGGCCAAAAGCGCGCGGAGGCCACTCTCCGCCCCGGCCTCGATGCGGATCGGCAGGTGCCCCTCGGCCTGGAGGCGGCTGGCCGCCCCCGCCTTGTCCGCCGCATCGAGGGTGCCGGTCACGATCTCGCCGCCGGCGTCTATGGCGCGGTAGCGGAAGAGCGGCATCTCAGAGCTCCGTGGAGAGGGCCAGCACTTCCGCGAGCGCGGTCTCCCCCGCCGCGGCCTTCGCGAGCGCGTGGGCCCGCATGGTGCGCATGCCCGCCTCCTCGGCGAGGGCCTGGATCTGGCGATGGTCCTGCCGGGCGAGCACCGCGCGGCGCACCGCATCGTCGACCGCCAGCACCTCCATCACGCCCGTCCGGCCGCGAAAGCCCGTGCCGCGGCAGGCCGGGCAGCCTTGCGCCCGGCGAAAGCCCGCGGCCGGCCATCCGAGGGCGAGGCGCGCCGCGAGCTCCGGCTCCTCCGGCAGGGCGCACTGGGCGCACAGCCGGCGGACCAGCCGCTGGGCCACCGCGCCCGCCAGGGTGGCGACGATGAGATAGTCCTCCACCCCCATATCCCGCAGCCGATCGATCGCCGCCGCCGCCGAATTCGTGTGGAGGGTGGCGAGCACGAGATGCCCCGTGAGGGCCGCCTGGACGGCGATCTCCGCCGTCTCCCGGTCGCGGATCTCGCCGATCATGATCACATCGGGGTCCTGACGCAGGATTGCGCGCAGGCCGTGGGCGAAGGTGAGGCCGATGCCCGCCTTCACCTGGATCTGGGTGATGCCGGGGAGCTGGTACTCCACCGGGTCCTCCACGGTGATGACCTTCCGGGTGGCGTCGTTGAGGCGCTGGAGGGCGGCGTAGAGCGTCGTGGTTTTGCCCGAACCCGTGGGGCCGGTGACGAGCACGATGCCGTTCGGCCGCCGGATGAGCCCCTCGAGCGCCGCGCGCAAGGTGGCGTCGAAGCCCAGCCCCTCGAAATCGAGGGTGAGCCCCGAGCGGTCGAGCAGTCGGAGCACCACCCCCTCGCCGTGGAGCGTGGGGAGGGTCGCCACCCGCATGTCGATCTCGCGCCCCGCCACCGCGAGCTGGATCCGCCCGTCCTGCGGCAGGCGGGTCTCGGCGATGTTGAGCTTGGCCATGATCTTCACCCGGGAGATCACGGCGGCGCGGAGATGCGCGGGCGGCGGGTCGGCCTCGCGGAGGGCGCCGTCGACCCGGTAGCGGACGCGCAAGGCCTGATCCGCGGGTTCGAGATGGATGTCCGAGGCGCGCGCCTCCACCGCCCTCCGCACGATCTGGTTGACGAGGCGGATCACCGGGGCCTCGGAGGCGAGGTCGCGGAGGCGGGCGAGATCGGCCTCGGTGTCCGCCTCCGCCGCCTCGGTCTCGAGGGCGTCGGCCCGGTCCGAGGTCAGGCGTTCGAGTGCGCCCTCGATCTCCGAGGCGAGGCCGATCCCCCGCTCCACGGCGAGGCCGAGCTTGAGCGCCACCGCCTCGAGCGCCGAGATGTCCAAGGGGTCCGCCACCGCCACCCGGAGCCGCCCGCCCGTCTCGGCGAGCGGCAGGATCCGCGCGCTCGTGAGGAACTTGGCGCCCAGAGCCTCGAGATGCGGGATCTCCTCGGGAAAGGCCTCGGGGCCCACCCGCGGCAGGCCCAGGATCTCGGCATAGGTGTCGGCGATCTCGCGCTCGCCCACGAGCGCGAGGCGCACGAGCACATGGTCGAGCCGCTCCCGGCTCTCGCCCGCCACCCGGACCGCGCGGGCCCTTTGCGCCTCGGCGAGCGCGCCACGGGCCACCAGAGCCTCGGCCAGCGCCAGGGCCGCCTCCTCCGTCTCGTCGGTGTCGCGCGCGCGCCCGTCCATGCCGCCGGTCCTCCCGTCCGAAGGGTTAGCCGAGAACGAGCGGCCCGTGAAGCCAGGTGACCCAGAAGCCCATGGCGAGGCCCGGCCCGAAGGGCAGCGCGGTGTCGGCGGCCAGCCGCCCGCCGCGGACGCGGAGGAGCCCGGCCTGAAGGAGCCCGACCGCCGCCCCCCAGAGCACCACCGAGGGGAGCGCCGCGGGTCCCATCCAGGCCCCGGCCGCGGCCAGGAGCTTGGCGTCGCCCAGCCCCAGCGCCTCCACCCCCCGGAGCCGGCGATACCCCCAGGCGAGGCCGGCGAGTGCGAGATAGCCGAGGGCCGCCCCCGCCGCGTGAAGGGCGAGCGGCCCCGTCGCCCCCGCCGCCGAGAGCGCCAGCCCCGCGAGGACGAGCCCCAGGGTGCCCGGATCGGGCAGCCGGAAGGTTCGGAGGTCGATGAGCGCGAGGGCGAGGAGCGTCCAGCCGAGGAGCGCGCTCGCCGGCCAGAGGGGCTCCGGCACCACCGCCAGCGCCCAGAGCGTGAGGCCGAGGGCGGCGAGCTCGGCCCCGAGGAGCCGCACCGGAATGGGCCGGCCGCAGCACCGGCTCATGCCCCGAAGCGCCAGCCAGGAGAGGATCGGGACGAGCTCGAGCGCCCCGAGCCGTCGGCCGCATCCGTCGCAGCGGGAGCGAGCGGCCACCGGGTCCCGCCCCTCCGCCAACCGGTCCGCGAGGAGGGCGGCGAAGCTTCCCACCGCGGGCGCGGCGAGTGCCAACAGCCATCCGAGCATGTCCATCCGCCGTCTCCCAGGGCGCCCGACCCGGCCCAGTCTCGGATGCGGGACCGCCCCGGGCAAGTCGCGTGCGGGATGCCGAGTGTCACACAAATTTCGCTTTCGGGCGTCCGCCCGGCTCGCTAGATGGGGTCAACCGCCGGCCGGCGCAGAGCCGTCGGACAAGAAGGGCTTGGTATGGCAAACACTTGGACGCGATGGCTCCGCGAGCCGCTCGTGCAGTTCCTGGCGATCGGCGCGCTTCTGTTTGCGGTCGACCGCGCGCTTCAGGAGGAGCTCGACGACCCACGCACCATCCGCGTCGACGCCACAGTGCATCGCGAGTTCGCCGAGCTCTTCCGCACCCAGCGCGGCCGCCTGCCGACGCCGGCGGAGATGGACCGGCTCGTCGAGCGCCACATCACGAACGAGGTGCTGATCCGCGAGGCCCGGGCGCTCCGCCTCGACGAGGGCGACGAGATGATGCGCGAGCGGCTCCTCTCGCGGATGCGGCTCATGCTCTTCTCCGGCATCGAGGTCGAGGTGCCGCCGGAGGAGGAACTCCGCGCCTGGTACGAGTCGAATCTCGAGCGTTTCACCGTTCCGGAGCGGATCAGCATCGAGGTGCTGGGGCTCGACGCGACCCGGGACGAGGCCGAGGCGGTCGCCGCCCGGCTCGAGGGCGGGGAGGCCTCCGCGTCGGCCGCGCCGCTGGGCCGCGTGCCGGTGACGCTGGGCAACCGCCCGCGCGCACAGCTGGTGGGGCTCTTCAACGAGGAGTTCGTGGCCGCGATCGAGGCGGGCGAGGAAGGCGTGTGGCGCGCCGTGAACTCGCCGCAGGGCTGGCAGGTCGTGCGTTTTCTGGGTCGGAGCCCCAGCGTGGTGCGCCCCTTTGAGGATGTGCGCACCACGGTCGCCGGCGAATGGCGGGCCCGGATGAGCCAGCGCGAGGCGAGCGCCGCGCTGCGGGCGCTGCGCGAAAGCTACGCGGTGGAGCGCGAGGCCTACGGCGCCGATGTCGTCGCGACCGGAGACGGCGCGCAGAGCCCGCCCGCCCCGGCCGCGGACGTGGCGGCGGGGCAGGAGGCCATCCGGTGATCCGCCTCGCCATCGCCCTCCTCGCCATCCTCCTCGCGCCCCTCCCCGCTCAGGCCCATGTGACCGAGCTCGCGGTCCTCAAGATCCACGACGGCGGCCCGGTGGGCGGCGTGATGGGGGACGGGCGCTACACCGTCACCTGGGAGCTCAAGCCCAACACCGAGTTCGGCGCGGCGCTCGAGCCCCTCTTTCCGGAGCAATGCGTGTTCGAGGAGCCGGTGCTCGATTGCGGGGATCGGGGGCTCACGGGCCGGCTCGGGTTCGAGGGGATCGGCGAGGGCCAGTCCGCCGCCATGTTCAAGGTGATCGACGCGGCGGGCACCCGGGTCTTCACCCTCACCCCGGCGGCGCCCACGGCCCGGATCTCCCCCGCCTTCCGTGCCGACAGCTGGGCGGGCCTCGCGGAGATCGCCATCGCCTATCTTCAGATCGGGATCGAGCACATCCTTCTCGGCGTCGACCACCTCCTCTTCGTCCTCGGCCTCATCTGGATCGCGCAAGGGCGCTGGATGCTGATCAAGACCGTGACGGCTTTCACGGTCGCCCATTCCGTCACGCTGGGCGCCGTCACCTTCGGCTATGTGGGGGTGCCGGAGATCTTCGTGAACGCGATGATCGCGCTGTCCATCGTCTTCATCGGGGTGGAGGTGATCCACGCCCACCGCGGCGAGAGCACGCTCACCCTCCGCCACCCCTGGGCGGTTTCGTTCTTCTTCGGCCTTCTCCACGGGTTCGGCTTCGCCAACGCGCTCGTCGCCCTCGGCCTGCCGGAGGACGCGCTGCCGGTGGCCCTCGTCGCCTTCAATCTGGGCGTGGAGATCGGGCAGCTCGCCTTTGTGCTCGCCGTGGTGGCGCTCGCCTGGGCCTACCGTGTGATGCTGGTCTCCTGGCCCGGCTGGGCCCGGCTCGTGCCGGCCTACGGCATCGGGGCGCTCGGCGCCTTCTGGTTCCTCGACCGCACCGCCACCCTCTTTGGAGCGTGATCCCATGACCCGCCGCCTCTCCGCCGTCGCCCTTCTTGCGCTCCTGCCCTCGGCCGCCGCCGCCCATGCGGTCGACGATGTGGCCGGCGGCCTGGTGAGCGGGCTCCTCCACCCGGTGCTCGGTCCGGATCACCTCATCGCCATGGTCGCCGTCGGCCTCTGGGGCGCGCAGCTCGGCGCGCCGCTCGTCTACGCGCTGCCGGTCGCCTTCCCGCTCATGATGGCGGTGGGCGGGCTCCTCGGCGTTCTCGGCCTGCCGCTTCCGGGCGTCCAGATCGGCATCGCCGTCTCCGCACTCCTCCTCGGCCTCGCGGTCCTCTTCGCGTTGCGCCTGCCCAGCTGGCTCGCGGTGGCGCTGGTGGGGCTCTTCGCCATCTTCCACGGCCACGCCCACGGGACCGCGCTGCCGGGCGCCACCGAGCCGCTCGCCTACGGCCTCGGCTTTGTGGTGATGACGGGGCTTCTCCATATGGCGGGCATCGTGATCGGCCTCCTCAACGACGTGAAGACCCCAGGGCCGTCGATCGTGCGCGGCTGCGGCGGGATCATCGCCGGCCTCGGCGCCTATTTCCTCGCGGCGACGATCTGATGCGCGCGCGCCAGTCAACGGCCCTCGGCCTCGCTCTCGGCGTCGGGCTCGCCCCGGCACCGGCCTCGGCCCATCTCGTGGGCATGGAGTTCGGCGACTTCTACGCGGGCGCCCTCCACCTCCTCACCTCGCCGGCCTCGCTCGCGCTCCTCCTCGCCTTTGCGGTGCTCGCCGGCCTGCAGGCGCGGGAGCGGGCGCGCTGGGCCCTTCTCGCGCTGCCGTTCGGGCTTTTGGCCGGGGTCGGCCTCGCCGCCGCGCTGCCGGTGCCGGAGGACCCAACCGCCTCCGCCTCGGGCTTCGCGGCCATGGGCCTCCTCGCGGCCTTCGCGCTCCGGCTGCCGGCCTGGGCTCTCGGCGCCTTCGCGGCCGCCAGCGGCCTCGTCGTGGGCGCGGAGAACGGCGCGGCGGGGCAGGGGGCGGAGATCGACTGGCTCCTCTTCGCCGCGGGCATCGCGGCCACGGGCACGCTCCTCGGCACCCTCCTCATCGCCGCGAGCGCGGCGCTCCACGGCTGGCGTGGCTGGGTCGCGCTCGCGCAGCGCGCGCTCGGCAGCTGGTTCGCGGCCGTGGGGGCGATGGCGCTCGCCCTGTCCCTCGCCGGAGCCTGAGCGAGCGGAGCCGCTCGAGCGCCCGGCGCGCCTCCGGCCTCTGGGGCGCGATCGTGGCCAGGGCGCCGAGAAGCCGCCGCGCCACCGCCGGGTCCTGCGGAGCCACCGCCCGGGCCATGGCCAGCACGGGGTCGTAGGCCGGGCCGAAATCCGGGCTCTCCTCCAGAATGGCGAGGAGCCGGGGCGCAAGGCGCTGCGCGTCCGCCACGGGGTTGCCCGTCGGCCCCGTGCGCGCGCCGAGGAACAGGAAGTTGTTGCGGGCCGCCCAATAGGCCTCGAGCCGGGGGGGAAAGATCTCCGCCACCTCCGAGCCCTGAAGCGACACCGCCTGGTAGGCCCTCGGCCCGAAGGTGCGCACGAGGGTGAAGAGCCGCGCCACCGGCCGTTCCGTGGGGCCGTAGACGCTCCGCGGCGCGGCGAAGAGGACGCGGGGGTGGTCGTCGGTGTTGAGGGGGCCCGCACCCGCGAAGCGACGGAGCGCCTCGGGCCCCGCGAGAAAGCCGCCGAAGAGGGCGAAGGGCGTCGCGAGCCCGATCTCCGCGAGCTCGCGCCCGAGCGCGGGCGCGATCGGCCGGCCGACGATCTCGGAAAGCTTGGCCGCGCCTCCGCCCCGGCGCGCCTCCACCGCGAGGAGGGGCGTGCCGAGATTGAAGTTTCCCATCGAGAGCCGGGCGTCCGGGAACACGGCGAGAAAGCTCCGGAGGATGAGGCGCAGCGTCTCGAGGTCGAGCTGGTGGAGGGGCAGCCACTGCACGAAGACCCCGTCGGCCGCGAGCGCCGCCTCGATCGCCCTAAAGTGCTCGACGGTGTAGAGAAGGCCCGCGCCGTCCCGCGCCGGGTGGTAGGTGTCGGCCACGATCACGTCGTAGGTGCCCCGGGCGGCGCGCACATAGCGCCGGGCGTCGCCCTCCAAAAGCCGCACCCGGCCCTCGGCGCCCGCGAGATCGGCGGCCACGCGCTCGAACTCCGGCACCACCTCCAGCACCTCCGGCAGGAGCTCGACCCCGGTCGCTTCGAGTTCCGGATAGGCCGCGGCCGCCGCCAGCGTCGCCCCGGTGCCGACGCCGAGGAAGAGCGCGCGCCGTGGTGCGGGGTGGCGGAGAAGGGCGAAATGGCCCTGGATCCGGTCGAGGGCGTCGGAGCGGGTTCCGCCCATCACGAGGCCGCCGTTCACCGTGAGCCAGCGATGGCCCGAGGGCTCCTCGGTGACCGTGGCCGTGGCCGCCCGACCGTCGACCGAGGCGCGGATCTCCACCCCCGGTGCGGCGCGGTAGAGGCGCCGGGCCTCGGGCGTGAGGGCGAGATGGAGGAGCGCCGCCGCCGCGCCGACAAGCGCGAGGGCCTGGAGCGGCCGCGGCCGGGCGAGGACGAGGGCGAGGGCCACATACCCCGCCGCGACGGCCGCGACCGCCCCCACCGTGCCGAGGGACGGGATCGCCACGACCCCGAGAAGCGGCGGGGCGGCGGCGGCCCCCAGCGTGTTGGCTGCCAGAGCGGCGCCGAGGCCGCCTCGGGGGCCGCGAGCGGCCTGCGCGAGATGCGAGAAGAGCGCGCCCATCGCCGCCGTGGGCACGAGGAGGATGGCCGCCGCCGCCAGTGTCTCCGCCAGCATCGCCGCCTCCGCCGGCGTGCCCAGAGCGCTCCGGATCGCGCGGTGGATCTCCGGCAGCGCCGAGGCCGCCAGGGCCGCGACCGCCGCGCTCGCCGCGGTGAGGGCGCCGAGCCAGGCAAGCGCCGGACGGTCCCATCCCGGGCCGCGGCGTGGAGCATAGACGGCCTGGTAGAGCGCGGCCCCCGCCGTCGTGCCGAGGAGATAGATCGCGAGCGCCGCGGCGAAGGAATAGACCGTGTTCTCCAGCACCTGCGAGAGGGCGCGGATCGCCGCCACCTCGAGGCCGAGGCCGAGGAGCCCGGTGGCGGCGAGGGCCGCGAGGAGCCCGGGCGTGGGCCCCGCTCCAGCCTGGGCCGCCGGGAGCGGCGGCCTCGCGCCCTCCCCGCGCGCGGGCCCGAGAAGGGTGAGCGCGGCCGCCGTGAGGTTGATCCCGGCGAAGACGGCGAGGGTGGCGGAAAAGCCGAGGGCGGGCATGAGGACGAGCGCGCTCAAGCCCACGCCGAGCATCGCGCCCACTGCGTTGGCCGCGTAGAGCCCGCCGATGCCGCGCCCGTTCCGCCGGATCCGGGCATAGAGCCGCTCGGCCGCCGGCAGGGTTGCGCCCATCGCCACGGTCGCCGGCAGGAGGAGGAGCGCGGGGCCGAGGAACGCGCCCGCCCAGCGGCGGAGCTCCGTGGGCTCGGGTCCGATCCAGTCCGCCACCCAAGCGTTCGTGATTGGGATGAGCCAGATGAGCGCCAGCGCCCAGACCCCGATGAGCGCCTCGAGCCCCGCATACCAAAGACCCGGGCGGCGGCTCTCGGCGATCCGCCGGTCGAGGAGGAGCGCCCCCGCCGCGAGGCCCAGGAAGAAGGCGGTGACCACGGCCAAGACGGCGAAGGCCTCGTGCCCGAGGCCGATCGCGAGCATCCGGGTCCAGACGAGCTGATAGCCGAGACCCGCGAGCCCTGAGGCGACGAGGAGGAGATGCACGACACCGGCGCGCGCTCTGCGCTGCGCGGGCTCGGCCGAGGCGGCGAAGGTCATCGGTCGCGGGCCCCCGTCACCGGAACCGCACCGTGTAGCCCCAGCTGTCGAGCCGCTCGGGCAGGGCGTTGAAGGCCGCGGTGTAGCGCACGCCGCCCTGGTTGGGCGGCACCTCGTGCATCATGTAGCTGGGAAACAGCACCAGGTCGCCGGGCGCGGCCTCCGGCATCTTGTAGACCGGGCTGTTGTACTGCCCGAAGCGGCAGCGTTCGTTCTCGTTCTGCAGGAGGAAGCTCGTGTGCGAGGTGTGGCGGTGGAAGACGGTGGCCGCGCTCGCGTCCACCTCCGAGAGATAGAGGATGCCCGAGATGAAGCTGTTGGCGTGGTTGTGCATCTTCTGCGCGCCGCCCGGTTCCATCCGGTTGATCCAGATCTCTTTCACGCCCCAGTTGAGCGCCTCTCCGAGGAGCGCCTCGCCGTAGCTCGTGAGCTTTGGCGCCACGTGGGAGAGCACGGCGGTGAAGTTCTCGTGGCTGCGGGGCGCCGCCATGGGGGTGTGAGAGAGGAGGGCGGTGCGCACATTGGGCCCGGTCGCCGCCGCGTCGAACTGCCGGATGAGCGCCGCGACGAGGTCGGTTGGGATGGCGCCCCGCGCGACGAGGATCGGGATCGGGAAGAGGCCGATGAGGCTGTCCATGGCCGCTGCCTACACCAGTCGGCGCCGAGGGGAAACCGCGCGCCGAGGCAACGCTCGGCGCGTCACTCCTCCGAGGGGTCGAGGAAAGTGGTGGGACGCCGATGGCCCCCACCGCCCTCGGCCGCGGTGACGGGTTGGAGTTCGGCTCGCGCGCCGTCGCGGCCCGGCTGGTCCACGAGGATGCGCGCGTCGAGCACACGGACATCGTTGTGCAGCCCGTAGAAGGCTTCGTGCGCGTGGCTCGCCTGGATGCGCCCGATGATCCGCAGACGGCCGCGGAAGCGCGGGATCTGCCCCTCGAAATGCGGGTAGACGAGAACGTAGGGCAGGTGCTCCTCGTCGTTGATCGCGGTGCAATACGGGCAGACGGCGGTGGGCCGGCCGACCATCACCATGAACGGGCTCGCGCGGGTGGGCGACGGCGTCTGGAAGCCGACGATCTCGATCAGCTGGCCCGACAGGTCGACCGCAAGGTCGGTCGGCTTGCCCTTGCGGTCGAAGAGGTCGCGGAATTGAACCCAGGTTGGGCGCTCCTCGGCCTCGGCGGGCGCCGCGGGGGTGCCGGCCAGGCCCGGCTGAGGCAGGCCTGCGAGCAGGATCGCGGCGGCAAGGGCGGAGCGGAGGCGCATGGGTGGGTCTCCTCAGTCTTGAGCGGGCGGACGTCCGTCGCCGCGCGGGGCGAGGGCCCGGAGGCCCCCGCGGATGGCGCCGAGCGGGACCGCCAGAGGGCGGCCCCGGCCCGCGATCACTGGCCGACCGTCACGAAGATCGGCGAGGTGTAGAACCAGAGATCGGCCCAGGCCTCCACATCGGCGTCGATGTATTTCGTGCCGTCATCCGTGATCGGCAGGTGCTCGGGGCAGAAGGCGGGGTCGAACACGCCCGGCTCCGGGTTGACCACGGTGCAGGGGATGAAGGAGGCGAAGTCGTCGAGCAGCGGGTTGCCGTCGGCGTTCGTCTCGTTCGGGGTGCCGACCGGGATGTTCGTGCCGCGGGCGCGGATGTAGAGGTCGCCGATCGCCACCACATCCGCCACCGGGATGGTGGCCGAGAAGGTGAGCGTGTCGCCGTCCGCCGTGAACTCGTCCCGCTCCACCCGGTCGAAGAGCTGGACGGTCGGGTTCGCCACGTTGGTCGAGAACGCCGGATCCGACGGATCGATGATGCCGGTCACCTGGCCCAGGATCACGTCCACATGCTTCAGCACCGGCTCGTTGATCGGCTCCTCGATGCCGATCTGGGCGAGCGACGGGTTGTTGAAGGTGTAGGGCGAGAAGTTGGGGCCCGACGGGTCGACCACCACCATCTGCCACTCGAGATCCGGGCCCGCCGGGTCGACCACGAGCTCCTCGCCGAGCGTCGCGCAGGTGTCGCCCTGGCAGAGCGCCCAGAAGAAGTCGGTGATGATCTGGCCGTGGGTCGAGTAGGTGTTGCCCGCCCGCATGCCGTCGATGATGGCCTCGGCCGCGTTCTGGTTGAACCCGGCGTTGACGTTGCCGTCGGTCGCGTAGGCATAGATGCGGTTGTACTCACCCGGCCACGGGTCGAGGGTCGACTGCGGCTCGAAGGGCGAGAAGATGTCGCGGTTGTGCCAGTCCGAGGAGGAGAAGTTCCAGAACCGGCGCCCCTCGCCCAGCATCGCATCCCACATCGTGGCGAGGCCCGGGCGGCCCAGCACGAAGATCTCGATCGGGTTGCTGTCGCTCACCTGGGCGAGGCTGTCGAACTGGTCGCTGCCCGAGGGCTCGGTCAAACGATCGTTGAAGAGCGCGTCGAACTGATCGCGGATCGGGTTCAGACGCTCCTCGGTGAGCGGCTCGCCGTCGACGGGCAGGATGATCGAGGCGGGCTGGCCGGTCGAGGGGTCGAGCGAGCCGATGGCGATGTCCGCCTCGCCGCCGTCGAAGGCGAAGCCGGGGACGGAAACCTCGGCGCCCGAATACGCGCCGGCGCCGCCATAGGTGCCGAAGCCCGCGGTCGGACGGTCGAGCTCGTAGGTGCCGCGGCCGCCATTCTCGAACTGGTGACCGGCGAGCATCTCGGCGCCGAACACGATCGACTCACCCAGCGGGTTGGACTGATCGAGAAGACCGGCGTTGTGGAGCTCGCGGAAGTTCTCCACGTTCCAGCCGTTGGTGCCGGGGTCGGTGAAGGCGCCCTGGCGCTCCACATGGGCGGGCACGTAGTAGGATTTCGGGTAGTTGTCGCGCAGCCACTCGACCGACTCCACGGCGCGCGCCTGGCCCGCAAGGCCGGTCTCGCTCGCGTTGCGGATGTCGTCGTCCTGCTCCTTCGGAACGCCGTTGTTGGCCGGGTTCTCGAAGTCGAGCTCCTCGCCGCCCGAGATGTCGTCGTCCGCGCGATCCCAGAGATACTCGAACTGCGCGGTCGCGTAGGCGTTGCCGCGGGCGCGGAGCTGATCCTCGTAGATCGCCATCGAGACGTGCTCATGGCCGGGCACGATGTGCTCGAGGCCGATCCAGGCCGGCTTGTCGGCGAGCTCGCCCATCACGCGCTGCGCGTCGTAGGCGTACTCGTAGATCGACTGCCAGCGCCACATGCGCTGGGTCCCCGCGTCCGATCCGCCGCCGTCGATGTTCTCCCGGCCCTTGATCGCGTCGGCACCGATGGTGTCGGTCCAGAGCACGTCGTCGCCTTCGATAACGACGCCATCCACCTCCTGGTCACCGTCGCCGGTGAAGGCGTTGCCGGTGAAGAGGCTCGGATAGCTGCCGGAGGCGAACTCACCCTCGGCCTCGTCGATGCCGAGATCGCCGGGGGCCTGCGAGGGGGCGAAGTAGCCGGGGTTGTCGTCGAAGCGGCAGTCGCGGTTGCCCGAGCCGCCGTGGCC